>NZ_JBYRHS010000004.1:0-484030 GCF_058068265.1 Aequorivita sp. IT1183 | reverse complement strand
CCATCGCATATCTGATATTCAAAGATATCGGCACCTACAAAATCAAGTGCTGGTGTGTATATGTATGTTCCATCGGCATTAAATACCACGGTACCACTTGTTGGACCTGTTACCAAAGTGAACACTTCCGTTCCGGCTGGACCGTCTAAGTTCAAGTCATTGGTAGATACATCGCCTCCTACTGGTAGGTTCTTAAAGGTATCGTTGATATCCTCAATGGCTAATATGCAATTGCTTAATATATTTACAGCAACTTGATTCGTGCAATTATTGGCATCTAAGACAGTGATAGTATGGTTACCTGCTGTTAAATTATTGAATGTTCCGGAAGATTGATATGCACCGCCGTCAACACTATATAAGTAAGGCACAGTTCCACCACTCGCTTGAACGGTTACAGAACCCAATCCACTACAAACTGCATTAGTTTGAGATGTAATTGCTAAAGTAAGACCAGTACCTGGCTGCAAAACTGTAGCACTCTTTGTAGCAGTACAACCATTGGCATCGGTAATGTTTACAGTATAAGTACCCGCAGCTAAATTGATAAGATCTTCAGATGTAGCACCAGTATTCCATGAGAAGGAGTAAGGAGCTGTTCCACCTGTGACTGTTAAATCTAATGCACCTGAATTATTACCAAAACATCTAACGTGAGTAATGGCTATTCCAGAAGTCAACACATTAGGCTCATTAACAGTAGTAGAAGCATTAACAGTACATAATGTAACTGTATCAGTAACAACAACAGAATATGTTCCGGCAATTAATCCCGAGATAATTGTTGTAGTTTGACCTCCAGGAGACCATAGGTAAGTAAATGATCCCGATCCTCCAGTTACTGAAACACTTGCGGTACCATTGCTATTTCCATTACACGTTACAGATGTTGAAGATGCACTTGCTGCCAATCCTCTACAAGTTCCAGGATTCACAGTTGTAGTTGCCATTGCAGTACAACCATTTGCGTCAGTAACAGTAACTGTATAAACACCTGCACCTAATCCTGTAATAACTCTGGTGGTTTGTCCACCTGGACTCCAGCTATAAGCATAAGGCGGAGTACCGCCTATTGGATTTGCAGTTGCTGTTCCGTCATTAGTATTGGGTCCGCTTTCATCTGTTGAAGTCGCGGATACCGAAAGAACGGTTGCTGGTTCAGTTATCGTAACGCTTTGCTCTTCAGGTTGACAAACTGTACCATCGATAGTTACACTAACAGTGTAAATACCTGAAACAAGGTTATTAATAGTACTAGTTGTAACACCAGCATATACTTGAGGCGGAGTTGTATCCCATGTGAATGTAAATAATGCCGCAGGATTAGCCGCCGAAGACGCACTAACTGTAGCAGTACCACTATTATCACCAGCACAAAGCACATTCGTTACTTGATCTACTGTAATAATCGCATCACAGGTGTTATCACAAATAATAACCACCCCTTGTACAAGTTCACAACCATTAGTATCTGTTATAGTAACGCTATGTGAACCTGCAGGAAGATTGGTTGCCGTTGCTGTAGTTTGATTGCCTGCACTTGCACTCCATAAATATGTATAAGGCGCAACTCCTCCAGAAGGACTGGCAGTAGCTTGACCATTGTTACAACCTTGTCCGGTTGTTGCATTTTCTTTGGTAATAATTACACTAATAGGATTCGATGGCTCACTTACTGTAATTGAAGTTTGAGTAAGTGTACATCCATTAGCGTCTGTTACAGTAACACTGTAAACACCAGCAGGGATACTAGATAAATCTTGAGTTGTAGCACCATTGCTCCAATTATAATGGTAAGGCACAGTACCACCGGCAACAGTAATATCAATTGCCCCAGTATTTCTGCCATAACAAAGTACATCTTGTACAGTATATGTGAGCGATAAAGCTGCAGTTGGCTGTAGCACTGTTGCACTATTTGTTGTTGTACAGCCGTTTGTATCAGTAATTGTTACAGAGTAAGTACCAGCCGCTAAATTGAATAAATCTTCAGTTGTTGCACCATTATTCCATAAGAAAGAATATGGCTGGGTTCCCCCGGCAACAGTTAGATCTAATGATCCGTTATTACCCCCAAAACAAGATACGCTCGTAATTGCAATACCAGAACTTAGTACGTTGGGTTGGTTAACTGTAGTTGAAGCATTTACCGTACATAATGTTGTTTGATCGGTAACAGTAACTGTATATGTTCCTGCACTTAATCCTGTAATTGTTTGGGTAGTTGCTCCCCCTGGGCTCCATAAGTAATTGAATGGTCCTACTCCGTTACTCACAGAAACTGTTGCCGTACCATTACTATTTCCATTACACGATACTCCAGTTGAAGAAGCATTCGCACTTAAACCTTGACAACTTCCTGGGTTAACAGTTGTAGAAGCCACCGCTGTACAACCTTTTGAATCCGTTACGGTAACGGTATATACACCAGCACTCAAACCTGTAATAACCCGAGTAGTTTGACCTCCGGGGCTCCAGCTATATGAATATGGTGGTGTTCCACCTGAAGCGTTCGCTGTAGCAGTTCCATCTCCCGTATTAGGACCACTTTCATCTGTAGATGTAGCGGTTACATTTAATCCGTTTGAAGGCTCGTTTATTGTTACACTTTGTTCTACAGGGAGACAAACTGTCCCATCAATGGTTACACTTACGGTATAAACACCTGCAGCTAAATTATTAATTGTACTAGAAGTTACGCCGGCATCAATTCGTGGCGGAACTGTATTCCATGTAAATGTGAATAGTGCTGCAGGATTGGCAACCGAACTCGCCGAAACTCTTGCAACACCAGTGTTATCACCTTTACAAGATACGTGAGTAACAAAGTCTACTGCAATTACAGCATCACAATCATTAATACAATCAATTACAACCCCTTGATTTACTGGACATCCGTTAGAGTCTGTTACAGTAACTGTATGTGTGCCTGAAGGAAGGCTAGTAGCAGTTGCGGTTGTTTGACTACCAGCACTAGCACTCCACTGGTACGTATAAGGCGGAATTCCTCCAGTAGGAGTAGCCGTAGCCCGACCATTCGCACAGGCACCAGAAGTAGTGGCATTTTGTTTAGTTATTTGAATAACTATGTTATCAGGCTGGGTTAATGTAACCGAAAGCGATTTAGTATTTCCAATAGAATCTATAACCTCAACTACATATACTCCAGCAACAAGATTGTTGAATGTTGGACTAGATTGATATGTACCTCCGTTTAATCTGAATTGATATGGCGGAACTCCATCGGTAGCTTGTACAGTAATAGCTCCTGTATTACTTCCGAAACACGTGATATCTGTCTTACTTACTAAATTAAGTGCTAAATCTGAAAAACAGTTAGCATCTACATTTACACCACCTGCAATTATCCACGATTGACCATTTACAGTCTGACCGTTTTGATTATTTCTTGTATCTACAGTAACAGTTACCTGCGTTGCAGTTCCTGGAACATTATCTAATAATAGTTTAGGTATTGCCAAACAGCAAGTGCCTCCTGGCAAACTTGCATCAGGACCATATAAAATTACTTGATTAGTTACTCCTCCAGCTTCAGCTCTAAGAAGAAGATAACGTCCATCGTTTGTAAGTTCTGAAATAGGTGTTTCTAAAACTATATCACGTGGCCCACTAAAAGTAGGTATGTTGATTGTAAAAGTCCTAACATCGTTAAGCCCACTTATGTCAGGAAAAACACCTGAATTAGCAGCCGCGTCTGAGACGTTTCTAAATGCATACACCATCATTGACTGAAGGTCGCATCTATTATTATTATTTGTATATGTTACTGTATTCGTACTGCCAGAAAACAATCCTCTATACGCCCAAATATTACTACTTCCGCCAATTGGCGTTCTTCTAACTAATGTATGCGGGTTTCCACTACCATCAGTTACTTGTATTGTCTGACCCGGATTTGAACCTTTATATACTATTTCTACTATATATTCATATACATTACCTGGGTTTGGAATTGTAGCTGTTGTAGTTGTATTACAATTGGCATTATATCCATATTCATCAACAGTTTTATTATCACCACAGACAAATGACCAACCGTTCACATCTTCAGGTCCATCAACAAAATCATTTCCACAGGTTGATTTTAAATTTATAACTCGAGTAATCAAGTTATCATTGGCACCATCAACATCGGAAACAGAAATATATCCATTCGGATCAGTTTCGCGAACTTGATATGTTACATCAACAAGAGCTTGGGCAATTTCCGCTACTCCTTTATAATGACCAGTATTATCTGTTTGAATTGTTTGTGAGCTTCCGTCAGATCCAGTTATACCAACATTTACGTTAACTAAAGGATTTCCATCTACATCTTTTACACTACCACAAATAACAGGATACGTAATCAATACAGATTCAGGTTGTGGGTAATTAGCATTACTCATATTCAATGAATAATATCTATCGCTATCTCCACCCGTTTTACCAATTCTATATGATAAGGAGCTTTTATTTTCGAAATAGTTACTATATGTCCATCTTGCATCCAAAGAAACATCACCACCCGGCGCGGTCTCAGTAGTTATTGCCTCTCCACGAATTATATTTCCAATTCTACTAATATTAATTTTTCTATTAGCAGCTAAAAAGTATGCATCTGGCAAACTTATTTCGGCATATTCTCGTGTATTACTACCATCACCATCTATATCTAGCGGCGTAGCATAATACGAAATTACCACCAGATCGCTAGGGTTATTATAAGTACCCCCAGACCGAACAAATTTTATATTAAAGAGTACACTCTGATCATTATTATTTGTACTATTAATTCTTGGTTGAAATGCCTCCGGCAAACCAGAAGAAGTTACATCCATTTCTAAAAGGGAAGCTCCTCCTGTAAATTCTTCAATTCTTACTAAACCATCAATGTTTGGAAAAATACTTGCGAATTTATAAATAGCACCAACTTGAAGTGCACTACCACTTATTAATTGTGGGTTTCTAAAATTCCCTCCATCATAAAAAGGAGCACAAGTACAATCTCTAGGAGTTGGTACTATTGGTTGCTCAATAATTCTAATATTGAATGTTAAAAAAGAAGTTCTTCCACAAGCATCGGTAACTTTAACTTTAATAAGGCATCCATTAGATAAGCCACCTGCAGTAAAAATTGGATTGGAAATTGTTGAATTATTGAAACTGCCTGATGGGCAAGTTGTAGACCATTGATAAGTAACAGCAGTATTTGAAACTACGTTAAGATTAAACTGAATAGTTTGTCCAGTTTCCACCACTGAAGGAATAACAGTAGTATTAGTAATCTGTGGCGCTTTTTCAGCAGGAGACTCTAGTGCAAAATTGAAAAATATACGTTGCGCAGCTACGTTCTCAGCTACCGAACCATTTTTTAGTTCGTGACCTCCTTCATATAAAACCATACCTCTGGCCGACTGACCAAAAGCTCTACCATAAGCAACAAGAGCTGCCTTCCCAGGAGACTTGCCTTCTAGAACATCTCTTTGATTAGGATCCCAAGCCCCAACTTTCGTGGTGCTTCTCCAACCTCCAGTTGGGTAAGGCAAATATATTTGCTCAGAACCACCATCGTGCGCTTTATCTGTTCTACCCATAAATTGCATGATAGGATCAGTAGGAAAATCATTTAGGTAAGGATAAATACCAGAAGCATCCCTATGTTCGCCATGCTCAATAAGTCCATAACCATCAAAAGGTCCTGGATATACTGTAGGGCTTTTTGCCAAAAAGTTAGTTCTTATATTTGGATTTGTAGGATCCACATCGCGTTCCAAGTTTGAAACAGCTTGACATCCTGCCCAAATCCAACCAGAATTCCCGCCATTGGCAAGAGATTCATTCCAATCTAATAATGGGTTTCCAAAACCTGCCCAATCTGGATCATCATGCGGTATAATGAATAAATCACTACATGAATTTAAACTTAATGGAGTTCCAATTGTATATGCAGAAGTAAGAATTCCTGCATTCTCCATATAAGCTTCGGCAATCTTGGCGTTTTTCTGATTAATAATCCACCTTACATTATATGTCAATTCTCTGTGTAAAGGCACATCTACACTTGTTAGTGTAGTATAGGTAACAACACCTCTACTTCTCCAAAGATTTATTTCTGTTTGAACCGTACTGGTAATATTTTCTTTTGAAATAATAAAAGTACCTCCTTTAAAACTTCTACCATCAACTGTAAAATCTACCCCATCCTTACTTTTAGCAGGATTGATAGACCAAATTACTGGCGTTTGAAATGTATTAAGTAAAGAAACTACTAAACCGTAAGGCTTTAATCCATTATTAAAAGTTTGAGGCGTAACACCCATATCTATAACAACAGATCCAACAGGAACAGTTATAGTTCCCGCCATACTAGCCGAATTTTCTGGAATGTAGCCAACTTCCTCTGCTGTGGAAGGTCCAATTTGAGCAGTCTCAAGACTGCGCAGCAATTCTGGCTCTAAGTAATATCCTTTATATTCTATATGGCTAGATTTAAAACCAGATGCTAACATCAAGATCGAAAAGAAAAACAACAGAGGGGCAACTATTGTCTTAATTTTTCTTGCGCTAATTCGAAGAGAAGTAATTCTATTCATACCTATTTATTTTTTATTACAATATGGCGTCATGAGATGATAAAGCCCATAATCAAGACCAAATGTACGGAATAATAATGTTTACTTATTTGCGTTATAACACATTATAGGTTAAGTGCAGAAAAATTTCGTTGAACTACAAGATTAGGGCTAATAACAAGCATTCTAAGCCCTTCACAAAAGGTCAAAATCGACTAATTTTTAAATTTTTCAGACCATTTTTATAGCTTTTTTGCCTGTTTTAAGTCACTAAAATTCATCTTCAAATTCCTGATATTATTTTTAATAAATTTAGAAATAAAAACACTTTATTTAAGAAATAAACTTAAAAATGGTTTTCATTTTAATAGAATTTACACTGTAAAAACTTTGTAAAAACCCATATCTTTGGCGCAAATTGTATTAGTCTATATGTCTATTAAAAGTGAAATAAAACGAAGAAGAACATTTGGGGTTATTGCACACCCAGATGCCGGAAAAACAACGCTTACTGAAAAATTGCTGCTTTTTGGTGGCGCAATTCAAGAAGCCGGCGCAGTAAAAAATAATAAAGTGAAAAAAGGCGCTACCAGCGACTTTATGGAAATTGAACGCCAACGTGGAATTTCAGTAGCTACTTCGGTTTTAGCTTTTGAATATGAAGGCATTAAAATAAATATTCTAGACACACCCGGTCACAAGGATTTTGCGGAAGATACTTTTAGAACGCTAACTGCCGTAGATAGCGTAATAGTGGTGATTGACGTTGCAAAAGGTGTGGAAGAGCAAACTGAAAAACTTGTTGAAGTTTGTAGAATGCGCAACATACCTATTATTATATTTATCAATAAACTAGACCGCGAAGGTCGCGATGCTTTCGATTTGCTCGACGAGATTGAACAAAAGCTGCAACTGCGCGTTACACCACTGAGTTTTCCTATCGGGATGGGGTACGATTTTAAGGGTATATATAATGTATGGGAAAAAAATATAAACCTTTTTAGCGGCGATAGCCGAAAAGATATTGAAGAAACCATCGAGATCGAAGACCTAAGCAGTCCCGAACTCGATAAGCTTGTTGGCGAAAAAGCCGCTAATACGCTAAGGGAAGAACTGGAGCTTGTGCACGAGGTTTACCCAGACTTCAATCAAGAGGAATATTTAGTAGGAAAATTACAACCGGTATTTTTTGGCTCTGCACTTAATAATTTTGGCGTACGCGAGTTGCTAGATTGTTTTGTTGAAATTGCCCCTTCCCCACGCCCTAAAGAAAGCAATACGCGTTTGGTGAAACCCGATGAAAAAGATTTTTCTGGTTTCGTGTTTAAAATTCACGCTAATATGGACCCAAAGCACCGTGACCGCCTTGCTTTTGTGAAAATTGTTTCCGGTGTTTTTGAACGAAATTCGCCCTATCTGCACGTTCGCAATGGCAAAAAAATAAAATTCAGCAGTCCCAACGCTTTCTTTGCCGAAAAGAAACAAATAGTAGACATCTCCTACCCTGGCGATATTGTAGGTCTTCACGACACGGGAAACTTTAAAATTGGCGATACACTTACTGAAGGTGAAGAAATGCACTATAAAGGCATCCCAAGTTTTTCACCAGAACATTTTAAATACGTGAACAACGCAGACCCAATGAAGAGCAAGCAGCTTGAAAAAGGGATTGACCAATTAATGGACGAAGGTGTGGCGCAACTCTTTACTTTAGAATTGAATGGTCGCAAAGTTATAGGTACCGTTGGCGCGCTTCAGTTTGAAGTAATACAATACAGACTAGAACACGAATACGGCGCTAAATGTAGTTACGAAAACCTAAACGTACACAAAGCTTGCTGGGTAGAAGCCAAAGACCCAAAAAGCGCTGAGTTTGCAGATTTTAAAAGAGTGAAGGCGAAGTTTTTAGCAAAAGACAAACGCGGCCAACTGGTTTTCTTTGCAGATTCATCATTCACCCTACAAATGACACAATCTAAATACCCGAATGTGAAATTTCATTTTGTGAGTGAGTTTGAAAAGAGTAAGAACGTGTAATTAGTTTAAATTTAATTTGTCAATTACAACCATTAAAAAATCCAGCGGTCGAGCTGGATTTTTTAATGAATATTTGAATTTAAATTATATTCTTCAAAAGGAATTAATAACGTTGAAGAATTTGCACCATATTTAAGGTTCCTGAACCAAAAGTTGCTCTCCATCCTTTATCATTTTTAAGAGCTGAATGGATATATCCTTTCAGTTTTATTGTATAAGCTGTATTAGCTAATAAAGGAATATATGCCTGTCCATTTATAAAATATGAGCCAGCAAAACTATCTGTACCTCCAGAGAAGTTCTCGCCACTTAATGCATATCTTAAACTTGTATTTGAATTCACTTCAAAAAAAGCACCATACAATTGAGATTCGTGTTGATTTTCCGGACCTTTAGTTGGATCCTCAGTCTGATTTACATAAACGCCTAACTGATATGACACATCTAATAAAATGTCTTGAGTCGGTGTTATTGTATAAATATACAAACTTGGACTTATAACTTCTTTATCATGTTCATTCTTCAAGGCAGAAATAATCTGAAAACTTACCGCACTTGTATTCACTACCAAAGCATCATTGGGAGATCGCGCACCCTTAACTAACAATTCGCCATTAGTATCGGCATAAACGGTTGCAGGAAATTTAAAACCACTATTCTCTGCTAGGTTCAAATCCTTAATGCGTACCGCCCCATCCCGGCGTATGTTGAATTTAACATCAGCATTTTCTGAAATCTGAAACCCAGTTGTGCCATCACCAACAGCTGAAATAAGATATGGAACAGCTATTGAAGAAGATGAGGCTGGGGATAATTTAATATCGGCAGGACCAGTAGTACTTTGTACACTCAACTCTATTTTATCAGTTCCTGTACGTTTACCTATTATGTGTACTTCACTTGTAGGGCTATCGGTTCCAACACCCACATAACCACTTTCGGTTATAACAACTTTAGTACCCGCAGCATCCGCTTGTTTGGCTTTTATTAAATTTTGATTACCCACATTTGTTCCTTTCTCCCATTCGCTTGTTAGTCCAATCCATTTAGAAGTAGCAGAATCCCAATAGTAAAAACCTTTACTTCTTAAAGTTGTGTCCATATCTAAATATACCAACATGCCATCTTGATCAGCCGTTGGAGTACTTGTTGGAAAGACACTTATTCTAGGTATTAATATACCATCTGTTATTGCGGGAGTTGCTTTGCTGCTAGCTGTAATATCCAGCGAAGATTTTGGGTCTACATTATTAATACCCACTTGGGCTATTAAGCTAACGCTTAGCAAATTAAAATACAAAAACAGTATTAAATATTTCATATCGATGAAGATTAAATTCCGCACAAATATCTATATATATTTGAATAACTATCTTAATGTTTTAGTTAATTTTCAGCACTTTTAGCGCAGCTACACGACGATATACATTTATATAAGATTAAGTAATCATTTTCAACCAAAAACGGAGATTGTTTATGTTCATGATATTAAGTTTCTATTGATATTGCTTTCCTTTTATATGTTTATCGATTAATTATACCACTTCATCGAATAATGTTAAAATATATTTTAGCTTTTTGTAGGAAAGCCGAATAGTATTATAATTCTCTAAGCCATACAATAGAACGGTTTGTCGAATTTTATGAGGTTTAATCGATTTTATTCACAAAATCAAGCCTGTTTATTCCTACAACATTCAAAAAATTACTGGAATACTATTTTTATAGAAGCCTTGCCCCCCTTGTGAGAAATTCATACTATTATACATTTGTATATTATTCAAACAGAAATTTAGGCATCATGAAAATACAACTTCTATTACTATTATTAATAATTCCCACAATCGCTTTTGCACAAGTTGGTGTAAATACCACAACACCCACGGAAACATTAGATGTTGAAGGAACAGTGCGAATTAGAAGTATAAATAATACTGCAAGAGTACAAACTACCAAAATAATCGGGACTAATGCTAACGGTGTCCTTCAAGAAGTAATTGTAGATAACAATCTAATTTTAAGCAATAACAGACTGAGCGCCAAAGTAAAATATGACTATAGTTTTGGGGAACTTCGTCTCACCGAAAAAACCCAAGAACCTTTAAACCTTTTAATTAACCCTACCACTAATCCCGCGCAAGCTAATGCTGAATTTTCTATTATTAAAATATACAATTCAAATGGAGATGGCAAAACTGAAGTTAAAGGAATTGACCCAGGCTATAATGGCCAAAGTATATGGCTTTATCCACAAGACAATGACCTTGACATTAAGGAAAATCACAACGTATTAAAAAATGGTGTAATGAAGGCTAAACAATGGGAAATGATACACCTTGTTTATGATTATGCGATATCAAAATGGGTAATTATGAATCATGAAGGCTAATACTCCCATTTGGCTAAAACAAAAAAATGCCTTGCTAACCGCAGGGCATTTTTTATATAAACGAATTAATTTAATAATACATAGCACTTACATATTAGTTGTCCCAATCTCCAAAACGCACACTACATAAAGCCTCTAAAACTGCATTACTTCCAAAATCAGCACCGAACAAATGTACATTGCACGCTCCCGCATCTAGGGAGTTTTTGCTGTTAGGCAGCCACTGGCCGTTCAACAACTAACATAAGCCGAAATAACAGTAGTCATACTCTTCTCCTAATTAATTTATAATTTTAAGCGTGAGATATATTCCTATCCTTGCGAAAACTATAAACCCGCTAATCAATCTTCAGAAATTTAGAGACCCAAAGTAGCAATATTAATATGAGGTAAACTTGCCTATACAGCAGCATACGCTAACATTTGCGCACAAATAATATTACAATGATTTTATGATAAAGTCAATAATTAACACTCTTTAACGTCGAAATATGCATTTTGTGGATATTTTATGTCTTTTATCCAATTATAAATTGTAACTTTGAACAGTTATTTTTAGAATAGCTTTTATTTAATCGATTTTCATCACCTCAAAATCTTAAAAAAATGAACCTACAACTTATATTTTTGCTATTGATAATACCATCAATTGCTTTCGCCCAAGTGGGTATAGGCACAACAGATCCTCAGGAAACATTGCACGTTAACGGAACTATGCGCGTTTCTAATACATCACCATCAGTTACTTCAACTAAAGTAAGTGGCTTAGACGCGAACGGAACCGTGCGGCAAGTTTCAGTTGGATCAAATTTAGTTTTATCTAATAATGTTCTAAGCGTCCAAGTAAAATACGACCATAGCTTTGGGTCTGTGAGTTTCACTTCCAAAACACAGAACAACGTGGATTTATTATTAGAACCTGGCCAAGCCAACGACGGAAAAACCATTATTAGAATATATAATACTGGAGACACCGAATTTACCGGTGTAAAAGCAGGATATGATGGTCAAAGTATTTGGGTTTATCCACAAAATTCAAAGTTTGCCTTTAAAACAAACAACAATAATTCATTACTAGCAAACCGGATTGAAGACAATGTAAAACCATCTGGAGAACAATATTGTATGATCAATATTGTATATGATGCCACTAGGGCAAAATGGATTATTATGCAAAACCACGGGGGTTAAAATCTCCAACATTACCACTATACAAAAGAGACTGTCAACACTGAGAGTCTCTTTTTTTTTAAAAAAAAATCATTTAAAAGAAATTCTAGTTATCCGTCACCTCAATTATATTCAGCATTTTGAGTGGTGAAACCTTGGCGATACACCATTACTGTAAGTCTGCCCAATTAGGTATAGGCACCACTCCACAAGATATGTTAAACGTAAAGGAAGCGGTACGCATTGTAAATACCACAAAAGCAATTGGTTTAAATATCAACGGATCGATTAGTGAAAATTCAATTTTAAATAATAACAATTTAAGCGCGCCAAGTCATACAACGATTATAGTTTCGGCTATCTTGAATTTCAAATTAAAGAACATGACGGCCTAAATTTACTTATTAGTGACGGAAACACGAATGAAGGAAAATCAATTATTGAGGTTAACATAGCGGCTAGTGGCGTTAATAGATACGTTCGGTTAACAGGGGTTTTAGAAGAACCTAATGGTCATAGTATCTAGATTTATCCCCAACAACCCACATTTAAAATTTGGTTTTTAAAAAGTGATTCAAGTTCGGCCAATCAAGTTCAGGCAAATATGAATAATGGCGAGGTAAGAACTACCTCGTATGATTTTGTGCAATTAATATACGATGACGAGATTCAGAAGTGGGTTGTTACGCACTTTAAAGCTAGATAGTTAATAATACATCACATTTATATCCAAACTGTCTCTATCTCCAAAATTCACACTAAACGCAGCTTCTGTCGTTGCATTACCTCCGTAAACAGCACCCAATAGGTATTTAGCCAAATAAAAAACGCGATTTTCGGTTAGTAGCGATTGCCTCATGTTTCTGAAAAATAGTGTATTTCAGCTAAAGTTATACTAAAAACTTGTAGGAAACTTCTGCCTTTATATCTTTGTAACTTACTAATCCCCACAAACTTTAAAAAGATGAATCTTCGATTACTATTCTTAGTATCGCTATTACCCACTATTGCCTTTACCCAAGTAGGTATAAATACTACAGATCCCCAAGAAACTTTACATGTTAATGGCACAGCGCGTGTTTCAAACACATCTCAATTATCCGTTCAATCTACAAAATTGGGTGGATTGAGCTCCAATGGAACTGTTCGTGAAGTTGCAGTAGATCGAAACTTAATTCTAAAAGGTAACAGACTCAGCGCTAAGGCAGCAGCTGATTATACTTTTGGTGAGCTCCGCCTAAATGCAAAGGATCACGATAATTTGAATCTTTTAATTGACCCTAATTTAACTTTTCAAACCAACGCCGAACACGCAATTATTAGAATTTATAATACTTATAGAAATGGAGAAACTAAGATTACAGGAATTGTAGCAGGTTATCCAGGGCAAAGTATCTGGCTATACCCTCAAAATGGTAAGCTAGAACTTAAAGAAGGTGGAAACATCTTAATAAATAGAATTGAAAAAAATAAAGAAATGAAGGGTGAACAATGGTCAATGATCCATCTTGTTTATGATGGCGTATATAGCAAATGGATCATTATGTATCATCAGGGTTAAATTTTAGACCTTTTGTAAATTAAAAAAAATGCCCTGCAGATCGCAGGGCATTTTTTTGTGCCTTCCCTAGCTTCGAGTTTAAAAGTGTTGGCGATTGCTCAAGGTGCTTTAGCGCCTATAAGACGATTTAAAATACTTCAATAACACTGTATTGATCTTTTAATAATATAGGCTCGCAAAACCTTTTAAATAGCTTTTATCGTTTTCAAATTGAAAATAGCAATTCATTCAAAAAATAAATCGGCAATTAACTACTATAAACAGCACTACAGAATCGTAATGCACGAATTTATGACAGCCAAAAAAAATACCCTTCTCGCATTTAAAATGCAGGAAGGGTACTTTTTAATAATGAATAATATCTAATGAATAACTTAAGAATCGTTGTAATTGAACAGCTGGCATTGCCTACTGTTACTTACTATTTTAAGCCTCACCCGTTGGGCCAAAATTTAAAGGTATGGGCGGTTGCTCATAATCTTTTATTTCGCCGTGTGCGTTTTCAAAACGTTTAACATTGTCATTCAATGCCTTTAAAAACCGCTTAGCGTGTTGTGGCGTCAAGATAATTCTAGACTTCACTTTGCTCTTTGGAATTCCGGGCATAATGGTTACAAAATCCACCACAAACTCAGAAACTGAGTGATTGATTATAGCTAGGTTACTGTATATACCTTGTGCTACAGCTTCATCTAGCTCAATATTAATCTGGTTTTGTTTAGGTTGTTGTTTTTTTTGATCTGCCATTTTTTAAGATGTTAGATGTTAGATTTTAGACGTTAGCTTTCTTATAAAAAGAGGTCTAAAATAAAAAGGTGCGTTTCTGAAAACGCACCTTTTTTAAGATTAATTATAATTTACTTCCTGCTTTACGCGGTTCATTTCCTCTAGCTCTTGTTTAGAACCCACGATTATAGTGTCGTATCTACGCATACCGGTTCCGGCTGGTATTTTATGACCTACAATTACGTTTTCTTTCAAGCCTTCTAAGGTATCAACTTTACCGGCTACAGCCGCTTCGTTTAATACTTTGGTAGTTTCCTGGAAGGAAGCCGCAGAGATGAATGATTTAGTCTGTAACGATGCTCTCGTAATACCCTGAAGTACTGGCGTAGCTGTTGCAGTAACCACATCGCGTGCTTCTGCAAGTTCTTTATCGTTTCTTCTTAGTAAAGAGTTTTCATCACGTAATGTACGTGGTGAAAGAATCTGTCCTTCTTTCAAGTTTTCAGAATCACCTGCGTTGATTACAACCTTCATTCCGAAGATTTTATCGTTTTCTTCGATGAAATCGTCTTTATGAGCTAGTTGGTCTTCAAGGAAGGTAGTATCTCCCGGATCTTGAATTCTAACCTTACGCATCATTTGGCGAACAACCACCTCAAAGTGCTTGTCGTTAATCTTCACCCCTTGCAGACGGTAAACCTCCTGAACTTCGTTCACAAGATACTGCTGTACTGCTGAAGGGCCTTTAATACGAAGGATGTCTTCTGGAGTAATTGAACCATCAGAAAGTGGCATACCTGCACGAACGTAATCGTTTTCCTGAACTAGAATCTGGTTACTCAATTTCACCAAATACTTTTTCAATTCGCCTAATTTAGACTCAACGATAATTTCGCGGTTACCACGTTTAATTTTTCCGAAGGAAATTACACCGTCAATCTCGCTAACTACTGCTGGGTTTGATGGGTTACGCGCTTCAAAAAGTTCGGTAACTCGTGGAAGACCCCCTGTAATATCACCCGCTTTCGCAGACTTACGTGGAATTTTCACAAGAATTTTACCAATCTTAATTTTATCGCCATCGTCCACCATAATGTGAGCGCCAACAGGTAAGTTATAGCTACGGATAACTTCGTCTTTCTTCCCTAAAATTTGAAGGGTTGGAATACGTTTTTTATCTCTAGATTCTGAAATTACTTTTTCTTGGAAACCAGTTTGCTCATCAATTTCAACCTGATAGGTTATACCTTGAACAATGTTTTCGTATTTAATCTTTCCAGCAAATTCTGAAATAATTACACCGTTATATGGATCCCAAGAACAAACTACATCACCAGCAGTTAGGCTATCGCCATCTTTCGTATACAGTGTAGAACCGTAAGGAATGTTGTTGGTACTAAGTGTAATTCCTGTTTTCTTGTCAACAAGTTTTATTTCAGATGTACGAGAAATAACAATATCAATTGGTTTTCCTTGGTTATCTTCACCTTTAACGGTTTTAAGATCTTCGATCTCAGCTTTACCGTTAAATCTAACGACCAATTTGTTTTCTTCAGAAATGTTACCCGCAATACCTCCTACGTGGAACGTACGAAGTGTAAGCTGGGTTCCTGGTTCACCAATAGATTGTGCTGCAACAACACCAACAGCTTCACCGCGCTGAACCATTTTATTGGTAGCAAGGTTACGACCGTAGCACTGCGAACAGATACCTTTTTTAGCCTCGCAAGTAAGTGCAGAACGAACTTCTACTCTTTCTAATGGAGAGGCGGCAATTGCATCTGCTACTTCTTCGGAAATATGATCTCCAGAAGCAACAAGTAAGTCTTTGGTAAGTGGGTTAACAACATCGTTAAGCGCAGTACGCCCAACAATTCTGTCGCGAAGTGTTTCTACAATTTCTTCGTTTTTCTTTAAAGCCGAAACTTCAATACCACGAAGGGTGTAACAATCTTCGATATTAATAATAACATCTTGTGAAACATCTACCAATCTACGTGTTAGGTAACCTGCATCTGCTGTTTTAAGAGCCGTATCCGCAAGACCTTTACGCGCACCGTGTGTAGAGATAAAGTACTCAAGAATTGAAAGACCTTCCTTAAAGTTAGAAAGAATAGGGTTTTCAATAATTTCGCCTCCACCAGAGTTAGATTTTTTAGGCTTAGCCATCAAACCACGCATACCAGTTAACTGACGGATTTGTTCCTTAGAACCCCTCGCACCAGAATCAAGCATCATAAACACAGAGTTGAAACCTTGCTGATCTTCGCGAATACGCTTCATAGAAAGCTCGGTAAGTTCAGCGTTAGTTGCAGTCCAAATATCAATTACTTGGTTGTAACGTTCATTGTTTGTAATAAGACCCATGTTATAGCTATTGATAATACCATCCACTTGCGTGTTTGCATTATCAATCATGCTTTGTTTTTCTGCTGGGATAATAATATCACCAAGGCTGAAAGACAATCCACCTTCAAAAGAGTATTTATAACCTAGCGTTTTAATTTCATCAAGGAAGGCTGCAGTAACTGGAACTGAAGTTACTTTCAGAATTTTACCAATAATATCACGAAGTGATTTTTTGGTCAATACTTCATTTATGAAACCAGCTTCAACAGGAACTTTCTCGTTAAAGATTACTCTTCCTAAAGTGGTAGTAATAATTTGTTTTACCAATTCACCTTTATCATTAAAATCCATTGTACGGATTCTAATTTCGGCGTTCAAATCTACCATACCTTCATTGTAGGCAATAATAGCTTCTTCGGCTGAATAAAAAGTAAGACCTTCACCTTTCACAACAGTATCTCCCATTGTCTTTTTCAGTTTGGTCATATAATACAGACCCAAAACCATATCCTGTGAAGGAACCGCAACCGGCGAACCGTTTGCTGGGTTAAGAATGTTATGTGAAGCAAGCAATAAAAGCTGACATTCCAAAATAGCCTCTGGGCCAAGTGGAAGGTGAACTGCCATCTGGTCACCATCGAAATCCGCGTTAAATGCGGTACATACCAATGGGTGCAACTGGATTGCTTTTCCTTCAATTAATTTAGGCTGGAAAGCTTGTATACCAAGCCTGTGCAACGTTGGGGCCCGGTTAAGCATAACTGGGTGACCTTTCAATACATTTTCAAGAATATCCCAAACTACAGGCTCTTTTTTATCTATAATTTTCTTTGCAGATTTTACAGTTTTTACAATTCCTCTTTCAATCAATTTACGGATTACGAAAGGTTTGTAAAGCTCGGCAGCCATATCTTTTGGAATACCACATTCGAATAATTTCAATTCTGGTCCAACAACAATAACTGAACGTGCTGAATAATCTACACGTTTACCAAGCAAGTTTTGACGGAAACGACCTTGTTTTCCTTTCAATGAATCTGAAAGAGATTTCAACGGACGGTTGCTATCAGTTTTTACTGCTGAAGATTTACGCGTGTTATCAAACAATGAATCTACAGATTCTTGAAGCATACGCTTCTCGTTACGAAGAATTACTTCTGGAGCTTTAATCTCCATCAATCGCTTTAAACGGTTGTTACGAATAATTACACGACGGTATAAATCGTTCAAATCTGAAGTTGCGAAACGACCACCATCAAGCGGCACCAATGGACGTAATTCTGGTGGAATAACCGGAACTACTTTCATAATCATCCACTCGGCTTTGTTCTCGCGGTTTTTGTTTGCATCACGAAGTGCTTCTACAACTTGAAGACGCTTTAACGCTTCAGTTTTACGTTGTTTTGAAGTTTCGTTGTTTGCTTTATGACGAAGGTTATAAGACAACGTATTTAAATCGATTCTTTGTAAAAGATCGATCAAGCACTCTGCTCCCATCTTCGCAATAAATTTGTTTGGATCGCTATCTTCCAAATACTGGTTTTCCTGTGGAATTGTATCAAGAATTGCAAGATATTCTTCTTCAGTAAGGAAGTCCATTTTCTTAACAACTTCTCCACCTTCGTATTGTGCAATACCTGGTTGAATTACTACATAACGTTCGTAGTAAATAATCATATCTAATTTCTTAGAAGGCAATCCAAGAAGGTAACCAATTTTGTTTGGAAGACTACGGAAGTACCAAATGTGTGCTACAGGAACTACCAAATTGATATGCCCCACACGGTCACGACGTACTTTCTTTTCCGTTACTTCTACACCACAACGGTCACAAACAATACCTTTGTAGCGGATTCTTTTATATTTACCACAGGCACACTCATAATCCTTTACAGGACCAAAAATACGCTCACAGAAAAGACCGTCACGCTCTGGCTTGTGCGTACGGTAGTTGATTGTTTCGGGCTTTAGAACTTCACCACGTGATTCCGCCAAAATGGATTCAGGGGAAGCCAAACCAATAGAAATCTTGTCGAATTTCTGTACTGTGTTTTCTTTATTTCTGTTCATCATGATTTAAAATAAACTTTGTTGTTAAATGAGGCTTTAATTCCTCGGAAGAAATTTATGAAGATCCCTTCCGCCGAAGCGGAAGGGTTTCAATTATTCTTCTAATCTAATGTCAAGACCCAATCCTTTCAATTCGTGCATAAGTACGTTGAAAGATTCTGGTAATCCTGGTTCTGGCATGGACTCACCTTTTACGATTGCCTCGTAGGTTTTAGCCCTTCCAATAACATCATCAGATTTAACAGTCAATATTTCTCTAAGTGTGCTGGATGCACCGTATGCTTCCAAGGCCCAAACTTCCATCTCTCCAAAACGCTGACCACCAAATTGTGCTTTACCACCAAGCGGTTGTTGCGTAATAAGTGAGTACGGTCCAATGGAACGTGCGTGCATCTTATCGTCTACCATGTGGCCCAGTTTCAGCATATAGATTATACCTACAGTTGCAGGTTGATCAAAACGCTTTCCAGTTCCACCATCAAAAAGATAAGTATGTCCAAATCTTGGAATTCCAGCTTCATCAGTCAATTCATTGATCTGGTCTATAGTTGCACCGTCAAAAATTGGAGTTGCATATTTGCGACCTAATTTTTGTCCAGCCCATCCTAGTACCGTTTCATAAATCTGCCCAATGTTCATACGCGATGGTACCCCAAGTGGGTTCAACACGATATCTACAGGAGTTCCGTCTTCAAGGAAAGGCATATCTTCTTCACGTACAATACGTGCAACAATACCTTTGTTTCCGTGACGTCCCGCCATCTTGTCTCCTACTTTCAGTTTACGCTTTTTAGCGACGTAAACTTTGGCAAGTTTCAAAATTCCGGATGGAAGCTCATCTCCAACAGAGATAGTAAACTTCTCACGACGCAAGTTACCTTGAAGGTCGTTTTCCTTAATTTTATAGTTGTGCATTAAATCTGCAACCAACACGTTGGTTTCATCATCTGTAGTCCAAGTACCTCCAATTAAGTGGGTATAATCATCTACAGAATGAAGCATTTTTAATGTGAACTTTTTCCCTTTTGGGAATACAATTTCACCAAGGTCATTGTTTATACCTTGTGCAGTTTTTCCGCCAACAATAGTGAAAAGTTTTTCAACTAAAACATCTTGAAGAGCTATAAATTTAGCTTCGTATTTTGCTTCAAGTTCTGCGATGTCTTCTTTGTCTTTCGCACGTTTGCGTTTGTCTTTTACCGCACGGGCAAACAATTTCTTCTCAATTACAACACCGTGTAAAGATGGCGAAGCTTTAAGCGAAGCATCTTTTACATCTCCTGCTTTGTCACCAAAAATGGCACGAAGTAGTTTTTCTTCTGGCGTTGGATCGCTTTCTCCTTTTGGAGTAATCTTTCCGATAAGAATGTCGCCAGGTTTTACCTCGGCTCCGATTCTAATCATACCAGCTTCATCCAAATCTTTTGTAGCTTCTTCAGACACGTTTGGAATATCGTTCGTCAATTCTTCGTTACCTAATTTGGTATCTCGAACTTCCAATGAATACTCGTCAATGTGAATAGATGTGAAAATATCTTCACGAACTACTTTTTCAGAAATCACGATTGCATCCTCAAAGTTGTAACCTTTCCAAGGCATGAAGGCAACCTTCATGTTACGTCCTAGTGCAAGTTCTCCTTTTTCAGTAGCATAACCTTGACAAAGTACTTGTCCTTTTTTAACTCTGTCGCCTTTGCGAACAATAGGCTTCAAGTTAATAGATGTACTCTGGTTTGTTTTTCTGAATTTTACTAATTGATATGTTTTGTCGTCAGTATCAAAACTAACCATACGTTCATTTTCGGTACGGTCATATTTAATAGTGATTTCATTTGCATCTACATATTCTACAACACCATCTCCTTCAGCATTAATTAAAACACGACTATCTGAAGCAACTTGTCTTTCAAGACCAGTTCCAACGATTGGTGAGTCTGCAATTAATAAAGGTACAGCCTGACGCATCATATTTGAGCCCATCAGTGCACGGTTAGCATCATCGTGTTCCAAGAAAGGAATTAACGATGCCGAAATAGATGCAATTTGGTTTGGCGCAACATCTGCGTAATTTAGAATACTAGGATCAACCAATGGGAAATCGCCTTCCATTCGGGCAATTACCTTTTCTGCTTCAATTACACCTTTATCAGAAAGTGGAATGTTAGCTTGTGCAATGTGCTGATCTTCTTCTTCCTCTGCAGAAAGATAAATAGGAGCATGTTTCAAGTCTATTTTACCATCTACTACTTTACGATAAGGCGTTTCGATGAAACCTAGATTGTTCACTTTCGCATAAACCGCAAGTGAGGAAATCAAACCAATGTTTGGTCCTTCTGGAGTTTCAATCGGGCAAAGACGTCCGTAGTGTGTATAGTGAACATCACGAACCTCAAAACCTGCTCTTTCACGAGATAAACCTCCTGGTCCAAGAGCAGAAAGACGACGCTTGTGCGTAATCTCTGCCAATGGGTTGGTCTGGTCCATAAATTGTGAAAGCTGGTTGGTACCAAAAAATGAGTTAATAACTGAAGAAAGTGTCTTCGCGTTAATCAAATCTATTGGTGTAAATACCTCGTTGTCACGAACGTTCATACGCTCGCGGATGGTACGTGCCATACGGGCAAGACCAACACCAAACTGTTGAGACAATTGCTCCCCTACAGTACGTACACGACGGTTACTAAGGTGGTCAATATCATCAATCTCAGCTTTAGAGTTGATAAGCTCGATAAGATATTTTACTATGGTAATGATATCTTCCTTGGTAAGCACTTGCTTGTCCATTGGGATATCAAGACCCAGTTTTTTATTCATTCTGTAACGACCTACTTCACCAAGATTATATCTTTGGTCGCTGAAGAAAAGTTTGTGGATAATTCCACGAGCAGTTTCCTCATCTGGCGGCTCAGCGTTACGTAATTGTCTATAAATGTGCTCTACCGCCTCTTTTTCAGAGTTAGTAGGATCCTTTTGCAATGTATTGTGAATAATGGCGTAATCTGCCAATAAATTATCCTCTTTGTGCAACAAGATTGTTTTTGATCCAGAATCGATGATTTCATCAATGTGTTCTTTTTCAAGTACAGTATCACGGTCCAAAATAATTTCGTTACGCTCAATAGAAACTACCTCGCCAGTATCTTCATCTACGAAATCCTCGTGCCAAGTTTTTAGCACACGTGCGGCAAGTTTACGGCCAATGTATTTTTTAAGTCCTGTTTTTGAAGCTTTCACTTCTTCCGCAAGGTCAAATATTTCAAGAATATCCTTATCCCTTTCAAAACCAATGGCACGGAAAAGTGTAGTTACAGGTAACTTTTTCTTACGGTCAATGTACGCGTACATTACACTGTTAATATCTGTGGCAAACTCAATCCAGGAACCTTTAAAAGGAATTACACGAGCAGAGTATAGTTTAGTTCCGTTTGCGTGGAACGACTGGCCAAAGAATACACCAGGTGAACGGTGAAGTTGCGATACAACAACACGCTCAGCCCCATTAATGCAGAAAGTTCCGCTTGGGGTCATGTAAGGAATAGTACCGAGGTAAACATCCTGCACGATTGTTTCAAAATCTTCGTGCTCGGCATCTGTACAGTACAGTTTTAAACGCGCTTTAAGAGGCACGCTATAAGTAAGACCACGTTCAATACATTCCTGAATGGAGTATCTTGGTGGATCTACGAAATAGTCTAAAAACTCTAAAACGAATTGGTTTCGGGTATCGGTAATCGGGAAATTTTCCAAAAAGGTTTTGTATAATCCTTCTTGGCCTCTTTCTTCTGATTTGGTTTCCAACTGGAAAAAATCCTGAAAGGATTTAATCTGAATGTCCAAAAAGTCGGGATAATCCGGCTTATTTTTTACAGAGGAAAAATTCAATCTTTCAGTTTGCGTTGCTGACATCTATGGACGGAATTTTAATTAAAATAATAATGAAAATCGTATAAAAAAGGTGTTAACCATTATATACGCAAAATGGTTTAGGTCTTTCCGAAGTAAATTCGGAAGACCTAAACCTAAGGGTTTGGAACGTAGTGAGCTTACTTAAGCTCAACCTCAGCTCCAGCTTCTTCTAATTGTGCTTTTAAAGCCTCAGCTTCATCTTTAGATACACCTTCTTTTATTGGAGAAGGAGCACTATCAACCAATTCTTTTGCTTCTTTAAGACCAGCACCAGTTAATTCCTTAACTAGTTTTACAACTGCAAGTTTAGATGCACCAGCAGCTTTCAACATTACTGTGAATTCTGATTGCTCTTCAACTGCTTCTGCACCAGCACCACCACCAGCAGCAACAGCTACAGCTGCAGCAGCAGGCTCAATACCGTACTCGTCTTTTAATATTGTAGCTAACTCATTAACTTCTTTTACTGTTAGGTTAACCAATTTTTCTGCGAAATCTTTCAAATCTGCCATTTCTATCGTTTTTAAAAATAATTGTGTTTATATAAAATAATTAGTGCTAAATGAAATTTTATCCTTCTCTTTCGGATAAGGTTTTAACAAGTCCTGCGATTGTGTTACCACCACTCTTAAGAGCAGAAATAACGTTTTTAGCAGGTGATTGTAACAACCCGATAATTTCTCCAACAAGTTCGTCTTTAGATTTAAGTTCAACCAAGTTATCCAATTGATCGTCGCCAACGTAAATTGACTCTTGGATATAGGCTCCTTTTAAAAGCGGCTTATCAGATTTTTTTCTGAATTCTTTAATTACTTTGGCAGGTCCATTACCTGTTTCAGAGAACATTAAAGAAGTGTTTCCTTTAAGTATATCTGCTAATTCACCAAAGTCTTTATCAGAACTCTCCATTGCTTTTTTAAGCAATGTGTTCTTAACAACTGCTAACTGAATTCCTGCTTTGAAACAAGCACGACGAAGGTTAGTAGTACTCCCTGCATTAAGGCCTGAAATGTCTGCCAAATAAATGTTGGCATTATCAGACAACTGCGCAGTTAACGTTTCAATTACTTGTGATTTTTCTTCTCTTGTCATAATTTCCAGTTTTTACTGCTCAGAAAACCTTTTTGTGTCAATTTCAACACCTGGGCTCATGGTACTAGACATATAGATACTCTTTATGTATATTCCTTTTGCGGCCTGTGGCTTAAGTTTAACGAGGGTTGTTAATAATTCTCTTGCGTTTCCTGCAATTTTATCTGCATCAAAAGATGCTTTACCGATTGCTGCGTGTACAATACCAGTTTTATCCACTTTAAAGTCGATTTTACCAGCTTTTACATCAGAAACTGCTTTAGCAACGTCCATAGTTACTGTACCTGTTTTTGGGTTTGGCATAAGGCCACGTGGACCTAATATGCGTCCTAAAGGACCTAATTTACCCATTACACTTGGCATAGTTACAATTACGTCAACATCTGTCCATCCTCCTTTAATTTTGTCGAGGTACTCATCAAGACCTACGTAGTCTGCTCCTGCTTCTTTAGCTTCGGCCTCCTTATCTGGAGTAACCAATGCTAATACTTTAACGTCTTTACCTGTTCCGTGTGGAAGGGTTACAACGCCTCTAACCATTTGGTTCGCTTTACGTGGATCCACGTTAAGACGAATTGCAAGGTCAACTGAAGCATCAAACTTTACGCTGGTGATTTCTTTTATTAAAGCAGAAGCTTCAGCTACGGTATAGGTTCTATCCTCTACCTTAAGTTTAGCTTCCTTTTGCTTTTTAGTTAATTGTGCCATTTTATAGATTCTTTTTTAGATTAAAAAGGTGCATCACCTTTTAATTTAACTCCCATAGAACGTGCAGTACCAGCTACCATTTTCATAGCAGACTCAATAGTAAATGCATTAAGATCGGGCATTTTATCTTCCGCGATTGTCTTAATTTGATCCCAAGAGATTGTGGCTATTTTTTTTGCGTGTGGTTCACCGGAGCCTTTTTTTACTTTAGCAGCTTCTAGTATTTGTACCGCAGCGGGTGGAGTTTTAATAACAAAATCAAAAGATTTGTCTTTAAAAACTGTGATCGCTACTGGCAATACTTTTCCTTGCTTATCTTGAGTTCTAGCATTAAACTGCTTACAGAACTCCATGATGTTAACACCGGCAGCACCAAGAGCAGGTCCAACTGGTGGTGATGGATTAGCAGCACCTCCACGAACTTGCAACTTAACTACTTTACTGATTTCTTTTGCCATTTCTAATTTTTAATGTGGTCTATCAAAAGTGGAAGCCTCTGAAAAAACCTATTAAGCGTAACAATTAAACTTTTTCTACTTGCATATAACTTAATTCTAACGGTGTCTTTCTTCCGAAAATTTTCACCATTACCTCAAGCTTGCGTTTTTCTTCATTTATTTTTTCAACAGTACCGTTAAATCCATTAAATGGACCATCAATAACTTTTACTGTTTCGCCAGTAACGAAAGGTATATTAACGTTATCATCTTTTACTGACAACTCATCAACTTTACCTAACATTCTGTTTACTTCAGATTGTCTAAGTGGCACAGGATCTCCTCCTTTTACTTCACCTAAAAATCCAATAACACCGTTAATGGATTTTATGATGTGTGGAATTTCACCACCCAAATTAGCTTGAACCATGATATAACCAGGAAAGTAAACGCGTTCTTTGTTTACTTTTTTTCCGTTACGGATCTGTATTACTTTTTCAGTGGGTACGAGTACCTGATCAATATAATCTTCAAGCTCCAATCGTTTTATCTCAGATTCGATATACGATTTGATCTTGTTCTCCTGTCCACTAACTGAACGGACTACATACCACTTTTTTGTACTTATTGTTTCGGACATTTCTTACGACTTGATCCAGATGAAATATTGATCTACCACCCAGTGGAATACTGTATCTACTCCCCAAACTGCTAAGGCTAATAGAACTGAAAACACTGCTACAATAACTGTTAGCTTCTGTGCTTCTGCCCATGGAGTCCAGGTAACGTGATTTTTAAGTTCTTTATACGATTCTGTAATATAGTTTACCATTTTGTCGCAGTATTAATTTTGGGTTTTTCTGAAATTTTTGGCTCGTGCTAAGCTTTTCAGAAAAAATATGTTTTTTGCACGGGTTGGGAGACTCGAACTCACGACACCTGGTTTTGGAGACCAGTGCTCTACCAACTGAGCTAAACCCGTATATAAGGATTAGCACAATTAATTGCAGTACGCTAAACCCGTTATAAAAGCCAAGGTATCCCGAAGTAAATTCGGGACACCCAGTGCTTTTAATTATATGATAATTAGTCTAAAATTTCAGTAACCTGACCTGCACCTACAGTACGTCCACCTTCACGAATCGCGAAACGAAGACCTACGTTCATTGCAATAGCTTGAAGCAACTCAACGTGAATAGTTAAGTTATCACCAGGCATAACCATTTCAACACCATCAGGAAGCATAATTGTTCCAGTTACGTCAGTTGTACGAACGTAAAACTGTGGACGGTAGTTATTATGGAATGGAGTGTGACGTCCACCTTCTTCTTTCTTAAGGATATAAACCTCAGCTTTGAATTTAGCGTGTGGAGTTACAGATCCTTTTTTACAGATAACCATACCACGACTGATATCAGATTTCTCTATACCTCTTAGTAGGATACCTACGTTATCTCCTGCTTCACCTCTATCAAGAATTTTACGGAACATTTCAACTCCAGTAATTGTAGAAGTTAATTTTTCAGCACCCATACCAATGATGTCAACAACATCACCTGTGTTTGCTATACCGGTTTCAATACGGCCTGTTGCAACAGTACCACGACCAGTAATAGAGAATACATCTTCAATAGGCATTAGGAAAGGCTTATCAACATCACGAACAGGAAGTTCGATCCATACATCTACCTCAGCCATTAATTTCAATACAGTATCAACCCATTTTTGCTCACCGTTAAGTGCGCCAAGAGCTGAACCTTGTACTACAGGTCCATTATCACCATCATACTCGTAAAAGTTAAGAAGGTCACGAATTTCCATTTCTACTAGCTCAAGTAATTCCTCATCATCAACCATATCCACTTTATTCATGAATACAACGATACGTGGAATACCTACCTGGCGACCAAGAAGGATGTGTTCGCGTGTTTGTGGCATTGGTCCATCTGTTGAAGCAACAACAAGAATAGCACCGTCCATTTGGGCAGCACCAGTAACCATGTTTTTTACGTAATCCGCGTGACCAGGACAGTCAACGTGTGCGTAATGACGATTAGCAGTTTGGTACTCAACGTGTGAAGAGTTAATTGTAATACCTCTTTCTTTTTCTTCTGGAGCGTTATCAATTTGATCAAATGATCTGGCTTCTGAAAAACCAGCATCAGCCATTACTTTGGTAATAGCTGCGGTTAAAGTTGTTTTACCGTGATCTACGTGTCCAATTGTACCTATGTTTAAGTGAGGTTTTGACCGATCGAATGTTTCTTTTGCCATTTTGTATTAATTTTAATCTTAGTTATATATTAGTGTTCAATTGCTTTCACAACTCGAGCCAATGATGGGAATTGAACCCATGACCTCTTCCTTACCAAGGAAACGCTCTACCCCTGAGCTACACCGGCGTAAAGTATTTAATCTTTTCCTTTTAGAAAAGGACGAGATCCCTGCCTTCGCAGGAATTTAGAGCGGGAGACCGGGTTCGAACCGGCGACATTCAGCTTGGAAGGCTGACGCTCTACCAACTGAGCTACTCCCGCATTTTTAATTCTGAAAAATCAGAATCTTGGATTTCATTATTTCAATTACTCCGTTTTCTCTGTTGAGAAAATTGATGTGGGGAGAGCAGGATTCGAACCTGCGAAGACGTAGTCAGCAGATTTACAGTCTGCCCTCGTTGGCCGCTTGAGTATCTCCCCGATTAGGAATCTCCAAAAAAGAAATTCCAAATTTTCAATATTTCAAAAATCCTTATTCAGAATCTTTAGAGCCGATAGAGGGACTCGAACCCACGACCTGCTGATTACAAATCAGCTGCTCTAGCCAGCTGAGCTACATCGGCTTTTTGATCTCTTTTTCGGGCTATATTTTAGCCATAAAAAAGTCCGCTATTTCTAACGGACTGCAAATGTAGAGAATTTATTTTTTCTACAAAACTTTTTCTAAAAAATATTACTATAAATATGCTTTTTCTTTTTGTTTCCTTTTTTTAAGTTGGCGCTCCAAAGTCTTAACAACTTCATCTGTAGCTTCTTCAAAAGTTCTGGCTTCTTTCTTAACCATCACCTCATCTCCTGGAATACTTAGCAATACTTCAACAATTTTATTTTCTTTCTCGCGTGTTTTCTGCACTTTTAAAAACACATCCGCAAAAACTATCCTATCGTAGAAGTGTTCCAGTTTCAATAATTTCTTTTCAACAAATACCAAAAGTTCATCCTTGGCAGCAAAATTGGGGGTTTGCACGTTTACTCTCATATTATATAATTTTAAAAGTTTAAATACTAAGTATTTTTATACCATACACCTCTTTTTGTTAGTTTTAGTTTCTAGGGTGAGCGTTTTTATAAACCTCTTTCAATTTAGCTATGCTATTTTGTGTGTAAACTTGTGTGGAAGCAAGACTGGAATGTCCCAACAACTCCTTTACCGCATTTATATCTGCTCCTTCATTTAAAAGATGTGTTGCAAAAGAATGCCGCAAAATATGCGGACTTTTCTTCACCTTTTCTGAAGTTTTACTAAAGTATGAATTAATAATCCGATAGACAAGATTTTCGTAGATTTTAACCCCCTTTTGGGTAAGAAACAAATATTCTGAATCTTTACTATTTTCAAGTTCATTCCTAAAAGGAAGATATTCTGTAATAGTTGCCAAAACCGTAGGCAAAAGTGGAATAATGCGCTCTTTGCTTCTTTTTCCTAAAACCTTGATTGTTTTTTGAGCGAAAGATACATCGTTCAATTTTACATTAATCAGCTCTGCCCTACGCACGCCAGTAGAATAAAACAATTCTACTATTAAGCGGTCGCGTAATCCTTCAAAATCTTTTTCCGTTGAAAGCAACTCCATAACATTTCCTATTTCATTTTCTGAAAATGGAACTTGAATTTTTTTGGAGGTTTTCAACGCTTTGTGTTTCGCCAAAGGATTCACTTCAATCTGTGCCGTTTTCAGCAGAAATTTATAATAGGTTTTAAGTGAAGAAATTTTTCGGTTTACCGTGCGGTTAGAAATGCCCGAATCTACGAGTGAAACAACCCAACTACGAACAATGGAATAATTTACAGTTACAATATTAGCATATTGAAATTCTTCCGAAGCAAACGTTTCAAAATCCTGCAAATCTCTTAAATAAGCAGTCACCGTATGTGGCGAATACTTTTTTTCAAGTTGCAAATAGTCTATGAAGGCTTGGAAGGACATTTTTTCGGTTATCTGTTATCTGTTATCTGGAACATTACAAAATAACTCAATAACCCATTAACGCAATAATTTTTACCCATAAAAAAATCCGTTGGAATAAATTCCAACGGATTTTTAGTTTCTATTTTCAAAAAAGAAATACTAGATTTCTTCCTGATCTCTTAAGTTCTGAATGTATTGAGCTTTTTGCATTTGTGCTCTTTTCTTAACAGATGGCTTCGAAAAAGCTTGTCTAGAACGCAACTGGCGCATAGTTCCTGTACGATCAAATTTACGTTTGAAACGCTTCAGGGCTCTGTCGATATTTTCTCCGTCTTTAACTGGTATAATTAACATAGTGTCATCACCTCCTCTCTTTAGGACGGCAAAAGTATAAAAAAGTATTTAGTTTTCAGTAATCAGTATTCAATTTTTTTAATAAAAATTATTCTTTATATAAAGAAGCACGTTTACTCAAGTCCTGAATTAGCTTCTCCTCTTCTTTACTCTCCAGCAATACGTTGTAATTCTTCCAAAACGACTCATTGTATGGTTTGCTAGAAAATATATCTGCAGACCAATCATTTTGTTGTAATTCTTGGTTTATTAATTCCGGATCTTGAATTATATCACTGAATAATATTTCCTGAATGGTGTAATAATATTGTTCGTCTTTATCAAATCCTGGCTCTGCTTCAGTTTTCACTCTTTCTGAAGATCGATCACCCGTGTTTACAAGCTTTGGAGTTTCGTAGTAAATATAGTTGGGATACATCTTTCCGTCGTATTCCATATACGTTATAACGAGTTTGTGGATAGTTTGAGAATCAAACAGGCTTTTACTGCGCTTTTTCTGAACATCAGAAGCCGCTACAAGTTCGTATTCCACCTTTTTAATAGCGTAGTTGTCGTAATAAATATAAATCCACCCTTTTGGCTCAAAACCTTCATTGTAGATGTTTGGAGTATTTAATCCTACAAAATCTGCACCTTTAGAAATTTTAATTTTATAAAGCTTTCTTCCGTTATCCACCAAGATAGTGTCTAAAGTAAACTGTTGCTTTTCAAAAATATTTTTCCCTAATAAGGCACCCGTAACATTCGAATTTCGAACTAAATTAAGTTTTCCTTTAAAAAGATTTTCCAAGCCGTTAACTCTGCTATCATTCCATTTTATGGCATCTACCAACGATTTCGTTTTTACTGAATTTCTACTTACCGTTCCAGTTTTCATCCCTTTACTTTTAAGAAATGCCGAATAGGTAAACAAACTATCCACATCTCTTAAATCGTAGCTTTTGCGGTTTTCGTCAACGTTAATCTTTAGGTTATTTTTCGCGCCAGCGGCATAACTAGAATCATACAAAGTGATGGCGCTTTCAACAAGCCACTTGTATTCTTTTTTATTGCGCTCTTTGTGACGTAAAAAACCTTTTTGAAGATAAGCTTGCTCGGGCAAATTACTTGGTAGTTTTTCAATGGCTTTCGCTACAATGCCGTTACCAGTAGTAGGTCGTGGATCTGCAATTATCACTACTTCATCTAAGGAGGCTACATCTTCTTCTAAAAAAATATCGGAGCCGTTTTCAAATTCACTAATTAATACATTGAAGCTTTTATAACCAATAGACGAAATTACCAACGTATCATTCAAATATTGCTGCGGAACTTTTAAAACGAAGTTTCCATCTGCATTTGTTATTGAACCCGTGGTAGTATTTTTTATGTAAACACTTGCGCTTTCAATGGGTTGATACGTTAAGAAATCTGCAACCTTTCCTTTTAGTTCGCTTTGGGCGAAGGTGGTGGCACCGATAAAAAAAATAACTAATGTGAGTAATTGGCTTTTATTGAAATACTTCATTTTTAAAGTTAGGTTTAAATTTTAGGTGAATATAAACAACTAAGTCGCAGGCTTATATTCTTTGCCTTCAATAACCATTTTCGAAATGATTTCTCGTAAAATTTCTGAAGTTCCACCGCCAATTGGCCCTAACCTACTATCGCGCATTAAACGCGCCAATGGATACTCTTCCATATAACCGTAACCACCTAAAAATTGCAGACATTCAGTCATAACCTCATCGGCAACTTTGGTAGAAATAAGTTTACTCATGGTTGCTTCCTTTACCACATATTCGCCATCATTCAAGCGTTTTGCGGTAACGTAATTAAATGTTTTACAAACTTCAATTTCGCTCGCAATCTGTGCAACGCGGTGACGCAAGGCCTGAAATTTTGAAATACTCTTTCCAAAAGCCGTGCGCTCTTTCATATATTGAATTGTATATTCTAAAGCAAACTCGCTACGCGCATGGGCATTAACCCCCATAATTAGCCTTTCTAAAGCGAAATGCTGCATTATATACGGAAAGCCAGCATTCTCATCGCCCATTAAATTTGTAAGCGGAATTTCAACATTATCGAAAGCTATTTCTGCTGTGTCGCTTGCACGCCAACCCAATTTGTCGAGTTTAGTTGCAGAAACGCCTTTTGTATCGCGGTCTACCACAAAAATGCTAATCCCTTTATTCCCCAATTCTGGTGAAGTCTTTGCAGCAACAATAAGATAGTCGCTATAAATTCCGTTGGTAATAAATGTTTTTGAACCGTTTAAAATATAGCTATCGCCTTTTTTTACAGCCGTCGTTCGCATACCAGAAACATCGCTTCCGCCAAATGGTTCGGTAATGCAAAGACAACCTATTTTTTCACCTGTTATACTTGGTGCTAAATATTTTTCTTTTTGTTCGTGATTTGCTTCTTTTTTAAGGTGCGTCATCGCCAAATAAGCGTGTGCCCACATCGCTGCAGCAAATCCGCCACTATTTACTTTCTGAAGTTCTTCTAAGAAAATTATGGTGTAAAAAAGATCTAAATCTAACCCTCCGTATTCTTCGGGCTGAAAAATCCCAAAGTAACCCATTTCTCCAAATTTCTCCCAAATAAAGCGCTCAATGTGCCCCGTTTTTTCCCACTTTTCAATATGTGGTACTACTTCCTTTTGTAGAAAATCTTGAAAACTTTTTCTGAAAAATTCGTGCTCCTCTGTAAAATACATCTTATTCATACTGGTCTAAAACTATTATTTATAAGCCTTTTGGCGATTTATAAAATTTACTCAACGGACAAATATAACTGAATTAGCTGTAACTTTCTTACCGTCATTCCTTCAATTTTTTCCAGTTCTTGAATGCTGTTTATTTTTTCGCGTAGTCGTCTGTATTCCCAGATTTTCTTTGCCATTTCAAATGAAACTCCGGGAATGGTGGAAATATCGGAAGCGGAGGCTGTATTTATATTTATTTGTGAAATTACTTTTGGAGATTTTACGGTGAAAAGATTAAGCGTTCGTTGCACAACGGCAGCATCCAATCCATAAACACTGTTTAGTTGAATATCATTAGAAAATCCACCCATTTTTTCCCGATAAGAAACGATACGTTTACTCAGCGCTGCCCCAATACCACTAACTTGTTGTAGCTCTTCTTCTGTCGCTTTATTGAGATCGCCTTTCTGCGCGAAAGTCTTTTCACTAAATCCCTTTTCACTTTTATAATCATTAAAATCGCGTTTGGGTTTTGGATTTGTAACCCAATCTGGGAATTTAAAATAGGGACTCAACTCATTTAACAAAGAATCTGAAACGCCAGTTATATTTTTAAAATCTGCGGCGGAATTAATCCATTTCCCTTCGCTTCGAAATTGAAGAAGCCTATCAATTTCTTCGTTAGACATGCCTAAAACGTAGCCTTTATAATCGGTAATAAAATTAGGGTTGAACGGATATCTTTTCGGTTTTCTATTTTCAATTTCAACTATACGAAGCGAATCCAATTCCTTTTGAAGCGAAACAATTTCAGCGGATGTAGCGTCGAAACTATCTTCTTCAGAAAAATCGACAAACCAATAAACGCACAGTATCGAAACGATGAGTAGTAACAAAAGCAAAATCCCACTCCGTTGCTGTTTGCTGAACGTGAAGTGGGATTTTAATTCCATATAAATTAGTTTTTACATATGCTTCTGCAAATCTTCCAAACCGTCGTCGATTGCATCATGTTTGGTTTTGATGGCTTTCATATAGCGGTTTAATTCTTTTCTAACAACTGGTGTTAATAGCACTACCCCGATAATATTCGGCACTACCATTGCAAAAATCATTGCATCAGAGAAGTTGATTACGGAACCAAGACTGATTACCGATCCAACCCATATAAAGATACAAAATAACAGTTTATAAATAAGTTCGGTAACTTTTCCTCTCCCGAAAAGGTAGATCCAACCTTGCATTCCGTAGTACGACCAAGAAATCATAGTTGAAAAAGCGAAGAGAATTACGGCTATTGTAAGTACAATTGAAAAGTGTGGAATAACACTATCAAAAGCAGTCGCAGTTAGCTCAACTCCTTCTTTCACTTCAACACCGTATTGGATAATATTGTTGTCGAAATTTGTAATTACAATTACCAAAGCAGTCATTGTACAGATTACTACGGTATCAATAAAAGGCTCCAAAAGAGCTACAATTCCTTCAGAAGCAGGATATTTTGTGCGCACTGCAGAGTGGGCAATGGCGGCAGAACCAACCCCCGCTTCGTTTGAAAATGCACCACGACGAATTCCTTGAATCATAACACCTACCAATCCACCAGCAATTCCAAGACCGGAGAATGCACCTTCAAAAATTAATGCGAACGCATCGCCAATGTGGTGATAGTTTACAACCAGAACCACAAGTGCGCCCAAGACATAAAGTCCCGCCATAAATGGTACAACTTTCTCAGTTACTTTCGCGATACGCTTAATACCACCAATAATTACCACGGCAACAACTATTGCCATTACAATTCCAAACCAGATTGCTGCACTGGTTCCCTGTAAATCAAAAAGTTGAACAAATTGGGCAGCCGCTTGGTTTGCTTGGAACATATTTCCACCACCAAAAGAACCCCCAATTACAAATATTGCGAAAACTACTGCAAGTACTTTACCTAAACCGGCCATTCCTTTTTGAGCCAAACCTTTTTTAAGATAATACATAGGGCCACCGTAAACTGTGCCATCCGGACCTACATCTCGATATTTAACACCCAAAGTACATTCGGCGAATTTTGAAGCCATACCCAGCAAACCCGCCACTATCATCCAGAAAGTTGCACCCGGCCCACCAATGGAAAGCGCCACAGCAACACCTGCAATATTTCCTAAACCTACCGTAGCAGAAAGTGCTGCAGTTAAAGCTTGAAAGTGCGAAACCTCGCCTTCGGCACTGTCATCGCGAATGGTTTCAATTAAGTTTTCTTGTTCATTGGCAGTTACATCTCCATAGAGTGTGTCTGCTCCGTGTTTTTCAATGTCTTCATATTTTCCACGTACCACTTTTATAGCAGTTCCAAAACCCGTGAAATTTATTAACTTAAAATAAATAGTGAAATAAGTAGCTCCACCAATCAATACAATTAAAACCCAGGGTATCTGAAAAGATTCAGAAAATGGTATTTCATAAAAAATAAGATCTACAAACCAGCCGGTATAATTAGCAAAAGCCTCGTCGATATACTGAGAGGCGGTGGTTTCTTGAGCAAAGGTGATAATAGGAAGTAAAAAAGCAATTAGCGAAATAAGATATTTCTTCATAGTTTATTTTTAAGATGAAACGCTTTTTGAAATAAAACGAAGCAAGATGCTTAAAAAAAACCACAATTTCAATAAAATGTAGGAAAATTTGTTAACGGTTTCTTAAACCCCGAATTCATTAATAACTCCTTCAGCTTGTTGAGAAATCTCTAAGTAATTATGGATACAACTTCTTCATAAAAATGTAGTACAACAGAATTTCAAAAATGAAATAACTAATTGCAACAAAAAAAAATCCCACTTCGTGTTTCTTAATGAACATGAAGTGGGATTATATTTTCAGAAATAAAATTTAAATTTCTCTCTCTTCTTTACTTTCTTTATGAATAGTAGCATCCATTTTATCTATTTTAATAGCATTTAAGTATTTTTTCAATTCCTTTTTCACTTTAGGCGATAGCAATACTAAACCAATAATATTCGGGAAAACCATAGCAAAAATCATAGCATCAGAAAAACCGATTACAGCTCCTAAACTTGAAGAGGCTCCAATAACTAAAAATATTAAAAACAAGACTTTGTAAGTTGTATCGGAAACTTTTCCTTTTCCAAAAAGAAACTTCCAAGATTGAAGTCCGTAATAAGACCAAGATATCATTGTAGAAATTGCAAAAAGAACAACAGCAATAGTAAGTACAATTGAAAAGTGTGGAATTGCAGAATCGAAAGCTACCGAGGTTAAATCAACTCCGTTAATTGGTTCGTTCGTTGCATTAAGCATTACATTACTCGACTCATCAAGATTACCGTATGTAAATAAATTGTGCTTGGCATTTGTAATTACAATCACGATAGCTGTCATTGTACAAATAATAACGGTATCCACAAAAGGTCCAAGTAAAGCAGTTAATCCTTCACTAGCTGGATATCGGGTTTTTACTGCAGAGTGTGCAATGGCAGCAGAACCTACACCAGCTTCATTAGAAAATGCTGCACGTTGAAACCCTACTATTAATACTCCCATTACACCACCAAAAGCAGCATTAGGATTTATTGCTCCTTGCCAAATTTGTGTCGCAGCATAAGGAATCATATCATAATTTATTCCTAGAATTATCATTCCGGCACCTACATAAATTATAGCCATAAAAGGAACAACCTTTTCGGTAACAGAACCAATTCTTTTAATTCCACCAATAATTACAAGACCCACAATAACAGCCATAACCAGACCTACATAGAGTCCTGCATTTGGGCCATCCCAATCCATTAATTGCGTTAACTGTGCGGCTGCTTGATTAGATTGAAACATATTTCCACCTCCAAAGGATCCTCCTATACACATAACGGCAAAAAATACGGCCAAGACTTTTCCGAATCCAGCCATACCCATTTCTTTTAGACCACTTGAAAGGTAATACATCGGTCCACCGTAAGTTTTTCCATCGCCATCTACTTCTCTATATTTTACTCCTAAAGTACATTCCACAAACTTTGACGCCATTCCTAATAATCCAGCTACAATCATCCATATTGTTGCTCCTGGACCACCAATGGCGATTGCAACAGCAACACCAGCAATGTTTCCTAATCCCACCGTGGCGGACAAGGAAGCTGTTAGTGCCTGAAAGTGTGAAACTTCTCCTGGAACATCGCCCGTTAATTGAACGGTATCGTGAATTTCACCGTCTTTTACTACAATTTCTTTATCTGCTGGAACGTGATGATCTAGTTTATCATACTTTCCTGAGGCTGTTTTTATACAAATTTTGATGTATCTAAAATTGACTCCATTAAAGTATAGCGTAAAAAAGAGTGCTCCCAACAGTAATATAATAATTACAATTGGCATATCCTTTCCCGCTATTGTTACGGGATAGAAAATTAAATCTACGATTGGTGTTGTATATTTAGCGAAAAGGCCGTCGATTTTTTCACCGAAACTTTTTTGCTCTTGGGCGAATGTGATAAATGGTAAGAAAAATACAATTAGCGAAAGAAGAAATTTCTTCATAATGGATTTTTAAGATTTGTTTTAGAAATGTAAAAAAAGCAAGATGCCTAAATTTTATTACAATTTCAATGAATCCACTATAAATTTGTTAACGAATCGTTAAACTCCGTATTCTTTTTTAAGGCTTTCTATCTGATCAGGACGCCCTATCAGTATTAATTTTGAGTTTTTCTGAAGAACCAAAGACGGTTCTGGATTTACAATATATTCTCCCGTAGGAGAACGATACCCAATAATAGAACAACCTGTTTTTTTACGAACATCCAAATCTTTAATGGCTTGCTCCCTGCCTTGCGGGCACATTTTTTCAAAAGGTATTTGTTCTACATTAATGCTATCCTGCTCTCCGGCAACGGTTAAATTGTCTAAAAACTCTACAAGATCTGGCACAACGACCAAAGAGGCCATGTGATCGCCCCCTATTTTGTCTGGCATAATTACATTATCTGCGCCGCCAAGTTTCAGTTTTTTATAGCTAGTCTCTTCGCTGGCGCGACTTATTATTTTAAGGTTTTTATTCATTTGCCGCGCTGAAAGCACGATAAACAAATTGTCTGCATCATTAGGAGTAGCGCATATTAAAGTGGAAGCTCTTTCTATTCCAGCTTTTATTAAAATTTCATCTTCTATTGCATTACCTAAAACGAAGAGATATCCATCGCTTGAAAAACGATCTATTATTTCTTCATCCTTTTCAATAATAACGAAGGGACGATTATAGGCTGACAGCTTCTGGGCTGCTTGTTTTCCGTTTCTTCCATAACCGCAAACGATGATGTGATTATGCATGGAGTCCAATTTTTTCTGCACTTTTTTCTGTCTTAAAATACCTATGTTTTTACTTAAAATATATTCTGTTATAACCGAAATAGCATAACCAACGATAAAGATACTCGAAATGATTAGAAGCGAAACAAAAATTTTTTCACTGGGACTCAGCGGCATTACTTCGCCATAACCCACCGTAGTTACAGTAATAACCGTCATATAAAATGCATCGATCCAACTGTAATCTGAAAAATAATGAAAGCCAATTACACCCGTCATAAATACTACAATTAAGAGTATTATGGCGACTGTTATTTTAGAACTGAAGAATTGCTTCATAAATCAAAAACCGAGGTTCGTTTGGTATTCACCAAATCTTTCAACCTTAAAACGAAGGCTAAAGTAAGATAGATTGCAAAGCCTGCGCCCAAAGTGGCAAAGGAAACATATATAAAAAAAAGACGCACACTTTTAGCGCGCATACCTAACCTATCTGCCAAACGAGTAGATACGTAGAATCCACGTTTTTCAAGGTAATGCCGTAATGAATAAACCGCTTGCAACATACCTGCAAATTACGCTTTTTCACGATAAACTTGTAAACTGTAATGAAGAAAAAAAATCAGTTTTCAATCTTTGCATCTGTACTCCCTTTATCTTGGGAGCCAAGAAAAACATTTCCAATAGCACATTGCAAACATTTGTTTTTATCGCAATATTCATTTTTTAGTTGAAGCAGCGCTTGGCTTTGCCATGCTTTAATTGCAATGTTTTGTAGTGAGTTGTATTTATTTACAACGGTGTTTTTTTCGGAAGAAATTTCAGAAGCCAGTTGCATTATTTCGTCGGAAGCGTCCTTGCCGTGTTGTATTGCATAGCAGAACTTCAACGGAATAATGGTATTGATTATTAATAAATCGACAAAACTTTTGGTAATCCGCTTTTTACGTCCTAAAGAACCAATGCCAAAATTGTAATGAGTATCCCAATATTCGCTGCCAGATACATTAAAAAGCGAATAAAAATCTTTTAAATTATTGGTGTCAATTACCTGAGAAAACAAGTTTTCCCGCTCAGAATAAAGCGTTGCAAATTGTGCTAAACGTACGGTGGGAAAGTTTGGAGGCCGCAACCTAAAAAATTTGGGAGCAATGACAGTTTCATTTTCCAACCCAAATTTATGTTTTAAATATTTGTAGGTTGTTTTAAGTGTTTTAAAATACCAATCTTCGGTTTCACCTTCCAGCAAACCTGCTTGACCAATGAGCAATGCTTCAAGATCTTGCCGTTCTTGGCTACATTTTTTTATCACAGAAAAATCTATAGACTTCGCTATGCTGAAAAAGGAGTCGCTATTTACCTTTAACCCAAAATTTTTACACAGCATTCTAAAAAGCAAAGATTCCCAGTGATTCTGAGTGTCTTTCAATTCTTTTAAAAGCAACTCTTCCTTTTTTTGAAGCCTTTCAAAATAAAGTCGTTCCAACCAATTCTGAAAAGTAAAAGAATCCACAGACGCAAATTCGTTTTCACAATTAATCCACTTTTTTTCTCCTGAAAATAATTTTTGGTATTGTACAAGTGAAGTTTTCGGAATGTGTTTTTGTACTACAAAAGTAGGAATGACGCTCCCGTCTTTTCTATAAATTTCGGCGTCATGTTCCCAAACAACGTGCAGTATTACATTGTCATAAGCAGCATCAGTTTCGTGGCCGTGCGCGTACCAGTCTGAAGATTTTATGTGTATTTCAATATTGCCTGCCCAAAGTTGCCCGTCTAGCTCTATCTGGGCATTGAAAAAATCAGGACCCGAATTTAAGTTGTGGCTCCCTGGTTTTTTTATGTGGAGATTTTCATCATTCGAAGTGTAAAAACTGCTCACATCAAATTTCTGAAATTTCCACACATAGTGCAGAAAATCTTCTTTCATTTGAATAATATTTAAGTGAGGAGCTCTAGAAAGTAAAGGTAGGTAAAAATGTTAGGCCTCAGCCTCCTCCTTTTGCTTTTTATTGCGCGTATCAGCTTGTTTTTCAACTTTTTCTGTGATAGTATCCACATACAGAATGCGGTTCCACTTGTATAATCTTCGTGAAAGTAAAACATATCTGAAAATGCCAATTGCTAAAAAAATTACACAAACAACCAATGCAACATAGCCCAACCATTGTATTCTTTCAAAATCTTTTAATTGTAAAATACCGATGCCGCCCAAAAGGAGATAGAGTGAAGAACGTATGTAGGAAAGCAGCGTGCGTTCATTTGCCAATTTGGTTCGCTCCAACGCCAGAATTTCATTGGTATTGGCAGGAACAGGCCTGGTGCGCAGAAAGCGGAATAATTTTTTAGCTTCATTTTTCATAGAAGTCTAAAATTACGAATTATTTTGATGAAAGTTTAACCACGAATTCACGAATTATAATTTTTACTTTATTCGCGAATTCGTGGTGGTAAACTTAAAGCGCGCGTATAATATCGTGCTTTGTAATTATATTGAATTTCCCTTCTCCTAAATCTACCAAGACAGCGTTGTTGTCTTTATGTATTAATTTTGAAACTTCTTCAATAGTTGTGGTTTTCTTCACTATTGGGAAGGGTTTGTGCATCACTTCTCTAATTGGAAGATCTGCCACATTTTTGTTTTCAAGATATTTTCTAAGTAAATCAGTTTCATCCACAGCGCCCACAAAACCTGTTGTGTCTTCCACTGGAATTTGGCTGATGTTGTATTTTTTCATGCGCTCAATGGCGTGACCAACTAATTCTTCGGTTCTTACCGTAATCAAAGGTTTGTCTGCGTGCTCCTGTATTAAATCGGAAGCATTTTTAGCTTCGTCTTCTACAAAACCGCGTTCGCGCATCCACTCGTCGTTGTACATTTTACCCACATATCTACTTCCGTGATCGTGGAAAAGAATGACTACCACATCATCTTTCGTGAAATGGTCTTTTAGTTGGAGTAAGCCTTTTATTGCTGCTCCAGCAGAATTCCCCAAAAAGAAGCCTTCCATTTTAGCGAGCTTTTGGGTGTAGATTGCAGCGTCTTTATCGGTTACTTTCGTAAAACCATCAATTACACTAAAATCTACATTCTTCGGAAGAATATCTTCACCAATTCCTTCGGTTATGTATGGGTAAATTTCGTTTTCATCAAAAATCCCAGTTTCGTGATATTTTTTGAAAACACTTCCGTAGGTATCAATTCCCCAAACTTTTACATTTGGGTTTTGTTCCTTTAAGTATTTACCAACACCGCTAATAGTTCCGCCAGTTCCAACGCCTACAACAAAATGTGTTACTTTTCCATCGGTCTGTTTCCAGATTTCTGGGCCAGTGCTTTCGTAATGTGCTTTTGCATTGCTAGGGTTATCGTACTGATTTACGTACCAACTATTTGGAGTTTCTTCAGCAAGTCTTTTTGAAGTAGAATAATAACTACGCGGATCTTCGGGCGCAACGTTTGTAGGACAGACAACTACTTTGCTCCCTACAGCCTTTAAAATATCAATCTTTTCTTTACTTTGTTTGTCGCTGATTACGCAAATCATTTTGTAACCTTTAATAATGGCAACCAAAGCTAAGCCCATCCCAGTATTTCCAGATGTGCCTTCAATGATTGTTCCGCCCGGTTTTAAACTGCCATTGGCTTCTGCATCTTCAATCATTTTTACCGCCATTCGGTCTTTTACCGAGTTGCCGGGATTAAAAGTTTCGTATTTGGCAAGCACCAAAGCGGGAATGTCTCCAATTATTTTATTGATTTTCACCATTGGCGTGTTGCCGATGGTTCCTAATATATTTTCTGCGTATTCCATAATAAATTTTAGAATGGCAAAGGTACAAAAGAGAATTAGGATAGATTGCTTCGTTCCTTGCAATGTTATTCAAAACGAATCGCCTTCACCGGAGAAATCTTCGCAATAATAAATGAAGGAATTAAAAGCATTATAAGACACAGTAGAAAAGTGCCCGCATTCAATATTAAAATGTAATCCCAATTTAAATAAATAGGAGCTTCATTTACATAATAGGTGTCTGGATTTAGTTTGAAAACTTTGCCGTATTTCTGAACCAAAAGCAGTCCAATGCCAATCACATTTCCCCAAAAAAGACCGACGCCAATTAAATACATCGCATTGTAAAGAAATACTTTGCGCACGCTCCAATCGCTACTTCCCAAAGCTTTTAGAATCCCGATCATTTGGGTGCGCTCCAAAATTAAGACCAAAAGCGCAGTAATCATATTAATCCCCGCAACCAAAATCATAATCCCAATAATCATTATAATGTTGAAGTCGAAAAGATCCAGCCATTCAAAAATGGAGGCGTATTTTTGGCGGATGGTTTGGGTGTCTAGCGTGCTGCTGGTTTCGTTGTAAACGTCGTTACCGATTGGTATAATCTGATCAAAATCGTTTACAAAAACTTCAAAAGCACCAATCTGATCGTCTTCCCATTTGTTTAATCGCTGAACGTGGCGAATGTCTGTAATTATAAATTGCTCGTCAAATTGTTGAAAACCGCTATTGTAAATACCCACAATATTAAAACCACGACTGCGTGGTGTTTTAGAAACCTCGTCGTTTAAAAAGAAAGTGGTTATTCTATCGCCAAGTTTTAAGTTTAGCCTGTTCACCAAATATTCCGAAATCAAAATATCGCCGTTCAAATCACCTTTAAAATCAGGGATTTTTCCTTCAATTAAATAGTCTTCAAAATATTCCCAAGAATAATCGTCACCTACGCCTTTTACAACCACGCCTTCAAAATCGGTTTCTGTGCGGATTACGCCACCTTTAGAAGCGGTAATCTGTACGTGTTTTATGCCTTCAATGTTTTTGAACGTTGGATAAAAATCTTGGTTTTTTGAAATTGGGTTTTGGGAATCGTTGGAAAAATTGGTGTCGAAATTCGTAATAATAATATCACCATTGAAAGCAGAAACCTTTTCGCGTATCTTTTTTTGAAGTCCGACGCCAGTTGCTATTGAGATTAGCATCATAATAATACCGAGCGCGATTGCAGTGATTGCAATTTTTATTATCGGTGCCGAAATACTACTTTTATAGTCCTTGGAAGCAATGATGCGCCGGGCGATGAAAAATTCGAAATTCACTGAAGTTTTATGGCTTTAACTTTTTTCAAAAATACAGTTTTATTGGTTGTTTTGACCATTTTTTCCTGCGGAAGTTCGGTGGAGAAAAAAGAACAAAGAGAAAAGAACAAAGACAAAAATCAGGACCAGAAAACAAGACTCATTACTCAAGACGACACTTCGACTTCGCTCAGTGACCAAGAAATTATTGTTGGTGCAGAGAAATTTTATCTTTATGCTGAACTTTTGAAAGGTAAAAATGTTGGCGTTGTTGCCAATCAAACTTCAATTGTATATCAAGAATCTAACCGACCCGATATTTACCCTGAACGAAATACACCAATTACAAATGTGCATTTGGTAGATTTTCTAATTTCGAAAAAAGTTTCCGTAAAAAAAGTTTTTGCCCCAGAACACGGTTTCCGTGGCACTGCCGATGCGGGGGAACATGTAAAAGATGGCATTGATTCAAAAACGGGCGTTCCCTTAATTTCACTTTACGGAAGCAACAAAAAACCGTCGCAGGAACAATTAAAAGGAATTGATGTTGTGGTTTTCGATATTCAAGATGTTGGCGCACGGTTTTACACTTATATTTCTACGCTGCATTATGTTATGGAAGCTTGCGCAGAGTTGGGAATTCCTGTGATAGTTTTAGACCGTCCGAACCCGAACGGGCACTTTATTGACGGACCAATTTTAGAAAAAGAGCATCAAAGTTTTGTGGGAATGCACCCAGTGCCTATCGTTCATGGAATGACTATTGGCGAATACGCCGCTATGATAAATGGTGAAGGGTGGTTAGATAATTTAGGAAGCGATTGGTCTAAAAAAAGAACGTATTGCGACCTTACCATTATAAAAATGAAAAACTACACGCACCAAAAACCATATTCCTTACCCATAAAACCGTCACCAAATTTGCCGAACGATCAATCCATAAACCTCTACCCTAGCCTCTGTTTTTTTGAAGGTACATTTATAAATGCTGGTCGTGGCACGGATATGCAATTTCAAGTTTTTGGGGCACCGAGTCTGCCTGCTTCAAAATATACTTTTGCATATACACCGCAATCCAACGATGGCGCGAAAGACCCAAAATTTAAAGGCCAACTTTGCCACGGAAAAGATCTTCGGAAGGAACCGCGATTGAGTAAAATTAATTTGGAATGGTTGATTGACGCATTCAACGCCAACGGGAAAAAGAAAGATTTTTTCAATTCGTTTTTCGTGAAATTAGCTGGAACAAAAACATTGCAGCAACAGATTGAACAAGGATTATCTGCGGAAGAAATTCGGGATTCTTGGAAGGAAGGACTTGTAGATTTTGAGAAGGTACGGAGCAAGTATTTGCTTTACCCTTGAATAAGTAGCAGAGGCAGTTGCAGTTGGCAGTCTGAGTGAATACTGCGCAATGCAACTGCCTACTGCTACTTTTTTTCACTGATACTTACTTAAAAGTCGTTTCATTTCCTCCACAATATTAAATGCCGCCGGACAAATAGCAACATTCTGCATCGTTAAGTTTGAAATCTGCTGAAACTTTTTTCGATCTGTATGTGGGAATTCGCGGCAAGCTTTCGGGCGCACATCGTAAATACTACAATAATTATCGGCTCCCAAAAAAGTGCAGGGAACACTTTTTAAAACATAATCTTTGTCTTCATCAACCCGTAGATAGGCTTCAATAAACTGCTGCGGTTTCATCCTAAAATGTTTTGAAATACGCTCTACATCTTTATCTGTAAAAAGCGGCCCCGTGGTTTTGCAGCAATTGGCGCAGGTAAGGCAATCGGTTCTTTTAAACTCTTCCTCGTGCAATTCCTGCATTAAAGTGTCCAAATGTTTGGGCGGCTTTTTCTTCAGCTTTGCGAAAAACTTTTTGTTTTCAGGCTCAGCTTCCTTTGCTTTCTTCGGAAGTTGTTTCAGAATATTTTCCATTATAATCCTTCTTTACGACTTAACGGCTTGGCGTGCAAAAATTTCTCGCAAAGGCGCAAAGACGCAAAGTCTTATTATTTCGCTTTGTAAACCAAATCGCCATTAATGAAAGTGGCAATTACTTTTGTATTCGGAAGTTCTTTTTCGTCAACCTTCATAATATCTCTATCGAGCACAGTGAAATCTGCAAATTTCCCTACTTCTATACTTCCTTTTTCATCTTCTTCAAAATTGGCAAATGCAGCCCAAATGGTCATTCCGCGTAAGGCTTCTTCGCGCGTTAAAGCATTATTCATTTGAAAACCATTTTCTGGATAGTTTTTCAAATCTTTTCGCGCCACAGCTGCAAAAAAAGTGTACATCGGGTTAACGTGCTCAACTGGAAAATCTGTTCCCAAAGCAATACTTCCAGCTTTTTCCAACAATTCTTTATAAGCATAAGCACCTTTCATTCGCTCTGCTCCTATTCTATCTTCAGCCCAATACATATCGCTGGTGCCGTGAGTAGGCTGTACGGAAGGAAGTATATTGTTTTTGTCATCAAAATAATTGAAATCCTGTGGCGAAATAATCTGCGCATGCTCTACGCGCCAACGTCTATCTGTTTTACCTTCCAACGCTTTTTTGTAAGCTCGTAGAACCGCAATATTTGCAGAATCGCCAATTGCGTGGGTATTCATTTGGAAATCTGACGCTGCAATTTTCTCGGCTAAATAATTCAAACTATCGGCTGTGGTAATCATAGCTCCAAAATGTCCGGGCATATCGCTGTACGGCTCGCGCATTGCGGCACCTCGCGAACCTAATGCGCCATCAGAATAAACTTTAAAAGAACGTACATTCAGCCTATCGGTTTTATAAACTCCTTTGTTTAAATAATAGTCACGATTTTCCCGACTATGACTAATCATAGCATACATTCTGAGTTTGAACTTTCCTTCTTTTTGAAGCGCATCTATTAATTCAATAATATTTCTATCTAAACCAGCATCATCAACAGTTGTTAGGCCGTATTGAAGACTGATTTTTTCAGCTTCCAAAAGCGCTTCTGTTGAAACTTCACTTGTAATTTCGGGAAAAGTTTTTCTAATCAAAGCCATCGGGGCATCGATGATTATTCCGCTGGGTTCGCCATTTTCTAAAACCACTTCGCCTCCAGCTACCTTTGTTTTTTTAGTTATTCCCGCAAGTTCCAATGCTTTTGAATTCACCAAATAAGCATGCCCATCTACACGTTGCAGCGCAACAGGAGTATTTGGAAATAAGGAATCCAATTCTTTTTTAGATGGAAAATTTTTATCGTCCCAATCATTTTGATCCCACCCGCGACCAATAATATAAGACACATCTTTTTCTTGTTGAAAAGCCACTACTCGCCCTAAAACTTCTTTATAACTGGCAGTGCCAATTAAATCTACGTTAAGCAAACCAAGTCCGAGTCCGTACAAATGTGCGTGTGCATCAATCAAACCGGGAACCACTGTGTTACCTTTGGCATCGTAGGTTTCCTTTATATTATATTTCAACTCAAGTTCGGGTTTTAGTCCTATTTCGAGGATTTTTCCGTCTTTTACAACCAAAGCGTTTGCCGTGCTGAAATCTTTGTCAACCGTATAAATAGTGGCATTTTTTATAAGTAAATCTGCAGCTATTTTATCGGGGGCGCAGGAAAAAAGTGAAACTGCGAATAATAGGGAAAGTAGTTTTTTCATCAATGGTAATATTTAAGGTGTAAAAATAAAAAAACATCCGCCACAGACGGATGTTTTATGAAATTATAATTTATTGGGTTTTTACCAGTCAAACTTATAGGTAGCCCCTGCCAAACCTTGAATTCCCTGCACAGGATAATTCATCCATTTTTCGTAATTATCGCCAAATAGATTACTTCCTTTTACAAAAACAGAGAGCCTATCGGTAAATCTATACCCAAAATTCACATTGGCGTCTACGTAACCATCCAGCGTTACTTCCTCAGCGAATGAACTGTTGAAAGGACTGTTATTATAAATTAAATCTTTTCTTTCGCCAACATAAAACAATGAAGCCCCACCGTATAATTTTTCAGTAATGTTGAAATTTGAAAATATTGAAGCCTTTAAATCTGGCAAGTTCCAAGCTTCAGTTTGCAAATCTGTGCTATAACTGTAATAATTTGCATTAATTCCTAAGGAGAATTTATCTGAAATTTCCACTTTCAATTCCCCGAAAAAAGCCAAGGTATTTATGTCGTCATAAACTACGTTGAAAGAATTTCTGTATTCATAACCTTCTAAATTCGGATTCGGATTTAGATTATTCATTGCATTGGCTTGAAAAAGCGCTCTGTTTTCATCTTTTCCGTAGGAAGCTCTTACGTTATAACCAACGGAATTGGACAATTTTCCTTTAATTCCTCCAAAACCTTCATAGAGATTTTTGGTTGGAAGAATATATAAAGTAGGCGATACAAAAGGATTTTCTTCCTTGAAATTATAATACGTATTTTGCTGAAGTCCGCCTTCGGCACCTCCGTATAAAATTACCATTTCGTCCATTAATCGGTACGATAGATTAAGTTTTGGATACAGTGAAAATTCAGAATCGCTATTCTCAGAATCTACACTTATAAATCCTGCAACACCCAACGAAACGGTTAAATCATCATTTACAAATACAATTGACGGAGCTATTCCAGCATTTAAATAACTGTATTTAATATCGGAATTGTTTGCATAATTTCTATCAAAACTTCCGCTTAAATAGTCAACATCGCCATCAATTTTTAAAGTCAAACTTTCTAAAGGAAACGAAAACTCGGGTTTAAATGTGGCGTTAAATTCCGAAGAAGAAAAAGCATCGCTCAAATAGCGAATATTTGCAGTCCCTTTTTCGAAAAACGAATCATCAATTGCAATACTACCGCCAACATAACCACTTATATAAGTTTGTTGCGGATCAATATCCACATTTGGGTTTTGTGCAAAAATAACATCCGGCACCCCGTACCAATTATATAGCTGATGCTCCACACCCGCGTCAAGCCTATAAGTTGCTTCTCGCTGGCGACTTGTATAATTTGCGTCAAGACTTGTATCGTAATATTTATTATCCAACTTTACGTCTTTAATATCGCCCTGTGACGAATTGTGACGAAAGAAAAACCCAGCATTATCCGTTCTGCTTATTTCGAAATTGCTATACAATTCACCTAAAATAGATGTGTAATTTCCGAAGCCAAGCGTGGCGTAATTATCGTACAATTTTATTGCTTTTGCCTTTTCTACAGTAGTTGCTTTTCCTTTTGCAGGCGTAAAAGTTGAAGCTACTGGCACAGAGAAAATACTGTATTTCACAGCTTTTTTTGTTGTGGAAATAGAATCGTTCAACGATGGCGTTTCCTTCACTTTAAAAGCGTCAGAAATTGAGGGAGTGTATGGTTTAACAATGTTCACCACTTCAGGGTCCAGTTCTTTTTCTTGTGAAAAAGCCGAAAAATGAAATAGAAATAAGGCTGGAATTGAAAATAAAACTATTTGTTTTATGGACATATTTTCAAATTTTTATAGATTTTTTTTATAGTTTGCTCTGCGTTCTTTGCGCCTCTGCGGTGGAATAATTACCGCAAAAACGCAGAGGAAGTTGAGATTAGTTTCCGGTTTCTACCGATGAATTAGTTTTTGCTTCTGCGTTTTTAATTATCGCTAGTTCCGCTTTTGCTTCTGCGACCACCTCTGGGAAATAGGTGAAATTTTTAGTTACACTTTCCAAAATATACGAAGCTTGGTATGCATCTTTTAAAGCGTAAAAATTCTTCGCCATTAGCACCAAACCTTTAGCACCGTATAATTTGTAACCAGAATAATCCTTCGCCAATTTCTGTACTGAAGCATTTGAAGCTTCATACTTTCCTTCCTTATTTTTGAAATAGGCATCAAAATAAAGCGATTCCGCAGCAAGTTGGCCGGTTGCAATTTTTTGCACTTCGGCGTAGGCGGTTTTAGCTTTGGATTCGTTATTGGTTTTCATTGCAGAACGGGCAATAATTACCTGCGCATCACTTTTTATTGAATTGTCAATTTTAGAATTCTGAAGTACTTTTTCGGCATAGTTTACAGCTTCACCATATCTTTTCAATTCATACGAAGCTTTCATACTATTGGTCTGTGCAAAAATAATGTTCTGCGGAAAATCTGCTTCGGCCTCTAAACGCGTTAAGTATTTTAATGCGTTCTGATAATCCTTTTTGCCTAAATACAATTCTGAAACACGAGCTAAAGCTTGCTCGGTAAATTCGCTTCTTTCGCGTTTAACTACAGTTTCAAAATGTGGGATGGCTTGATCACTTTTTCCGTCAGCGAAATAAATCTGACCTAAATAGAAGTGCGCATTTAAGGCGTGTTGTCCATTCGGGAATTGTCTTAAATAATCTTCAAAACGGCTCTGCGCTTGTTTTTGATTGTTTTCTAAATATGGCTGCTCTGCTGCGGAATAAGCTGCATCATCGAGTTCCGTATCGCCCATTTGCACGTAATCTAAAGTTTTTACCCAACGTGCATATTCGTCAACATTTCCTTGATCTATATAAATAAGTTTAGCTGAAGAAACGGCCTGCAAAGCTTCTGCCGTTGACGGGAAATCTTTCGCAACTCGTTTAAAAATAGCTAACGCCTCATTACTTTTTCCTGTATTTTCATAAATCAATGCTTTTTTCAGCAATGCTTTTGAAACAAAACTGCTGTTTGGAATATCGCGAACCAATTGGTCGTAGCTCGAGATTGCTTCATTATTTCTATTTTTTGCAACGTATGTATTTCCCAATTCATACAAAGCATCATCGCGGTAAACAGAATTTGGATATTTTTTTATGAATGCAATTAATTCTTCAATTTTGGTGTCGCTTCTATCCACAAAACCATAACTAATGGCTTTTTGAAATTGCGCATAATCGTTGTCGCCGCCCATTTCCATAGCGGTATTGTAGTTTTCCATTGCTGGCCAATACTGGCTAGTAACAAAATAACTATCGCCCAAACGCAAATACGCGTCCTTTTTACGCACTTTTTCTGCGGAAGAAGAATTCACATAACTTTTAAAATTGGTTATGGCGTCCGTGTAATTTTTCTGTTTAAATTGATTGTAAGCTAAGTTGTACTTCAAATTTTTATTTTCTGAAGTATTTTGTGCACCAGGCATCTGCGCAAACTTTTTATAACCAGCCAACGATTTGTCGAAATTTGAAAGCTGAAAATCACTTTCTGCTTTCCAATATGTAGCGCGAGCAGTAAAATTAGCGTCTTGAGGTTCCTTTAAACTTTTATCGAAAAAAGTAATTGCTAGGTTGTAATCTGCTTCATTATAAAGTTCAATCCCGCGATAAAAAGCAACTTTCTGATACGCCGTTTTATCTGCGAAATTTTTGTTGTTTTCTAACAAATCCAACGCTTCCTTATAATTTTTTGAAGTGATGTAACTATCAATCAACAATTTTTTAAGTTCGTCGTTATTGGCATTATTCGGATATTTTTCAATAAACGAAAGCAAAACCTGAGGCGTGCTTTTGTAGCTGTTACCAATTTCGTAACTCAACTTTGCATAGTTTAAAAATGCGTCCTCTTGAATTTCGAGACTGAAATCCATTTCCGAAGCATTTTTAAAAGCGTTTAAAGCTTCCTGTTTTTTATCTAATTTTAAATAGCTTTCCGCCAAATGGTAATAGGCGTTTTGGGCAACGGCATTCTTTCCGTCTACAATTTTATTGAACTCGCCAATTGCACTTTCAAAATCCCCTTCTTTATAATAAGCGTACCCCAATAGATAATAATCTGTGTTATTCCATTTGCCGCGAGTGCCTTTGTAATCTTTCAAATACGGAATTGCTGCTGAATATTGACTGAGATTAAAATAGCTTTCGCCAATAATTTTTGAAAGCTGACTTTGTTCCTGCGGATTGCTTTTGCTGTACTGCTCCTTCCCCATATCAATAGCTTTTTGGAAGTTACCGAGTTTAAAATTCATATCGGCTTGGTAATAACTAAGATCTTCGGAATAGCGCTCTTCGCCTTTTACTTCTTCGAAATTTTTGTTCGCTTCTTCATAATCATCGCCTTCGTAAGCAATAAAACCTAAATAATATTTTGCTTGTGAACCGTATTTCTGAGAATTTGAAACCTTATTAAAATAGCTTTTAGCGTCGTCGTATCTTTTCGCTTTAAAGTAAGCGTAGCCGTTGTTAAAATTGAAACGTTCCTGCTCGCTTCGGCTTAAACTACTGGCATCAACTTTATCGTACCATTTTTGAGCGTGCGAATATTTTCCGTTTTCAAAATAAAAATTCGCCACATCTATATATGCCGAATTTCGTTTTAAACTCGTCGGGTATTTTTCTACAAAACTTTCCATCAGTTTGTCAGCATTTTGCTGATTCAACCGCACGGCAGCATTGGCGATGTAATAAGCGCAATCGCTTTCCACAGTTTCATCGTTGCTACTGCTTTTTATTTTGTCGAAAAGACTTTGGGCAGCTAAATATTGACCATTATTATAAAGTTCTAGCGCCTGATTAAAGTCCGCTAGGTCGTTTGTATAGGCCGCAGTTTGCTGCGAAAAAGATGAAAATGAAAGGAATAGAAAAAGCGATAAGACAAGGAAATTCTTAACCATTTGTTACAGTTTTTTTGTGGTGTAAAGGTATTTAACTTTAAAGGTAGCTTTATACGATACTGTAATTTTTTAAGGTTTTATTAACGAATGATTTTTCGGTGAATTTCTCGGTATCATAACGGCACAATTAGCAATAAATTACATTTCAAATTTATATAGGAATATTATTTATTTTTAATAATTAAATTTTTTTTTCAATGATTTGAAAATCAATTGATGATGAAAAAATTCAAAGGAAAATATAGAATTGAATCCATTCGTGCACAATGGTGGGATTACGGATGGAACGGCGCCTATTTTATAACAATTTGCACCAAAAATAGAAATCATTTTTTTGGCGAAATAAACAATGGGAAGAGGGTAATTTCACCGTTAGGGATTATTGTGGATATGTTATGGCTCGAAATTACAAATCATTCAACCCACATTTCATTGGGTGAATTTGTTGTTATGCCCAACCATATCCACGGTATTTTATTGATTGATAAACCTGATGACGATGATGCTGCAGAGGCAAGGCATGCCTTGCCTCTACGGGGCACAACGGGCAAAAATCGATTCCAAAATCAGGGGAAAAATACCATTTCATCAATCGTGGGTTCCTATAAATCGGCGGTCACGCGACATGCCAATCGTTTACAAATAGAAAATGGTTGGCAGGCAGGGTTTTATGATGTTATTATTCGGAACCATGGGCAATATAACCGTATTGAAAATTATATTAAAAAAAATCCACAAAATTGGAAAGAGGATAAATTCCATAATTAATACCCTAACTGAAAAATCAAAAATGTCCTAATCCATAAATATCACCTATTTTTATAAAAATTTAATTGTCATGAAAAGAATCATAACTACAGTCTTTATAATAACTGTCCTGCTATTTTGTTTTTCCGCAACGGCCCAGCGTAACCCATTTAATAACCTTACCGAAAAAGACGGAAAAATTGGTATCGGAACCAATTTTCCCGACGAACTTTTAACCGTAAAAGGAAAAATACACACGCAGGAAGTTTTGGTAGATTTGAATGGTGTATTAGCACCCGATTTTGTTTTTGAAAGCTATTTCAATGGTTTTTCGGAAGCCATGCCTGAATACAACTTAATTTCGTTGGAAGAATTGGAAGTATTTTTAAAAGAAAACAATCATTTACCAAATATACCTTCCGCCGAAGAAATGCAACAGCAAGGAATTTCGTTAAAAGAAATGAATCTCCTTTTACTTCAAAAAATTGAAGAATTGACGCTTTATACACTTCAGCAGCAAAAGGAAATTGACGCGCTGAAAAAATTCGTTCAAACTTCAAATAAATGATTTTAAAAAAAACGTGGGAATGGGCTAAAAACCATCCCTATACTTTTCTTTTCGTTTTTGGAGTATTGGCGCGGGTTTTAGTGTACGTACTTTATAATGGGCACATAAGTATTTTTAATGATTCTGGCGGTTATATAACCATCGCCGAAATGATTAAAAACTGTGATTTCACCAACTATAATGGCACGCGTACTCCTGGATATCCGTTCTTAATATTTTTAGCAAATCTCTCTGTACCAATTACCGCCTTTTATCAAAACATACTGGGGATACTGACTTCTTTTATGCTTTTTTATATTTTTTATAAGAATAGCAGAAACATAAATTTTTCACTTTTTGTTGGACTTATTCCTTCTGTTTTTATGCATCTTCTTTTTTACGAACGTGCAATTCTTACAGAATACCTCACCCTGTTTAGTTTGGTGTTTTGCGTTTGGGTTTTGTTTAAAACTGGTTTTTTCGCGCAGCGGCTAAGTTACCTCAATATTTTACTGATAGGTTTAGCGGCAACATTGGCACTTATTGTGCGACCTATGTTTGTAATTCTTCCACCGTTTATTGCCTTTTATTATTTGGTTTTAAACTTCCGAAGAGGAATATTTCACAATGCTATTAGTGTAATTCTTTTATGTCTTCCAGCTTTCCTTTTTTATATATCCTGGAGTTCTTTCAACGAAAAACATACCGGATACAAAGCCATTACAGCATACTCAGGGATAACTATAGCCCAAACAACTGTGTTCTTTGCCGAAAATGCAGATGCTAAATACGCCGATCTTAGAGATTTACACGTTCGGAAAAGAGATTCACTGATTATTATTGGCAAAGATCCTGCAATGGCTATTTGGCATGTTTTTGCAGAATTGGAAAGAAAAGACTCTATTTCAGTGGCAGATTTTTCTCAGCTACTTAAACCAATGAACGACGATTTATTAAAAAATAATAAGCTAGCATACATAAAAAGAGTCTCATTATCTTGGATAGACTTTTGGGGAACAGGCATAATGTGGGATTACGATTCATTCTCAATCAAAGAAATTAAGTGGGTTTTAGCAGGATTTTGGCTGTTTATAATGACGCCAATCATTATTTTACTGAAAATACTTTTTTTAATAATATGTGCATTTCATTTTTATGAAAGAATACGTAATAGAAAATGGCTATTTACTTTTGAATTCTTCTGTGTTTTACTAATTTTGGGGGCATCGCTCGGTCAAGCTTTGGTTGTCTTTGGAGGTAACTCCCGCTTTTCAATGCCATTTTTCCCATTAATACTTATAGTTGTAGTTCAATTTTACCTAAACAATAAAAAATATGTCCCAGACAGTTTTAGAATTAAAAAACGCAGCCATTTATCAAACTGATAACTTGGTGCTCTCCGACGTTAGCGTGCGGGTTGATAAAGGTGAATTTGTTTACCTAATCGGGAAAACAGGAACTGGGAAAAGTAGTTTTATGAAAACCCTCTATGGCGATTTGCCGCTTCGAGAAGGCGAAGGAAATATTGTGGGTTATGATCTTGCAACCTTAAAAGAAAAAGACATCCCGTTTTTACGTAGAAAATTAGGCGTAGTCTTTCAGGATTTTAAATTACTGAATGATCGCACCGTTCACAACAACTTACTTTTTGTACTTACTGCAACTGGCTGGAAAGATAAGCCCGCAATGGAAAGTAAAATTAACGACGTTTTGTCTAAGGTAGATATGAAAACAAAAGCGTTTAAATATCCCTACCAACTTTCGGGTGGCGAACAACAACGCGTGGCAATTGCTCGAGCACTTTTAAATGACCCAGAATTGATTCTTGCAGATGAGCCAACTGGTAACCTCGATCCGCAAACAAGTGTAGAAGTAATGGAGGTTTTGCGCGAAATAAATAAAAATGGAAACACTATTTTAATGGCAACGCACGATTACGCTTTACTATTGAAATATCCTTCCAAAACATTAAAATGCGACGAAAACCAAATTTTTGAAGTAGTTCAAAAAACAGTTTAGCTCTTTAATTGAAAAAAGTCGTGAGCCAAAAAGTCCAATCAAAGAACTAATCTTCCAAAATACTCGGATCCCGAAGTTGTAATTCGCAATCTTTTGTTAGTGAAGGGTCTATTTTCAGATGAATTTTACCCAAAGCATTGGGTTTTAAAACCGTATTTTTTGAAATAATTATTCTCTTTTTCGAAGTTAAATTCAAAGTAGCGTTTTCCGTAAATTCTTGATTTTGGATCATTACTTCCGAAATAGCATTTAGTTTAAAATCCCAGCGGCTAAAACGCTGATTTTCGATTCTAACTGGTTCTTTTTCAGCAAACATATCAAACACCATTTTCACTGCACGACCTGTATTTAGCATTCCCGCGCCGTACATTCCTGCGTAAGGTTTATTGGGCTCTACATCGTCAATGTTCGTAGAAGTTAGTTTTATGATGCTCTCCACTTGTTCGGCAGGAAGACACGGATAAAGTGAAAACATAAGTGCTACACTTCCCGTTACCAATGGAGCCACCCCCGAAGTTTGATTAAATTCACTCACGTCTATTTTATCCCGCAGTGAGAGTTCACTGTATCTAAATATTCCACTTGAAGGCGCTACAATATCAATTGCACTGTTCAAGTTTCGGATACTAATAGGATACATATGCGGAACTTGTGTAGTATCATTATTTTTAAAACCTGCAGTAAGCCCAACATAATTGCGGATGTTTTTCACATAATACAATCCTTTGTCTTCTTCTATTTGTATGTTTTCCTCAAAATTCTCATAACGGTGCGAAGCTGAACTAACCGCGATTACTCCATCATAAGATGCGGGATAGTAAAATTTCTTTCCGTGGGTTTTAATATAAGATGGGTTATGGCCGATGGCAACCACTACAGTTCCATTTTCCAGCATTTCATAAATGGCTTGTTGTGCTGTTTCATAATAGTGTGTAAGTCCCCAACTGCAATTAATTACTTTCACGCCCAATTTAGAAAGCTCCACCAACTGTTCTAAACTATCAAAATGGCGGTAATTTGTAGAATAAATACTGCAATCGTAACAAACTCCTGCAATTCCGTAAGCGTTATTCCCTTGTCCTGCAGCAGATTCAGCTACCGAAATACCGTGACCTTTTGCCAAATATGACTCTTGAATAACCTTGCTTTTTCCTGCAAATTCTTTGTCGTCAGGGGGCACGGAACCGTCTGAAATCCCAACAATAACATCGCGAGAACCTGTTGTATAATACCAAGCTTTTGGCACGCCCATCACATCCAGATAGTCGAGGTTTACTTGCGCGCCTAAATTTTCACCTATCGTACTAGTCAAGCCATAATCATTTGGCTCAAATATTTTTTTGTCTTCCTCGGCTATCAATTCGCCAAATTCAAAAAGATGAGAAGCATTTTGCAGCAAATCTGTCATCATTGCTTCATTATTGGCAATTACAAAAAATGTCTTTTTCAGATTTTCCTTCTTGGCGTGCTTCCACGTTTTTTTGAAACTCTTGATTTTATAATTTCGTAAAGCGGCTTTTAACCTGGCATCGTTGCCTTTATAAATTAAAAACTCATCTTCTTTTTCAAACTTTGGCACGAATGCCGTATCGCGTGCACGCAGATAAAACCAAGCATCAGGCTGCGCATTTGCTGAAAATGCAATGAGAAAAATTAGAGAAAATAGGAGAGTTATACGCACTTAAAATTCTTTTCACACAAGATACTTCTTTTTTAGAAAATTGAAGAAATATTGAAACTTTACGAGGCATTTCTAATAAGAAATATTCCGCATCCAAAAAAGTTTGCTGTATTTTAGCGGCATGTATCAAACACTTAAAAAAGTAGCACTTTCGTTAGTTCCGAAGAAAATTCTTTTTAAACACGATGTGTTTTTTCGCTCCATTTTTGCATTTCACTTACGCGGAAAAACCCACGAGTGTCCCGTATGCGGAAAGGGTGTTAAAAGCTTTATTGAAATACCTGCCGATCTACTCTGCCCCTTTTGCGGAAGCCGTTCGCGAACCCGAAGACTTTATTCACTCCTAATTGAAAAGAACTTACTTCACGGAAAAGTGCTTCATTTTTCGCCTTCGCGAAGTGTTTACAGATTACTAAAGAAAAACCCAAACATAAATTATTTCAGCACCGATTACGAAGATGAATTTATTGCTGAATACAATTACGATATCACCAAAATTCCGTTGGAAGATAATTTTTTCGACTTGATAATATGCTATCATATTTTAGAGCATATCGAGGACGATAAAAAAGCCATGGAAGAATTGTTTCGAGTTTTGAAAGTGGATGGAACTTGTATTATCCAAACCCCTTTTAAAGAAGGTACTATTTACGAAGATTTTTCAAAAAAGTCACCAATAGAGCGGCTGGAAGCTTTCGGGCAAGAAGACCATGTGCGCGTTTATTCTGTGGATGGATTACAAAAAAGACTTAAAGAAAACGGTTTCCAAAATGTTGAAATCAAAACTTTTTCTGCAAACGAGCGTTACGGGTTTATGGAAGAAACTATACTAATTGCAAAAAAATGATTTCAATCCTAATTCCCACATATAATTACAATGTATTTCCGTTGGTTGAATCATTGCATAGTCAGGCTATAAAACTGGCGATCGACTTTGAAATCAATGTTTACGACGACTGTTCGCCAAACCCCGTTGCGGCTAACGAAAATATAAATAGCTTAAAAAATGCCTCTTTCCAAATATTGAAGAACAATATTGGCAGAAGTGCAATTCGGAATCTTTTGGCGAAAAACGCGAAATACGAAAATCTACTTTTTCTAGATGCAGATACCGAAGTGATAAAAGAAGATTTTCTTCAAAATTATATTGCCGCAATTCAAAAAGATACTGAGATAATATATGGCGGAATCCTTTACCAAGCCGATCCTCCCGCAAAATCAGAAACATTGCGCTGGCACTACGGCCAAAAGCGAGAAGCTTTGCCTGTTTTGGAAAGACAAAAACAGCCACATTTACGATTTCTGACTTTAAATTTTCTGATAAAAAAATCAGTTTTTTCCAAATTAGCATTCAACGAAGAAATACCTAATTTAAGACACGAAGACACACTTTTCGCTTTAGACGCTAAAGCAAAAAATGTAAATGTTACACACATTGATAATCCCGTAATCCATCTTGGATTGGAGAGCAGCGAGATATTTCTTAGAAAATCAAGAGAATCTGTTGAAAGTCTACATAGCTTTGTTTCTCAAGGTCTCATAAACTTTGATCAAACAGCACTTTCTAAAAAAGCTCAAACGCTAAAAAATTATAAATTGAAAAGTGTGTCGGCTGTATTTTACAAAACTTTTCGCGGCATTATGGAGCAAAACCTTTTGTCGTCTCAACCATCATTAATTATCTTCGACATCTATAGATTGGGATATTACCTCAGTTTGTAAAAAATTAAAAAAATGAAGTTTTCTGTAGTCATATCGGTATTTAACAAAGAAAAGTACATTGGTGATACTTTAAAAAGTGTCTTGGCTCAAACAATTACTAATTTTGAAATCGTTATTATAAACGACGGCTCCACAGATAATAGTGAAGCCGAAATCTTAAAATTCAAAGATCCGCGGATTTGTTATTTTTCACAAAAAAACCAAGGCGCTGCCGCAGCCCGAAACGCAGCAATTGAAAAAGCAAAGCACGAAAACATAGCCCTTTTAGACGCAGACGATTATTGGTATCCATTCTATTTGGAAGAACAAAATAGGTTGTTAACAGAGTTTCCGAACGAATCCGTTTTTGCCACCGCCGCCGAAATTAAGCGTAACGGAAAAACTTTTCAAAATAGTTATTCCATCAAAACCATTGGCAAAGATGCCGTGCTCGTAGATTATTTTGAAGCAAGCCAAATAGACTCGGTTTTGCACAGTTCGTCAACTGTTATAAAAAAAGAAGTGTTCGAGAAAGTAGGTTGGTACGACTCAACAATAAAAAGCGGCGAAGACACAGATTTGTATGTGCGAATAGGCCTGAAATATAAAGTTGTTTTTAGCCCGAAAGTTTGCGCTACATACGCAGTTAGAGAAAACGGTTTATTTAAAAGCGTACGAAAACTTGACGAAAAAGCAAATTTTGAATCGTACGAACCATTCGAAGAGTACAACCCTGCTCTTAAAAAGTTTCTGGATTTAAATAGATATTCGCTTTGTATTTTTGCGAAAATGGAAGGTGATGAAGAAGCATTTCAGAAAAATTTCAGAAAAATAGATCAGAGCAATCTCGGTAAAAAGCAACAGTTCTTATTGAAGCAAAATAAAACTATTTTGAAATATATGTTGAAAACCAAAAACGGACTCGAGAAATTAGGGCTGCGATTAGGTACTTTTAAATAGCTTGAATTCGTCGTATTCGCGGATATAATCATCTTCGTTATATTCTGCGCTAACCAACGATAAACAAACAGCTCCGGAAGAGAAAGTTTCTAACTCTCGCCAAACGCCATTCGGAATTAACAATCCTCTGTCTGGTCTATTCAAAATTATAGTTCTTCGCTTTATTCCATTGTCCAAAACCACGTCGAAACTCCCACTTAACGCAATTAAAAATTGCTGTAGCTCCTTGTGAGCGTGACCTCCGCGGGTAGAAGAACTTGGAACATCGTACAAATAATAAACCCGTTTTATAACAAATGGAAGAAAATTCTTTTCAACCACCGAAAGGTTTCCACGACCGTCCGGATCGCTTATTTTGGGGATTTCTTTAAGTTCAATTTTATCTAAATCAACGTATTGCATGCTGTAAAGTTTGATTCCATTTTTCGGAAATGTGTTGCATTGAAAATTTTTCTACGGAAGGTTTTGTATTCTTCTTTAATTTTTTATAAAGTGTTTCATCAAAACAAATGCTTTGGAGCGCTTCAGAAAATAAAGGTAAACTTCTTTCGGCAATCAACAAGCCGTTTTTTTGGTGTTGTATTATTTCCGAAGGCCCTGAAATTATATCCAACGAAACCACCGGAGTCCCTAAAGAAAGTGATTCTACAAGCACCATCGGGAAACCTTCGTATTTGCTCGTTAAGGTTACGCAATGCGCATTTTTTATTATTTGAAAAGGAGTTTTTGTGAATGGTAAAAAGATAATTTGATTTGAACATTCTTTAGAATTCACCAACTTTTGAAGCATTTTCTTATCCTCCCCATCGCCCAAAATAACAAGATTTACGCCCTTTTGCCAAACTTTGGATTGCGAAAAAGCCTCAATTAAAAACGAGAAATCTTTTATAGAATCATCCAACCTTCCGTAAGAAAGTATGTATTTTTTATTTTGAAGTATTTCGGGTAATTCGCTGCTATCATTTTCCCAAGATGGGTCAAATGCGTTATGGATTGTTGCGGAATTTTCGATTCCTTCTTTTCTTAAAATTTCCCTTTCAATGTATTCAGATACAGCAACATTCAAAATATTTTTTCGACAGATTTTTGAAAATGCGCTAGGATTTTCAGTTAAGTATTCTGTCTTTTTAGAGCTGTGAACGACATATATTTTATTGATTTCACGATAAATAAATTTGGAATAAAATAATTCGCGCTCCAGATTATTCTTTGGTCGGTGATCGATAACAACATCAAAATTTTCGGTTTTCAGATAATTGCGAAATTTTCGAAATCTGAGCAACCGTTTTACCAACGTATCTTTTTCAGTTTTCAGCTTACCCAAATTGAGCAATTTTCCGCTAAATGGATAATCAATTTCATCATTTAAAACTACCAAATGCACTTCGTGACCTTGCGTTTCCAACATTTGAGAAAGCATTGCGCAAGACCGCTCCAACCCGCCTTTTGCAAGCGAAATTGAAACTAGGCACACTTTGAATTTCTTTTCAGTTGCCATCGTTTTTATTTGTGTATTTTTGGTTGCACAGGGCAAATATAGGTTTATAAGAATACTTTTAATCTGGTGCACGAAAAAATTAACGACAAACTTTTCACCGCAAAAGTGCGGAGCTCGCAAAGAAATCTTTGTGAACTTTGCGTAAAGTCTTGGTGCCGTTTGTGGTAAAATAAAGCGAACAATGAAAATACTTTTGGTAGGCGAATACAGCAGACTCCACAATTCCTTAAAAGAAGGATTATTGGCGCTGGGCCACGAAGTAACGTTAGTTTCCACAGGCGATGAATTTAAAAGTTTTCCGTCAGACGTACTACTAAAACGAAATTACGATTCTGGAATCTTCAAAAAAGTGAAAGTTGGATTGTACAGACTTTTCGGGTTGGATATTACTTCGCTTTCTTTGAAAAACCAATTTTTTCAGCAAAAAGAAAAATTTAAAGGTTTTGATGCCGTGCAATTAATAAACGAAAGTCCGTTCGGAATTTTGCCGAAATACGAAAAGGAAATCATTTCATATTTAAAAACTAACAACAAAAAACTATTTCTACTTTCCTGCGGCACGGATTATACGAGCGTAAAATATGCTTTTGAAAAGAAGTTTCGTTACTCTATTTTCAATCCACTTTTTGAAGGGAAAATTTCAGAAAAAGACTATTTCCCAGCCTTAAAATATTTAAAACCCGAATACGAAGATTTACACAAATTTGTTCTTAAAAATGTAAGTGGTGTAGCAGCTTCAGATTTTGATTATGACATTCCACTTTTGGGAACTGAAAAGTATTTCGGACTAATTCCGAACCCTGTAAATACTGAGAAATTAAAATTTCAATCTATTTCATCACAGGGGAAAATCATCATTTTTCACGGCATAAATAGAGAAAATTATTTCAAAAAAGGAAATGATTATTTTGAAGCTGCGCTTGAAAAAATACTAAAAAAACACCCTTCAAAAGTTGAAGTAATTACCGTTGAAAATGTACCGTATACAGAATATATCGAAAAATATAACTCGGCACATATTCTCTTAGACCAAGTGTTTGCGTACGACCAAGGTTATAACGCGTTGGAGGCAATGGCAAAAGGAAAAGTGGTTTTTACTGGAGCCGAAACCGAGTTTTTAGAATGGTTTAATTTGAAGGAAGACGAAGTGTGCATTAACACGCTTCCCGATGTAGATTATTTAGTCGAAAAGCTAGAAGACTTGATTTTAAATCCTGAAAAACTGAGTGCCATTTCAACCAATGCCCGAAAGTTTATAGAACGGGAACACCACTATATTTCCATCGCCAAAAAATATTTGGAGTTTTGGAATGCGGATTAATTTCGACGTTAAAAAGGCAATTCAATAGATTCGGGATCGATAAAATCTTTTGAATATGGATTCTCAAGAAAGCTAAGTGGCGGCTTTTGAAACTTTAAAATATCTTCTCTTTCAATACCATAAACCTGCCAATAATTGGAAAGTAATTGGGCAAATATATCTTCATCCCAAAACCCGAAAAGCGGCTTGCTACCCACAGCTTTAACGGGCAAAGATTCAACGATAATTTTATCTTCTCGTGTTTCAATTTTGTACTCAGGTTTATATTGATATATATAATCTGAATAGTGAAAACGCGCGTATAATTCCTCAAATTGAATAGGATGTAAAACGTGGCCTTTCATTTTTTCAACGATATCATTTTGCTTCTCTCCTATTACACCATTATCCTGCAAACACGCAATAATTCCAAAACCATTAACGCCCATTGAAAACATTAAATTCACAGTGTCATCGCGGTAACTAAAAATATCTGATGAATATTTAAGTGGGAAAACGATAATGCTCCAAGGCTTTTTGCCAACAAATGAAACTGGGTTTATTAATGATTGAAGCATTAAATGAAAGTTTCCAAATCGTTCCCGAAGCATCGGAGAAAGTTTAAATTCCTCACCTTGCCTTAGCAGCCTGTCTTTTTCATAAACCATCTCGTAATACAAAAGTCCATATACAATTCTACCTGTCCATTGAAAAAGTACTTCTTCATCAAGAGCTGCTACGCCTTCAAAGCCTTTATTATATGCTGTTTGAACTTTTAAATCGAGTTCTGCGAAAGCTTTTTTTACCTCAGGAGAGCAGGGCAATTCAAGATCGGAATATTTGTAAGATTTGGTTTTATCCATCATCTCAATTTTCTCTTCACCAAATTTAAAATGATCCATCAGCCATTCCGGAAAAACCGAGATGCGCTCATTCGTTAATGCCCCCGAAAGGAAGCAAAAGTGTTCGTCAAAAATTAAATCGTCAAATGGATTGAAAAGAGTAAAAGACATAAAAATTAAGCTTCAAAATTTTGCTGCAAAGATAACCATATTGAATTGTTTGCGCCGCCCAATTTCCAAAGAGATTACTACAGAATTACAATAAAGAAATCCCTAAATAAAAGAATCAAGTTTTACTTACTATTCAACTACTTTGGGTTGTTTTTTGAAATAACGGAACACTAGGAAGAATACCACAAAAAAGTAAATTACATATCGTATAAAGTGCGCCATTACTACGCCTTCAATGCCGTAAATTCCAGCTAAATAATAGGCAAAACCATAAAAAACTGCAAGTGAAAGTAATTCTGAAAATATGAAATTTCGCACCATTTTTTTAGCTAAAAATTGATACCCTAAAACCAGAGCTGCCAAACGCACAAAATCGCCCAACAATTGCCATTTGAAAAGGGGCGCCATTGCCACAAAATCTGGATAAATAATTTGGATTACGTAATCTCGTAAAAAGAAAAGCAGCAACATCCCAACAGCAAAAAGTGGTAGTAATGTTTTGTAGATATTGAAAAGTTCTGCTTTAAAATCAGTTTTATTGTGAATTCCTGCAAACTTTGGAAGCACATACAGCGTAAAAATGGCACTCGAAAAAACCATGTAATTTTTTGAAATATTGGTCATCGCGGTCCAAATTCCCGCATCGGACATTGTGATGCGATTTTGAATCATAACACGAATATCAATTTCAACATAGTTCAACAAAACCGTAGAGAAAAAAGACATTAATGAAAAAGCCAACAACCCTTTGGCCATCGGCATTTTAAAAGAAAGTTTGGAAAACTGAACGTATTCCCGAAGTACTTTTATAAAAATGAAAAGCAATACAAAAAACTGTAATGCGGGAGTAATAGCGATGGCAACAAGTGCGCCATCAATATTGTTGTTAAGCAATAAAACCACTGTTAAAACAGCACTCAAAATATAACTGAAAAGATCTATTCCAGCCAATTTTTTATAACGCGAAAGCCCGTTGACTATCCCATTAAAGATGCGATACATACTTATAAATGGCACAATTACGGCCAAAAGTTTTATAAGGTATATATAATCTGGAGAGTCGAAAATAGTAGTGCTTAAATAGCTTGAACCAAAAAACAGGACTGTGGAAACTACAATTGTACCTACAGTGGTAAAAACAAAAGTGGTAGAAAACAATTTTTGAAGCTGCTCTTTATCATCTTTATATTCGGCAACGTATTTTACAACGCCACTGAAAATACCCACAGATGCAAATGAGCTAAGCATTTCCAAAAGGTTACGGAGGGAACCGATTTTTGCGATTCCAGCTTCTCCAACCATTTCAGCCAATAATCGCTGAATAAAAAGGGAAATAAACAACCTAACGCCAATAACACCGGCGTTTAAAGAAGTCATCTTTAAGAGTAAATTTCCTTTTATGAATTGTGGAACTTTCAATTAGTAAAGATTTAAAATTGAAATCACTTTTGTTACTTCTTCTTTTGTCATTATCGGACTCATAGGAATACTTATTACCTCGTTGTGTATTATTTCGGTAGTTGGAAAACTTAACTGTGAAAACTCTGAAAGTGCCTGTTGTCTGTGCGGTGGAATTGGGTAATGTATTAAATGACCGATTCCATTTCTGTCCAAATAATCTATAAAAGCATTCCTATTTTTTACGCGAACCACAAAAAGATGAAACACGTGATTTTCACTGCTATCGTACTTCGGAAGTACGATTTTTTCATTCTTTATTTCAGAAATGTACCTTTTCGCAATTTCTCTTCGGTTTTCGTTATCAGCATCCAACGTTGGCAATTTTACATTCAAAAATGCTGCTTGCAACTCATCCAGTCTAGAGTTAAAACCTAAATATTCGTTGACGTATTTTGTTGAAGTGCCGTAATTTCTAAGCTTGTGAATTACTTCGGCTAAAGCCTTGTCATTAGTAGTTACTGCTCCCCCATCTCCCATAGCTCCGAGGTTTTTAGAGGGATAAAAACTAAAACCCGCAGCATCGCTTAAATTTCCTGCGCTTTTGCCAACTTCATTTTTTGCTCCGTGCGCTTGTGCCGCATCTTCAATAACTAACAAATTCTTTTCACTGGAAAATTTCAAAATCTCCTCCATTGGCGAAAGCTGGCCGTATAAATGAACGGGCATTATCGCTTTTGTTTTTTTGGAAATAGAATTTTTAAGTGAAGTTATATCGAAATTATAATTATCGAAATCTGCTTCTACCAAAACTGGTTTTAAACCCGCCTGTTTTATTGCTAAAATTGTTGCAATATATGTATTTGAAGCCACCAGCACTTCATCATTTTCTTCTAGCTTCCCAAGTATTTTATAACCCTCTAAAATCAACCGCAGTGCGTCCAAACCGTTTCCAAGGCCTATGCAATAAGTTGTTCCGCAATAGCGCGCAAAATTGGCTTCAAATAGCTTAACCTGATTTCCTAAAATATAATAACCAGAATCCAAAAATTGTTGGAATTCATTTTGAAATTTCGCTTCAAAACGCTGGTTGATTGCTTTCAAATCTAAAAAGGGAATCATATAAATACGTCGTTTAAAAGGTGATGGTTCTCCGTTCTAATTTCATAAAAGTCGTGAACAATACTTCTCCCGCCGAAGCTTTCTTTCCAGTTTAAAAGCCCTTTGTTCACTTGCATTCCCTGCGCTTCGTTACTGATGCCAAAGTCGAAATATCTTTTATGCGAAAAATGCTCCAATAAATGATTAAAGAGAAAATCTAAACCACCTGTTTGTTTCCCAATTTCGTTTGCCGAAATATATTGGGCGTGTGCTACAGTAGCCGATTCAAAAATGGTGGTTCCGGCTACAATTTTTTCGCCTTTATAAACATTGAATTGTTTGATGTTTTCAGGAAAGCGAGATTGCAGTAACACAATTTCTTCTAAAGAATGAACAGGTTTTTGATTGTGAATTTGTTCTAAATTAGGCTCCAAAACTTCGTTCCAAAAAGGTGCGAAATTTGCTTCTTCCCTAATCTCCAATTCATTTTTGACTCCTTTTTTTATTCCGCGTAAGCGATTTGAAGATTTAATTTTCAAACGGTTTTCGAAATCAACACAGCTGGTTAAATCGCTACGTGTTAATGTGGCTTTGATTAAAAAAAGTAGATATTGAATTTCGTCACTTGGTAATTGATGATAAATTTTTGGAAGCATTTTCAGCCTTAATACATCTATTCCCTCATTATTCAGAAAAGTAAGTATGTTTTTGAAAATCGGCAAAATTTCTTCGAAAGTGGCTTTCTTACTTAAAACTAGTCCGCCATAACTTAAACCTTGATGCGAAAGTAGCTCGGCACCCGAGATATTTGCAGGAAGTATCGCAACCAACTTTTCGCCTTTAAAAACCAACAACGAATGGTCTGTAAACCTTTCGGAATGATAGTCCATAAAATCCCGCTGAAACAAAAACGTAGCATTCTTTGCTTCTTTTACAAAGCTGTCCCACACAGTTTTTTGCGATGGTTGATATTTTTCTATGTTGTAATTATCCAATTCGCTAGTTTCGGTTTTAATTTGCAATCACTTTTCCACTGTCGTCAATTACTGCCCTCACAGATTTTGAAACAGTGCCATTCTGTAGGTTATAACTCGAATCATCTTCCAAATATTTCAAATACTCAGAATTTTCGCTCAAAATTGAAAATAGCACTCGAAATACATTTACGTTGCTTTTCAATTCAGCATCCATTCCTTCTACCAAATTTCCGTTCCATTTTATGGCTGCCAAAGTAGAATAAGTGGAATGTATTTGATTTGCATCTGTGGTTGAAAACATTTCTGGGTAACTTCCTAAACCAACCCAACCACCGTGATCAGCTAAAATTACAATAATTGCATTCGGGTCTTTCTCAGAAATATAATTTACCGTGTTTTCCAACCAGCTATTAACCTCTTTAATTTTTTCAATATACGTATCGCGCTCCTCCTCTTTTGAAGCTGCAAAATGTATGTGATGCGGCAACAATTTTTCCACAAAGAAAGACTTGGGACCGTCGATTTCTACCGTATCCATTGCAGCTTTTAGATCGTCAAAAACTACTTTTTTCACATTATTATCGTTGCTAAAATATGGTATTTCATCAGTATTTAAATTGTAATAATCGTAGTTCGCTTTTGGGCGATTTTGCTGAAAATATTCGTCTTGAACGATGAAGAAATTTTTATACCCATTGTTCCGTAAAGTTGCAATGGCGGAGTTGTCTCCAGCAATTAGATCGCGCGAATTCGGCATATCAATCGATGGAAAAAGCACCTGTCCAAAACGGTGTTGCTTCATTGAAAAAAGCGATGAATTGGAGGTTAAACTAGCTGGATAATTACTTCGGAAATTATTATAAATCTTAAAACCATTATTTTCCAACCAACCGTAAAATGGATTGTCAAAATGATACAATTCACTTTCCATCATATCTCGCCCTACGTAGCCGTCTGGCTGAATCATATAAATATTTGGAGTAGTTTTAAATGTAGTTTCTGTAATAGAATCTGGTAACTGCGTCCACTTCATTTGCTGCTCGTGCTCCACAATTTTTATAATGCAAGTGATCGTTGGGAGAATACTCATCAACAGAATTATAACAAGTAATTTTTTAAAATGTGCGTGTAATTTCCAAGCTGCCAAAATTGAAACAATCAGCAGTCCCAAAAGCATTTTCTTTTTAATTGTAAGATACATTGCTTGCGACATAAGCGTAGCCACAGTCATAATTATCAGTACAAAAAGTATATGAGTTTTATATTTTGAAAGTGTTTCAGAATATTTGAAGACTAACGAAGCGATCGAAAAAACAACGACTGGAATACCAATAAAAAACAGTAGAAAAAATCCTAAATGCTCCCACGAATTAATAGCCGAAAAGTTATTCGAAAAATAAAAAACTAGCGGATAAAATCCACAAATTAGACCCGTGAGCAACGGATTAAAATTTCCTTTGAAGTATTTTACCAAGAAATTACTCATTAAGTTTTTATGAATTTATACTTTTTTAGACACTATATTTCCGCTATCGTCAATGCATTTATATACGCCCGGCTTGACTCCTTCCTTTAAAATAAGGTAGCTGCCATCCGCTTCTAAATGCTGCAAATATTTTTGATCATTGCTTAAATAGGAGAACAAAATCCTGAAAACGTTCACACAACTTTTTAAATGTGAATCTATTTCGGGTGCTTCACCATCGGGCCATTTTATAGCCAGCATAGCTCCAAAAGTAGTATAAATTATCTCGGGATTTGTGGTTTTCGTGTAAACTTGGCGGGTATAATCTAAGCCCACGAAACCACCGTGGTCGGCCATAATCATGATCAAAGCTTCCGGGTCTTTTTCGGAAATAAGAGTTACCATTTTTTCAATTTTGCTATTGGCCACTTGTAGCTTTTCAATCCACTGCTCCCGCTCTGCTTCTTTTCCTTTCGACGCTTCCTTTGTTGTGGAAATATGACTGGGCTCAAAGATTTCAATAAAGAAGAAATTTCCACCGTCCTTTTTAGCGGCAATTGCATTTTCTAAATCTGGATAAACTTCTCTTTTAACATTGAAACCAGTGGTGATATACGGTATTTCGCCATAATTAAAATTGACAAAATCGAACCCCACTTTTGGGCGATTCACCAATAAATAGGGATGCTCCGTAATAAAGTGCGTTTTGTAACCATTGTTTTTAAAAATAGAAAGCACCGGGTTTTCTGTGATAATATTTTTCCGGGCGTTTAGCATTTCAGAATAGTCCTTTCCATTATTGTAGTAATGGTGCTTCATCATAAGCGTAGCGCTGTTTGATGTAATAGTTGTAATATAATTACTTCGAAAATCGGGGTAATTATTAAAGCTGTTTTTAGCCAATAATGCATTGAAATCTGAATTATCTACTTTATAATAATCACTTTTCATTTCAGAAAAACTAGCGTAACCATCGGGCTGAATATAGTAAATGTTTGGCTTTTTCTGAAAAACAACTTCTTCAATATTGTCGGGTTGCTGCATCCAATCTGAAGAATAATTAAGATATTTAAACAGCATTGGTATTAAACCTACAAACCCAATAACCGCTAAAATTAACTGAAGCAAAATCCACTTTTTGAAATGTTTGTACAGAAAATAGGCTATCAGTGCGGAAACAATAAAAATTCCCAATATAATTTTACGCTCAATAGCGGCGTACAAAATGATTTTGATGTAAAATAGAAATATGAAAATACTGAAAAACGGAAGCATAAATTTACCCCATTTTGAAGTAAATGTGAACGATGAAAACCACTTCAACACGGAAAAGAAAACAATTGGAAGTACTATAAAAAGAAGCAAAAAATACCCGAATTGTTCCCAAGAATTAATCATTCCGAAGTTGCGGGAATAGTAAAAAACTAAAGGATACAAACCAACCCCAAGTGCGATTAAAACAGGGTTTTGCGAAATATTTTGAAAATGCTTTCCTAGAATACTTTTTTTAGGCTTCAAGATTCTTGTTTTTCAACAAATATAGCAAACGTTTTGTGCCTTTTACCGTTTCCTTTTTTTCAAGGGTGAAGTATTGTAAATAGCCTTTTTCAAACTCCATTTCATTGTAAAAATCGAAATGGTTTATAAATTCACGCTTGCGAACTAACAACGATTGCGCCCAAGAATCGTCGCGAGTTGGAAATTCAATGATTAAATTCTTCGAAAAAGACGCGAAAAATTCAGCCGATTTTTCAAAAGGCACATTTCCAGAAAGTGTAATATGATGAATCAATGCCAAGGCCATAGTAACGTCTGGCGCATATTCTGCCAAGCGTTCTATTAAAGAGTTGCGTTCTGTATTATTGAAGCCAATACCGGGCGCTGGTTGCAAAACATCGCACACAAAAGGCAACATATTAGTTTCCTTGTTTTGCTGCACTTGCTTGTAATTATAATCGACGGCGTTACTATCAATATCGGTAACAATTATATGCGGAACACTGTCAATAACTGTGCGTGCAAAAGTGCCGTCGTTACCGCCAACATCAATCAATTTTTGTGGTGCCAATGGCTTTATCCACTCTTTTATCAGCGTTTTTTTGGCTTCAAAAGCAGTTTCGTCGTAATTTGTTTTATCGTAGTAATCACCCCATTCGCTGGCTTCTTTCAGCGTTAAACCTTTAATATAATCGTAAAGGCTTTCAATAATATTTTCTTGTGATTTTTTGGAAAGTATCGCAATTTTAGTTTCGGCTTTGTAGTCTTCGCTGTGCTTACTTTCCATTTTTGCAAGCAAGTGAATGTTTGGATAAATTACCGAACTCAATTTAGTTCTGGAAGGCAATAAAGAAGAAATCAATTTCACCGGAATTCCGTCAATGTGCGTTTGCATCATTTTAAAAATTTCGGTGCCGTGATATTTCGCCAAAACTAGCGGTCCTAAAAAATGCGTGATGAATTGTTTGTATGCGCGCCAAGGCGTACCTTCTTCGTAAAAATCGAAAGAAAGTGTATCTATAAAAATAGGTTTCCCGTTGTGAAAAGTAATATTGTATGCAGAAGCATCTTTCAAAATAAAACCTTTTGAAAGCGCGTATTTTTGAATTTTTAAGGTGTGAAGTGCCGCGTGTTTATACTGCTCAAAGCTCCATTCGTATGGGTTTGTAATAAAAGGAATTTCTTGAGGAGTAATAATAATTTCTTCTGAAGAAGCGGACGTTTCTTCATGAGGAATAAGCAAGTTATTAGCAATAAGGTTTTTGAAGAAACCACTGTCTTTCAACTTATTGTACTGCGGAAAATAAATAGGTTTGATGGCCCTTCTCAGGGTTTTTCCATCATAAAACATGTATCCGGAAGGATCGCGGAATGAGGCTTGGTGTGCGTTAGCTTTTTTCGTCATCTTTATCAGTGTCTTGCTCTTCAACATCAATTGAATCGTAAGTATCTTCCTCTTCTTTTACCATTCCGAAGAAAGATTTCACCTTATACATAACACCTTTTGAGAAAAGCAAAATGCCAGCTGCTGCTGCCACTACTGCTTGTACTATCATGGCTCCTAACCCTGGATCGAAATAAAGAAAATTCATACCTATTATTTTTTACTATTTTGCCGTTAAGCGACCACAAATAAACTAAAAAACGCCGAGTTTAATGGATTGAAAGCCGAGTTTCTTTTTGAAAAAAGACTTAAGACTAAAGGACGTAAGACACAAGACCAAAAAAATGAAACCTAATTTTAATCATTTTTTTTTAGTCCTACGTCTTACGTCTAAAAGTCCTACATCGTTAATTATATCTTGTTACGCTTACGGTCTGCTTCCTTCAAATGTATTTTTCGAAGTCTTAAGAAATGTGGCGTTACCTCTACGTATTCATCTTTTTGAATGTATTCCAATGCTTCTTCCAAAGAAAACTTAACAGCTGGAATAATTTTTGCCTTATCGTCAGCTCCCGAAGAACGTACATTCGACATTTTTTTGGTTTTAGTTATATTCACCGCCATATCATCCTGACGTGTGTTTTCACCAATAACCTGACCTTCATAAATATCCTCGTTCGGATTTACAAAGAAACGGCCTCTGTCTTGCAATTTATCAATAGAATAAGGAATTGCAGAACCTAGCTCCATAGAAACCAAACTTCCATTTTGTCTTTCTGGAATTCCACCTTTCATAGGTTGGTATTCAAGAAAACGGTGTGTCATAATTGCTTCACCAGCAGTTGCAGTCAATAGTTGATTACGCATACCGATAATTCCACGAGAAGGGATAAGGAATTTGCAAATCATTCTATCGCCTTTTCCTTCCATACTTATCATTTCACCTTTACGGATAGTCACCATATTAATAGCGGTTCCACTTACATCTTCAGGTAAATCGATAGTCATTTCTTCAACAGGCTCACATTTAACACCATCAATTTCCTTGATGATAACTTGTGGCTGTCCAATTTGCAATTCGTAACCTTCGCGACGCATCGTTTCGATTAAAACAGAAAGGTGCAAAACCCCACGACCGAATACCAAAAACTTATCGGCACTATCGGTTGATTGCATACGCAATGCAAGGTTTTTCTCCAATTCTCTTTCAAGACGTTCTCTAATGTGGCGTGATGTAACAAACTTTCCGTCTTTTCCGAAGAAAGGCGAATCGTTAATAGTGAAAAGCATACTCATTGTAGGCTCATCAATAGCGATGGTTTGCAATGCTTCTGGGTTTTCTACATCGGCAACAGTATCACCAATTTCAAAACCTTCCAAGCCAACCAAAGCGCAAATATCTCCTGCTTGTACTTCAGTAACTTTTTTACGGCCTAAACCTTCAAAAATATGAAGTTCTTTTATTTTAGATTTTACTATTTTTCCGTCGCGCTTAACAAGTGCAATCTGCATACCTTCTTTCAAAGTTCCACGTTGCAAACGACCGATAGCGATACGTCCTGTAAATGATGAAAAGTCTAATGAAGTAATTAGCATTTGCACAGTTCCATCTTCAAATACTGGAGTTGGAACGTGTTCCAAAACCATATCTAATAAAGGTTCAATGTTATCTGTTGGTTTTTTCCAATCGTCGCTCATCCAGTTATGCTTTGCAGAACCGTATACGGTTGGGAAATCTAGTTGCCATTCTTCGGCACCTAATTCAAACATTAAATCGAAAACAGCTTCGTGCACCTCTTCTGGTGTACAGTTTTCTTTATCTACTTTATTAATAACCACACAAGGTTTCAAGCCAAGTGAGATTGCTTTTTGAAGCACAAAGCGTGTTTGTGGCATTGGCCCCTCAAAGGCATCTACCAACAAACAAACACCATCTGCCATATTCAATACACGCTCTACTTCTCCACCAAAATCGGCGTGACCAGGGGTATCGATAATATTAATTTTAGTGTCCTTATATATTACTGAAACGTTTTTTGAAGTAATAGTAATACCGCGTTCACGCTCCAAGTCATTGTTATCCAAGATAAGATCTCCAGTATTTTCGTTTTCACGAAAAATACTACAGTGGTGCATGATTTTATCAACCAAGGTGGTTTTACCGTGATCAACGTGTGCAATAATTGCGATGTTTTTGATTTTCATAAAGCTACTCCTTTTTTAAGAGGGTGCAAAAGTAGTGTTTCTAAGTGGATTAGAAGTAAAAGTTGTGATTTAATTTTATCAAATAAAAACGATATATTTATTCTAAATCTATTAATATGAAAATATTTCTACTTTTCACACTTTCAATCTTTTGGACTATTTCTGGGTTTGCGCAGCGGTTTGGCCAACAACAGATTATTTCTACAGTTACTGAAAAACCATATTTATCCATTCCCTTTGATATTGACAATGATGGGTTTGTTGATATTTTAACCGCTTCGGGTGAAACATACGAACTTAGTTGGTATAGAAATCTTGATGGTGCTGGAAACTTCGGAAGCGAAAATGTGATTGAAGGAACAAGTGCCTCATATCTTTCCGTAGACTTTGTGGATTTAGATAGTGACGGAGATAAAGATATTCTTTACTTAAGAAATAATCCTCGGCAGGTGGTGTGGGTTGAAAACCTTGATGGAGCGGGTAATTTTGGAGCAGTACAAATATTAATGGAAGAAGATTTTATAGGTACTGTAAATTCAATCGATATGGACAATGATGGCGATTTAGATTTATTGGCGACGCTAACAGATACTTTTACAGGATGGGTAGTTTGGTATGAAAATATAGATGGACAAGGCACCTTTGGCCCAGAAAATTTATTGATAGACAACCCAAATGAATTTGCGAAAATTGCATTGGAAGATATAGATAACGATGGGCTTTTAGATATTCTTGCCACAGAATTTATCTATAGTCAAGGAAAAATTTTTTGGTATAAAAATATGGGTAATGCAAGCCTTGGCCCAATGCAAATTATTCACCAATTTAATTGGGTACAGTCTGGCGGAACTAATATTGTTGAATTTCAATATGCCGATATAAATACTGACGGTAAAAAAGATGTAATAATTACCTGGATAGATGACAACTCAAGTTATGGGACGGACTGGCTCGAAAATTTGGATGATTCGGGAAGTTTTGGCCCTCTACAATTTCTGATGAATGATATAGGCTTGTATGAATTTTACGATTTTGATAACGATGGCGATAATGATATGCTTCTTTGGAACAGTAACATAAACTTCGTTGCTTGGAAAAAAAACGAGGACGGATTAGGCACCTTTAGCGCTCGACAATCCGTTAACACAGAGGTGGATTTTCCAAAGGATGCCGCAGCGGCAGATTTTAACGGCGATGGCTGGCTAGATATTACCACCGCTTCCATTGGCGACAACAAGTTAGCTTGGTATACAAATAGTACCTTGGGCATTTCAGAAAACGAAGTTTCCAACTACCAGGTTTATCCAAATCCAACAAATGGTGTGCTTTATATAAAAGCAAAACAACCTATTTCAAAAGTTTCAGTATTTAATATTTTGGGGCAATTGGTTGAAATAACTTCAGAGAACAACCAAATCGACATTTCCAAAGCAGAATCGGGAGTTTACTTTTTAAGGATTGAAGGTGAAAATGGAAATTCACAAACAATTAAAATTTTAAAAGATTAATTCTTCTTAAACACTCTATTGGTTTTTCAAAGTTGAGTGAATGATGCTTTTAACTACCTTTGTATTAAAATAAGCTTTTACGATGCAACTAAACCTAATCCCAAAAATAAAACACACAACCTCCAATAACTTTTTTCTCCTCGCTGGCCCCTGCGCTATTGAAAGCGAAGAAATGGCAATGCAGATTGCTGAAAAGATCTTGAAAATTACCGATAAGCTCGAAATCCCCTTTATTTTCAAGGGAAGTTTTAAAAAAGCAAACCGAAGCCGGATTGATAGCTTTACAGGAATTGGCGATGAAAAAGCCTTAAAAATATTACGAAAGGTTTCTGAAACTTTTGATGTTCCCACTGTAACAGATATTCACGAAGTAAGCGATGCCGCAATGGCTGCAGAATATGTAGATGTTTTGCAAATCCCAGCGTTTTTAGTGCGTCAAACAGATTTAGTGGTTGCCGCTGCGAATACCGGAAAAGTGGTGAATTTGAAAAAAGGGCAATTCATGAGTCCGGAAAGTATGAAACACGCTGTTACAAAAGTAACGGACTGCAATAACCAACAAGTGGTAATTACCGATCGTGGAACTATGTTTGGCTACCAAGATATGATTGTAGATTTTCGTGGAATTCCAACAATGAAACAATACGCTCCTGTAGTTTTAGATGTAACCCACAGTTTACAACAACCCAATCAAAGTGCAGGTGTTACTGGAGGAAGACCCGAAATGATTTCTACAATTGCGAGAGCTGGAATTGCAACTGGCGTAGATGGAATTTTTATTGAAACCCATTTCGACCCCGCAAATGCAAAAAGCGATGGCGCCAATATGCTGAATTTAAACCTGCTTGACAAACTATTGACAGATCTTGTAGCAATTCGCAAAACGATTAATCATTTATAATACTTTCTATCGCGTAAAGAATAAGCTTCCGAAAGAACATCATTTAAGACTTGTTGATCTATTCCTTCCAATGTTTTATAACGAAGGGATTTCATGTGTTTTCGTCCTTCAGAAACCAAAACTTCTGTATGCTGCGTTAAATGGGTGCCATGCCAAAAAACCAAATCAACATATTTTTTTGAAAAATTGAGATAACAAAACGGATTGTTCTCAATATAAAAGAAAGGCATTTTCCATTTGTACAAAAGTTCTGTTTCATGAATAATATTTTCTATCGTTGCCTGCAAATGCAATAATATAGCGCGGAAGGGTTCTGGTTTTTCTAAAATATATACAGCAGCTGGTTTCACAAAGTGAAGTTACAAAAAAAATAAAGCGCCCTGCCATTCGTAAATGGCAGGGCGCTTTGGCTAAAAAAAAGTCTATAAATATAAAATAGGCTAAATAATTGATAGGAAAAATAAACTTTTCAGTTAAGGGCAATATTCATTATTTCAATACTTTATAATACCATTATTTTATAAGCATATAAATATCGCTCTTAAAAAAACACTAGGCAATAGGAAATTTCCTGTTTTTCCTACAGGGTTTTCCCTCTTTTCAAAATTTACAATATCTTTAAAAGATAAAAGCTGCTTCTAAAAAGAAACAGCTTTTTACCATTATTTTAAATTAACTCCCCAATTAATTTAATAATGTAAAGATGCGAAGAAGTCCCGCATTAGTCAAGAGGAAAATGCCTGAATTTAAAAGGGGTTTTCCCCTTTTTGTTTTGTAGGATAATTCTTTCTTTTTAATAGTTCTAAAATCGTGCGTAACAATATTTTCTAAATTAATTTGGCTATGAAACATTTTTGCATTTACTTTGTTTTTCAAAGTACTTTATTATGAGTGAGCAAGATTATTTAAAAGATATCAGTGAGATTAAAAATTTAATGAACCGATCGTCACGGTTTATTTCACTGAGCGGACTCTCTGGAATTTTTGCAGGTCTCTACGCAATTGTTGGCGCTGCAATTGCTTATGTATACCTTTTCCCGGCTCCGGGCGAATATATTGCCATTAATAGTTTAGATTTTAAACTTCTTGTGGCACTTCTAGCATTGGTGGCAATACTAAGCATAGTAACGGCTTTCCTCTTAACCACCCGAAAAGCCAATAAAAACAACGAGAAAATTTGGGACGCAACAACACGCCGACTCCTATTGAACTTTCTAATTCCATCGGCAACCGGTGGGATTTATATTCTAATAAAAATCAATAGCGAACACTACGGGCTCACCGCTGCGCTGATGCTTATTTTTTACGGACTCGCGTTAGTAAATGCTTCAAAATACACCATTGGAAATGTAAAATATCTGGGGTATGCCCAAATAATTATCGGACTTTTCTGTGCCGCTCTTCCGGGTTATGGCTTTTGGTTTTGGTTATTGGGCTTTGGATTGTTCCACATTATTTACGGAAGCATTATGTATCTTAAAGAAAGAAAAAACTAAGTGGGCATAATAGACAACATAAATAAACTTTTTGACCATCGTATCCGGCTGGGTATTATGAGCATACTTGTGGTTAACGAGGATGCAGATTTTAACCGCCTTAAAGAGTTGCTGGATGTTACCGATGGTAACCTTGCCAGCCATATTAAAGCACTTGAGCAAGCCGAATATATTTTGGTTGAAAAAAGTTTTGTAGGCAGAAAACCAAATACTAGTTACAGTACCACCAAACTTGGCAAAGCAGAATTCAAAAAACATATTGAAGCACTTGAAAAACTAATTCAGCGCCCTAAACCCTGATGGGAGACTGATAAAGCAATAAATATTTTTTTACCTATTTGCTTTGAAATACAAAGTACTTTCAAATTAACTATTCACTCTACAAACAAAAATTATGGAACAGAAAAAAAGTAAATTCAACAATTGGATGCGAAACTCCATCACCGCAAGAATGTTGGTGGTTGGGTTTTTATTATTGGTATTATTAATACCGCTTGAATTTGTAAAATCTCTTATCTACGAAAGAGCCAGCAGGCAGGAAGCCGTTGTTCGCGAGATTAACGAGAAGTGGGGAAACGAGGTGCTTCTCTCCGGTCCCATCGTAAAAGTTCCCTATAAAATAATTTCCGAAGAAAAAATCTTTAACGAAAAAAGCAGTTCTTATTTCACAAAAACGAAGGAAACAATAGAATATGCCTACTTTTTACCAGACAAATTAGACATCAACTCTCAAGTTGAAACAAAACCGCTTAATAGAAGTATTTACGAATCTGTGGTTTTTACTGCTGCAATTGACGTAAAAGGGAAATTTCCAAAAGTAGATTTTTCAGACACAGACATTCTTGAGGAAAATATACTGTGGGAAAAAGCTACAGTACTTTTGAAAACTTCAAATTTAAAGGGAATAAAGACCACTCCAGTTGTGAATATAGCTTCAGAAACCCTAACGATGACCCCGCAATATTCAAAAGAACGACTTAATACTATTCAAAGTAATTACATTCCAAACGCAAAAGCCATATTTGCTGAATCGCAACCTTTTTCCTTCAACTTAAAAATTAATGGAAGCGAAAGTCTGAAGTTTTTGCCCATCGGAAAAGAAACCGACGCCACTATGAAATCTAACTGGCACTCCCCTAGTTTTGACGGCAACTTTTTACCCGAAGACACTAATAAGGAAATTAGTAAAGACGGTTTTACGGCCTCTTGGCGCGTATTGCAAATAAACCGACAGTTTGAGCAATCGTTTTTTGGACACCTCCCCAATCTTTCATCCTCTGCTTTTGGAACCAAACTCATAATTCCCGTTGACGAATACCAAAAAAGTGAACGTACCGCAAAATATGGTTTTTTGGTAATTGGTTTAACCCTGCTGGTGTTTTTGTTGATACAAATAGTTAGCAAAATATACATCCATCCGTTTCAGTATGTAATGATAGGTTTGGCCTTAGTAATGTTTTATACACTGCTTATTTCTATTTCGGAACACAGCAATTTCTTTAAGGCGTATTCTATTGCGGCTTTTGCGGTGCTCGCATTGATTACTGTTTACTCCCGCGCCATTATAAAAGGGTTTAAATTTCCCCTACTTATTTGCGGATCTTTGGTCTCGTTGTACGGTTTTATATATGTAATTATTCAGTTAGAAAATTATGCTCTGCTAGTGGGAAGTGTCGGACTTTTCTTAATCTTAGCAATAATTATGTTCGCTTCTCGAAAAATTGATTGGAGCAATGAAAGCTAATATTTAAAAACTATAACTAAACCTCACGGGCTTTTGAGACTGTGAGGTTATAATCAACATTTACAAAATGAGCATTTTTAGAAACAACTATTTATACAGTACGCTTCTACTACTCTTTATAGAAATCGGCATTGCAATTTTTCACTTCAATCCATTTATAAGAGGTTTTTTAGGAGATGTTTTGGTGATACTACTTCTGTATTCGTTTCTGAAAATTTTCATCAAAAACAATGTTCTCAAAATTGCAATTGCCGTTTTGGCGTTTGCTTATTTCGTAGAACTATTACAGCTTTTTAAGCTTGCTGAAAAACTAAATATCAAATCTGAAATAATGCTAACAATTTTGGGTTCGGTATTTGACCCTTGGGATCTTCTAGCGTATTTAATTGGCTTTCTACTTATTCTATTAATCGAAAAAACTTTTACTAAAAATGAAGACAATAAAAACATTTCTCTTTGATCGTTTTAATATGCTGTTTCCGCTTATTTCGCTAACAGTTTTGTGTGTTTTTCTGCTTGCCATTCGCTCAAAAAGCACACATTCTTTTTTCTATTTTTTTCTAGCGTGGAATTTATTTCTGGCAATGATTCCGCTTTTTATTTCTATGTATGTAAAAACTCGTGCACCGTTAAAAAAATACAAGCTCTATTCGCTGCTTTTACTGTGGCTGCTTTTTCTTCCGAATGCACCCTATTTAATAACAGACTTTATCCACTTGCGTTTAAGCCCTACAGAATGGATTGGTTTTGACGCGTTAATGATTGCCATATTTTCAATTACAGGCATTGCGTTTTACTTGTTTTCGGTGAACGATATTAAAGAAGTGCTTTCTAGACATTTCAGCAGAAAAACAATTTCAGTTTTTACAGCTATCCTTCCTTTTCTAGTTGGTTTCGGAATCTATTTAGGCCGCGTTTTACGGTGGAATTCGTGGGACATTCTTCATAAACCAGACCATCTTTTTATGGATGTTTTTGAAATATTTACGAACCCACTCATACATATTGAAGCGTGGTTGTTTACAATTTCCATCGGACTATTTCTGAAGTTGGCATATTGGGTCTTTGGAAAATTTCTTTATAGAGATTAAAAATATGATTTCACGATTCCGATAATTATTTTAATTTGCGAAAGAAACACAATTTATAATTTTAAAAATGCGAATAAAAAAGTGCATATTCCTACTTTTTATTGTTAACATTTTTTGCCTTCACGCACAAACTCCGCGTTTTGAAAGTTTTGGCCAACCCACCAAACAAGATTTGGCATTAAAAATATACAAGCCTGAACCCGATGCCTCTGGGGTGATTTTGTATGAATCTGGCAATTATTATGTTAAGTCCGTTGGTTTCGGGATTTATCTTGTGAAGGAATTCTATAGGAAAATAAAGGTGCTAGATGCAAAAAAGTTTGATTTTACCGATGTAGAGATCGCTTTTTTTGATGGAAGGAAATGGAACAATGAGGAAGTTGTAGAATATGAAGCCATAACCCATAATGGTTCAAAACAAAGCAAAGTACCAGAAAGCGGATTCTTCAAAACACAGGAAACAAGTTCCATAAAGACACTAAAATTCACCTTTCCAGATGTACAAGATGGAAGTATTTTAGAATATAGGTATACCATTGTAACACCGTATTTTTATTATTTGAATGGATGGGAATTTCAACATGAACTACCCACAATCTATAGCTTATTTCAAACCGTACTGCCCGTAAATTTCAAATATAACCGTATCCTGTACGGGCCTCAAGAATTGGCTATAAAAAACAAGTCATTAAAACAGAATGGGTTTTCGTTACCAAATTATAATGGCAAGGTTGATTCTGAGGTGCATCTATACGCCATGGAAAATACCCCCTCCTTTATCGAGGAAGATTACATGCTTGCCAAAAAAAATTACGTATCGAGACTTGTTTATGAACCATTGTCTTTCAAAAGTTTTAGTGTTGATTGGAAAGAACAAGTGTTTACTCGAAATTGGAAAGATGTAGATGAACGCTTTAAGAATGATGAAGATTTTGGAGACCAATTAACTCAGAAAAATTATTTTAAAAGAAAACTCCCAAATGAAATCCTAAATATTCCGGATAAAATGCTGCGTGCAAAAGCTGTTTATAAATTTATACAAGAAAGATATACTTGGAATGGCAGATATTTTAATTATGAAATTAAAGTAAAAGACGCTTTTGATGAAAAACTGGGAAGTGTAGCGGCCATTAACCTTTCACTAATAAATGCACTTGAGGCAGCAGGATTATACGCCAAACCTATGATCCTATCAACTCGTGAAAATGGTTCGCCAACAGAATTATACCCAGTTCTTTCAAACTTCAATTATGTTTTGGCGGTATTAATGATTAACAACGAAAGAGTTTTACTTGACGCCACCAACAAACAAACACCATTTGCAGTACTTCCTTTTCATGCGCTAAATATTCAAGGCCGCGTGATGGATTTCAAAAACGGGAGTTATTGGATGCCTATTGAACCTTTTAAACAAAACATACATTACGCAAACGCTCAAATAACCGCCGATGCAAATGGAGATTTTATTGGGAAAGTGAGTCAAGCTAGCTATGGCTACATCGGTTTAAAGAAACGAAGCATTATTGAAGACGGTACACTTCAAGAGTATATTATAACCCAAGAAAATGATAAAGCAGGAATAGAAATTGAAGAATACCAAGTGGAAGACCTCAACGCAATTGAAAAACCGCTGAAAGAAAACTACAACATTTCTATAGAACCCGAAACGGTGGGCGACAAAGTGCTCCTCTATCCTTTTTTCAACAAAACCTATATTTCTGAAAACCCATTCAAAATGAAAGAGCGCAACTACCCGATAGATTTCGGTTTTCCGTTCACAAATACCTATTTACTATCCATAGATTTGGGCGATGTTTATAAAGTTGAACAACTACCCGAAAGCCGCAGCATAAAATTACCCGGGGACGATGGCGAGTGTTTGGTAACTTATGTATCTGAAGGCAGCAAAATCAACATCCGCTTTAATATGAAACTGAATGCCTATCGTTTTCCGTCTGATGCCTACCAATCTTTAAAGGAATATTTCGGGACAATGATAACCATGTTGAAAGAAGAAGCAATCATTCTAAAAAAAATATAAAATGAATTTAAAATCGTTACTAATTATTTTGTTTTCCCTTTTATTTTCAATTAATTATTCGCAAACCAAGGCTGCTCATATTTTTGGGGAACCCATGGCAGAAGAGTACGCTATGACTAGCTATTCCTTAGATCCAGAGGCAAATGGTGTGATACTTTATGAAAGAGGAAACTATTCTGTCGATGTATCAGATGGCTACATAAGGCTCATTAAAGAAGTGCATAGAAAAATAAAGGTATTCGATGCTAAAAAATTTGAATTCGACCATGTTCAAATTCTTTACTACCGCGAAAACAATGTTCGTGAAAACATTAAGAATCTAAAAGCAATTACGCACAACGGTAAATCAAAAATCTATGTAAGCGATAATGCAATTTTTGACACCGATGAAAGTGATCATTGGTCGCTTAAAAAGTTCACATTTCCGAACGTGCAAGATGGTAGTATTCTTGAATATACGTATCGTGTTGAAACTCCCTATTTACGCAACTTTGGTGAATGGACTTTTATGAATTCGATACCGACCATATATTCTGAATTACATACAGAAATTCCTGGAAATTACACGTATAATAGAACGCTTTACGGCGAAAGAAAGCTGGATGTAAATCACGCAGATATAATTAGAGATTGCTTTCACCTTCCCGGCTTTAAAGTCCCTGGCGACTGCGAATCGGCTACGTATGCAATGAAAGACATTCCAGCTTATAAAGAGGAGAAATACATGCTTTCAGGCAATAATTACATTCCTTCCTTAAAATTTGAGCTTAGAGATATTGTTCACTTAAATGAAAGCAAAGATGCATACTCCAAAACTTGGAAGGATGTAGATCGCGAATTTAGATATGATAAAGATTTAGGGCGCCAATTAAAATATAACAACTTTTTTGAAGAACAGCTTCCTACTAATATTCAGAATATTTCCGATAAACTTGAACGCGCGAAGGCAGTTTATTACTTTATTCAGAGTACTATGGCTTGGAATAAAGAAACACGAATTTTAAGTGATATTCGTGTAAAAGATGCTTTCGAAAAAAAATCTGGGAATAATTCTGAAATAAATTTAGGGCTTATAAATGCTTTGGAAGCGGTTGGTTTAGAACCAAAAATAATGATTTTAGCAACCCGTGACAGGGCACAGCCCACAAAGCAATATCCTGTGCTTACAGATTTTAATTACGCAGTGGTTTTTCTGAACATCAACAATACAAAATACATACTAGATGCCACAGATAAATATATGCCGTTCGGTATGCTACCTTTTCGACTTTTAAATATTGAAGGACGTGTATTAGATTTTAAAGAAGGAAGTTATTGGGAACCCATTACCCCTATCGAAAAAAATATGCATTATGTAAATATGCAGTTGTCTGCCAATGAAAAAGGCATATTCTCTGGAAAGGTTAATGAAGTTTCTACGGGTTATATTTCAGTACCAAAGCGAAGTGAAAACTACAATGTGATAAAAGAACATATTGTAAAAAGAAAGCAGAGCAACAATGAAGCTTTGAATATCACTATGCTTCAGATTGAAAACGAAACAGATTTGGAACAACCTTATAAAGAAAGTTATGAGCTTACGCTACACGAGCAACCAGTAGGCGATAAACTGTTTGTATTTCCCTTCTTATTTCAAACCTATTTTACTGAGAATCCTTTCACCAAAGAAACTCGTGAATATCCAATTGACTTTGGGTATCCTGTCATTAACAACTACCTGGTTTCATTAGATTTGAAAGACCAGTATGAGATTGTAAAAGCTCCTGAAAACAAAATATTAAAACTTCCAAATAATGATGGGGAACTTTCAGTTGTTTACGATGTTTCTGGCACTAAAGTAAACGTTAGGCTAAGTGTAAAGCTCAACAACACAAGTTTTTCAACCGAAGCATATCCCGCTTTGCGTCAATTTTTTGAAACATTAGTAAAAATTCAGTCGGAAGAACCTATTGAGCTTAAGAGAATATAATTTTAGTCGCGGAAAAATTTAGTGTTAATCGGAAGTGTTTACATACTCTTGTAAATAGCTAAATATTTCCGTCAGTTTTCCTTCTGAGTTAGTCATTTGCGCACGGTCTGAAATTCCGCTTTTATCTCCATTAAAGAATGCGTTTTATTAAAAACTAAACATTCATTCTATACCTTTCTATTCTTTTCCTGAATACGCCTTATAACCGCGGTAGCAGTACGTCTGGAAACAAAACGCGGAAGTTTTGAGAGTAATTTATTAAGTGTGCCGGGCACGGCAACAACCTTCCCTTTTTGCATGGCTTTATAACCGTATTCGGCAACGACCGTTGGGCAAGCCATATTGAAATTGATTTTGTTTTCAGAATCTGAAGTGCCCACCCCATTTGATACCACCTCCTGAAAACAGGTTTTTGTTTGTCCTGGACACAGGCAGGTAACAGTAACCCCAGTGCCTTTAAGTTCATTCGCAATGGCTTCGGAAAAAGAAAGAATATAGGCTTTGGAAGCATAATATACCGACATTAACGGCCCGGGCTGAAATCCCGCAAGTGAGGAAATATTCAAAATTTTACCCTTCCCTCGATCCACCATTCCTTTTAAAACGAGTTTTGTTAAATGTGTGGTGGTCATAACGTGAAGGTTCAGCATTTCGGCTTCACGAACCCAATCAGTATCGTTAAAGCTGCCAAAAACGCCAAAGCCAGCATTGTTAATCAGTACATCTATTGATGCGCCCTCCAGAACCTCAAATATTTCATTCGCCGCGTTGCTTCTACTTAAATCATAGGAATACAGATAGATTTCACAATAATGGGCATTTAAAATCGCCTGTTTTGAGTGCTGTAATTTTTCAGTATCAACATCTACCAAAATTAGGTTGTAACCATCTATCGCCAAAAGTAGCGCAAGTTCAAAACCAAGGCCTGAGGCGGCTCCTGTAATTAATGCGGTTAATTTTTTGGGCTCTTTAAATATCAAATATTGGTAATGTTCGCATTAGTTAATAGCTATTCGCCAGTATCTACATAATCCTGTAAGTATGAAAATCGAGGGGTAAGATTTCCATCTGAAGTTGTCATTTGTGCACGTTCTAAAATTCCACTTTTATCTCCATTAAAGAATGCGGGAATAACGTGGTCCAAAAACATCTCTCCAAAACCTATACTGGCGTCTTTCGGCAATTCGCAAGGCAAATTATCTACCGCCATTACTGCAATAGCGCCGGGAGCATCAAAAGCAGTTTCGCTTTCAGTTTTTGGATCGTATCCGTAAAAAGGATTGGCAATGGTAGAGGCTCGCAAAGTACAGGCAATAGGTCCATCTACGTCGCAAGAAACATCTGCAACTAAGTTTATTTTGAAATCAGGCTGTTTTGCATCTTCTCGTGTAAATAGATAAGGCGCTCCGTTGCCGTAAAAGTGACCTGTAATAAACATATCGCTCACTTTGGCATATTTCATAAAATCGCTTTCGTAAACCGAAGGATCCTTATAAAATTCACGCTTGCTAAAAGCACCGCCGTCTTTACGTTTGTTGTATTCAGAAACGTCTATTAGGCAATAAACGGGCTCGTTAAATTCTTTTGAAAGATACTTAGCATCGGTAACTTCTTTAATCTTTAAATGATCTAAAATCTCCTTTGCGCCTCTGGTTACCTTTCCTGTTCCAGATAAGATAATTTTAATGTTGGGAATGGTTATTTTATCTAATTCAGCTTTTGCAGCTGTCAAGTCGGGAAGGATTTCAACTTTTGGTAGTTCGAATAATTTATCGCGCAATCCCAAACATCTAAAACCATTATATGCACCTACTAAACCTGCGTAATAACCAAAACCAATTAAACGGCGATTCGCTTTATTCACGATCGTTTCGTGGTCAAACATTTCAATCTTATTATTGAGCATAGCCTCCAACAAGTTTCGATTGTACGGCTGCTTTTTAAGAGTATGACTAAAATAGAAGTATTTCTTATTGGGAATTAATGCTTCAATCGGCACTTCCTTTACACCAAACATTACATCTGCATCTGTAATATCCTCCACCACTTTAAAACCTGCCTTTCTATATGCTTCATCGGGAAAAATACGGATATCTGAACTTTCCACAATTATAGTGGCCTCAGGATGTACTTTTATGACTTCTTGGCATTTTTCTGGAGATAAAACTACGCGACGATCTGGCGGGCTTTTGCGTTCTTTGATAATTGCAAAGGTTATTGGCATATGGTATTTTTATTGAATAGATTTAAAGCGAAGGTAAAGATAGGGTTTTTCATGTATCTTTGCGCTTCTTTAAACGTGAGACGTGAGACAGCTTTCTGCCACTGAACACTGATTACTAAAGAAAAAAAGGGGCCGACTGGTTTTGACAGCGGGTCTAATTGTATTGTAAGCATGTCGAGCGCTGGGATATAGCTCGTAAATATCATATTTCACACTTTTTAAACGGCGAGAACAACTACGCCCTAGCTGCATAATCCGAATTACAGTAGGATGTGCCTCGGCCCACAAGGTGGGCAAGCAGGAAGTCACTCAACGGCCTTGGTTTGCGGCGGTTGATTTAGTGGCTTCGTAAAAGTAAACCTAGCGATGCTAGTGCTTTGATGGCATCGTGAAGCTCAAGTAAAGATAAGGAGTGCGTTGGTAGTTTTCGACCGGCAATCTCACGAAAATCTAAATGAAAACTAAACATGTAGAAGGCATTATAATTGCTTGTTTGGACGAGGGTTCGAATCCCTCCGGCTCCACCTTCGCCCTCCGAAGCTTTGCGTATTTCAGCAAAGCGAAGGAGGGCTTTTTAAATTTAGGAAACTTATCATTAATGCCGTTTGAGGGCTTGCACCTCCGCTAAAGCTTTGGCGCACGCAGTCGGTGGATGCGGATCCACTTAATTTTGAATTGAATAGATATACTTCGCACTATGAAGCTTCATTAAAGGGGTGATATTCCAATGTCAATTCTAATAAGAATTAAAAATTGTTTATTAATTTTAGACGACTCCCCATAATTATAAAATCTTAAATTATGGAACTTCCCTTCGCTGTATATATACTTAAATGTGCCAATGGTATATATTACACAGGATACACAACCAATATTAGCAATAGGCTTACTGCACATAATAAAGGTGAGGTTTATTTTACTAAAGATAAACTTCCTGTACAACTTGAACATCTCTCACTCTTCGCAAACAAGCAAAAGGCGTATGATTTTGAACGGTATATAAAGTCAGGTTCAGGGATTGCTTTTCGAAACAAACGACTAATCTAAAATATAGAAAGGCTTTCCGCAATACGTTAGCGTAAACGGCTTTGCAGGTCTGATGCATAAGGGTTCACAGCTTTTTAAGTAATTTTCTGGCTCCACAATAAAAAACCACAATACGCATACTATTAGCGTGTTGTGGTTTTTTTATTATTTAATCTGTACGATTTTTTTAAAATACAGATTGCAAATTAGATTATAACATAGGTAAAATTACTCTTCTCTCTTCCCTGCATTATCGCGCGCCCATAATTGGTATTCCTTAAATTGTGCGTCGTTTAGTACGTCTTTTAAAATTCTATCTTGGTATTCCGTGCGCTCAAAGTTGTTCATTGTTTTTGAGCGGTTGTTGGTTTTCCAAGCAGCAACTTCAGTTCTCCATTCTTTTTCGAAACGGCTTATTTGATCGTCGCTCATATTTAAGTCGGTATACATTTTTTGCGTTTTGGCATTATATGCAACCTCAGCATTTTCAATTTCTGATTTAGACATTGTTGGCGCCACAGTTCTGCTTCCCGTGGCAACACGTTGAGGTGCCGTGGTAGTCGAACTTTTAGTGGTTACTTCTGTATTTACTCTACCTCTATTTGTAGTTTCAGATTCGGTTGTTGTAGTGGTTTGCGTTGGTCCGCAAGCGGTAAGCAAGGCTAATAATCCCGCTGCAGATACTATTTTTAGCTTTTTCATAGTGTTCAGTTTGTTTGTTGTAAGTACGAATTTACAACGCAGCAATAGTAAAATAATAGCCTTTAAGAAAAGTTTCTAATATGGTTAACAGGATGAATTGTACACACGGGAGTTCTGGAAAGCGAGATTGTATTAGAAATACATAATGCTTTTAAACCATTAGTTTGAGCGTCTTTTAAGTATTCCTGTAATGACTTAGTTTTGATAATGCGCACCCAGATATTCCAATCTATTAAAAACAGTATCTTCGGAGCTAGTAATTTATAGTTTTATGGCAAATGGCAAATCTTGGTTAAAAGCACTTCTGGAAATAATTAAAGTTATTTTTGAAAGTTCGCGGAGCAACGCTACACCCAGAACCTGGCACCAACACGTGGTACCTTATGAGGGGGATTGGGCCGTAAGGCGTGAGGGTAATAAACGCATCACTTCCAAACACCGTAAACAAAGTACAGCCATTACTAAAGCGAAACGAATAGCCAAAAAACACAAAGCCGATGTAATAATTCATAGGGAGGATGGAACTATTAGAGATCGGATTGGTTTTGATTAACTATTGCAATTTTTGTTTTCAGTCTTTCTCATCGAATGACGAACAGACTAATTTTGTTTGGTAATCCTTTTTATACTTTACCGCTATTTTCTTTCGCCTGCTAATTAGAGGATGAAATAAGACTCTGTTCCTCAAAAGCAGCTATGATATATCTTTTCCCGCTTTGACGGTGTTTAACCTTGGACTTTATAATAAGTAGATGCAGATGGGGAATAAATATATGCCGACACGGTTTTATTGGTTGGGTGCTGGTGGGATGATTGGGACAGGGTGAGGCGGTTAAGGTTTTCTTGATGGTTAAGGCATATCTCAATTTATAGATATACCCCTTTTCTTAACCTAAAAAATAAGAATCAAGAAAGGAAATTTACTTGATGCGAGTCAAATCTGCGAACTCAATATATCTATTTTGTCCTTTACCTTAAAGAAGTCTTTGTCATTTGTAACTACTTTGTAATTATTACCTCGAGACATTTCTGTTATATAGGAATCATTGAAATCTAAAAGTTCAAAGTCTTCAAGAATATTATCCAACTCTAATGCATTAAAACTGTCTGGAATCTTCACGACAATAGGAAGTTTAATAATTGTATTGAGTTGTTGAATTATAACAGCAACTGAATTTTTGTATTCTGCGGTTCCAACAAAATCTTTTTTAAAATCTGGTCTAGCAATTCCAGATTTCGGACACCATTGTTTAAAGTCTATCCGAAGTAGCACATTTGCATACTCGGAGAGTATTAGAGAGGATATAAAAACTGTAGAATTATTAGAGGACAAAAGCTCCTTTAGGAAAGCAGAATAGACTTTTTGATCTTTTCTTTGATAATTCGCGACAGATCCAAACAACAATAACCAAACGTTGGTATCAAAGAAAAATTGATCGTTAAATTTAGATTTATAAGTAGTTAGACTAATCGCGGCCATAGATAGATTCGTCAGAGTTTTCTTCAAAACTATCTTTAGCAGCAAAGTATTCCTTAGCTCTTTCTGTTACTTTTTTGAAAAGAATTTTATCTTCATCGGCTACATTAATAAGTTTTAAAGCCGGCGAGATCTCGTTTCCAGTATATTTACTATATAACTGGCCAATTGCAGCATTTAGAAATGCTGTGGTAAGTATGATGATTCCGGCAAAATCTAAAGTTGTTATAATACCCTTTTGAATATTTTCATCAAGCATAGTGAAGATTTTGTCCCCATCATCTGTAGTAACTGCAAAATTACTACCTATCTCGTCAAGCACCTTAATCTTGTTCATAACTAGTTTAAAGATTGTAAAGTTAGAAAATATTATCTAAATCAATTTTTTCTTCTTCTAAATAATATAATTTATTATCTGATAAGTCGAATTCTAAATTTGCGATCGTTCCAGAAAAACTAAAGTTAAGATCTTCTTTAGTTACCTGGCCTTCCCTTAACTCCCAATAACCATTAGACGAAATTATCTGTATTTTCCCCTTATTCAAATTTATAAACTCAAAAATAATTCCAAGTCCCAAACCGCCAGGTATATTACCTATTTTAGTAGTATTTCCTAGCTGCATTGCCCAATCTATACATTCGCAAGGAGAAAGTTTATCTTTCAAAAAACGTTGAACATTATTTGTTATTGTATCTCCCGTATCAACAATAGTAATATGCAGTTTTTGTTTATTAGGATAAAATTGACCACAAGTATGAATGTTCCTACATTTTCCGTGAGTTCTTGCATTTTCAAAAAGTTCATAGATGTTTTCCTTTATTTTCTTGCCCAGCCGTTCACTATGTCTTGGGAATTCTGGATTATCAATTAACTCAGCCTGAATATATTGATTATAGGATATGGCTTCTTTTTCCTTAAACATTTTATACGATATAGGGGTTTTATGTTCTCGTGTTGAAGGAATTTGCACACCATAGTGTTTAAAGAAACCATTTCGTGAAAGAATATCACTCTTATTATGAAAATTTTCACAATCTATTAAAGTAACTACATTGCCTCGTGATTCTAGTTCTTCTATTATAGCGCCCAAAATAGCACATAAATTAGCTTCTAACCACATTACATACTTAAAACTGATTAGTATTACTTGGTTTTGCGCAGAGGATAAATCATTGTGAAGCCGAAGCAATAATTCATAACCTTCAATCGCCGAAGTAATTCTTTGGGGAACATAACTAATATGAGGTTTATCTTTTGTCATCATCAATCAATATTTATATCCAGTTCGATTTGAGATTTCAAATCTCTGCTTCTTCTTACAATATAATTTTTCATAATGTCTTTACCTATATATGCAACCAGTGCTCTATCAGGGGGAGAAGTTTAGTTTATTTTCATACCGTGTTTTAAGCTATGCTGTAATTTTAAGAAGTTGTTTATTTCTTTCTTACATCAATTAGTCTTTAAAATATTACGTTCTTCTAAATATGCTTCAACTTTTTTAACTGGAGCATCATTAGCTTTAATTAAACTAACTAATATTTCACTAAAGCGTTCTTTAAATGAAATACCTCTAGTGAAAATATTCTTTTCATGATACGTAAAAGCGTGTGTGTGATTTTTTCTAATGTCTAAAGTTGACTCATTAAAGTGTTTTTGATTTTTAAACTCCTCAGTGAAGATTGCAACAAACTCTTGTTTATTTACAACACTGTTAGTGTTATTCCTTATTTCAAAACAAAGCCACAATGCATCATGTTCCATTAATTCGGATGCTGTTTTTATATAGAAATACAAATCATACCTTTTATCTTTTCTTCTAAACCATTTACCAGCCTTTTCGTAATCGTGTTCCTTAAATTCATATTCAATTACTTCTTCAATATGCTTTTCGGCAGCCTCTTTCGTTTTTATTATACCACTTATGTCTTCGTAATTTTCTACAATCTTACTTAATACATTATCCATTTCAGGGTTTTCTTTTAGATGATAATAATGACTTTCTATGTTTTTAAAATATTCTCTTAGATAAAACAAATCTGTACTACTAAAGTCGCCAGTAAGTTGAATATTACTTTGTACTTTTTCCAAAAGTTCTTTATGCGTAATATTCAAAAAATAAATAGAATCATTTGCCTTACATTCTTCAGGTTGATAAACTTTTAAGCTCAATACAATCCCAAAAGTCTTTTTATCTTTACTTTCTAAATGTTCCCAATAGACATATAATGGATTTATTAGATGATGGTTCAGTTTATTCTCAATACCGATTACCCAATCATCGCCTTCTAAAACAATATCTATGCTTTTTGTGGTTTCTTTAGCTCCTGTTGTTTGCTCTTCTGTTCTTACAGTTTTAACCTCATCAAAAGAACTTATATCGTTAAATGTTATGTAGGAATGTGTTTCTTTTAATTCGGCAATTTTATTTACAGCAATTTCTTGAAGTGCTTCACTAAATAATAACCCATACCCGTGTTCCTCATTCGGGTCAAAAAAATAAGCAAGTATATTACTATTGCGAATTTCTCTATGTTGAATCTTTAAAATATCAAATAGGTTTTTTCTTGGTCTTTTTGGGAGTGCCGGCAACTTGGATTTTATAAGTGCGACTTCTTTTAAAAGATCAAAATTGTCAATACTTTTCATCATTTAATTATTTTTAATTGTCTGGCTAAATCTTGTGTGTATTTTGACATAGGTCTTTTAAAAGTTTCGTCTGGCTTACTATAATTTCCAATAATCATCCTATCTATTATTAAAGTGTCTGGGAATATTTTATTGAAATTCCTTTCTAGGTATTTTTTATAAACTTGTGGATTAGCCTTAGCTTTCCAAACTAACTCTTCCCCAACATCCTTCTGTGCATCATAAATCTTTTGTAGCTGAAATAGATCATTATGATTTTCTAATAGAGTTTTATCTCCATTAAATGCCTCAAGACTAATAATCAACTTATTCAAATCTAAACTCATCCAATAATCAATTATTGACTTATCATCTAATTTAAATTGAAATACGTCCACATCATCTCCCGATGTATATAATTCAAATAAGGCGCTTTCCTTTCCTTTTGCTAAATTACAATTAGCGCAAGTAGGGTATAGATTAAAAAATGAAGTGCAGAGAAAGGGATATTTTGATTTTGGATGAAAATGATCCAGTTGTAATTTTGCTAAAACACGTTTTTTCTTCTTACGCTTTTTTGGATCAAAGTAAATCGGTTCAATCGTGATTGCAGATTGAGAATTACAATACACACAAGTTCTTAGGTCAGAATTTAATAAAAAGTATGGAAGTTCTTTGTCTCTTAAATCTTCATAGCGCATAGCAAAAACAACTTGTTCGTGAAATGTATATTTTTTGCTTGAAATATGTCTATTTAACTGTGAAGTATCTACTATTGCATTAAATTCAACTATTAGTTCCTTCATCTTTTCAGGATCTGCATTTAGAATAGTTTGATATTCGTCAATAATTTTTTTAATATATAACCTAAATTCTTTATGCTTTATTGGTTTTATATTTTCATAAAGTTTTTGGAGTCTGTCTAGTGGTAAACCAAAACTTGCTAATCTAGTATTTACAAAAAGATCATTATTAAATTTCTCTACAAACTTTTTGAGTTTATCTGTTATTTTAATCTTCCTCATCTTCCATCTCTTTTAATCTATTATCTATTTCCTGTCTTTTCAGAATAAGTGCTTGCTTATCTCTATATAAATACTTCTTATCAAATAGCTCGTTCAATCTTTCTTTTATGAGTGGTTCATCGACTATATTTATAATTTGTCTTGCACGATTTTTAGACCAATCATATTTTAAAATAAGTTCATCTATAACTTCTCTACCTTCAAGGTCATCTTTCAATACTAAGTAATCTGCTAAATCTCCAATCATTTCTTCAGAAAACTCTCCCATAAAACCATCTTGCAAAAAGAAACTATTTGCTAATAAATCGTGAACGTTAGCTCCAAAAGACTGTTTAGGCTTAAGATGATTCTCTAAAATATGCACTATATCTGACTTGTCATTTTTTACTTTATCGACATACACAATATTGTAATTGGGGATATCTGAAAGAGTTAATGGATCGTGCGTAGAAATGATAATTTGTATTTTTCTAGAATTTAATTCTGGAGTTTTTGAATTATCGACACCATTGTTAAGTTTATCAAAAATAATTGGAAGCACTTTTGTTATTGCACTTACATATTTCTTTTTCCATAAAGGATGAAAACCTAAATCAGCCTCATCCAATAAAATAATGTAATGTTCTTTTCTTCTAAAATGATTACGTTTTCTCATGGTGAACTCATAGAAACTACTAAAAAGATTTAGTAAAGATTTCTCTCCGTAAGAAAGTCTCTTGTCTGGTCTGAATTCTAATATTTGAGCATTAATTAAGTAATTCCCATTAAATTCTTCTAGCAGAACTCTATAAGTTTTCATAAAGCTTTTGAAGACTGAAAAATCAATACCGTTAAGTTGTACATTTATTTTACCACCTTCAATGATAACCCCTTCATACTGACTAAACTTGTTAGTGAAATTATAAAATTCTTGTATGGCCTTAAATAATTTAATTGCCTTTATAGCTCCATCTTTTAGTTGATCGATTATCTGAAAACGAGCTTCAAAAATTGCATTAAATGATTTACCTATCCCTACTTCAACTTCCTCAAGACCTTTTTTAATTACCTCTAATAAATCTTCCTTGTTCTCCTGAATTTTTATGTCTAAATATCTGCTAAACTTTAAAATATTATTTTTAATGTTTTCAAATTCATCATCATTCAACTCACTGTTTATCAATGATTCAAGCGCTCCATTAATATAACTATTAAGATGTTTTTTATTAATACCCTCAACAGAACCTTTTAATCTTTTTATTGCCGAAATGGCACGGCCTTGCTTTTCCTTTAAAACCTCATCAAAATTTGTACTCTCAAATTGAAAAAGTAGCATATGGTAATCATTTTCTATCATAACCTCTTTCAAAGTAGAATATACGTACTTGTCTAAATATGCTATCTTATGAAAAAATAGATGTTTTAATTTTTTTTCAAAATTCGTTTCTTTAATTATGTCATAATAGCTAATAGGGTACTTTCCGTTAAAGGCAGTTTGAATTGATGTCTCATCTATTAAAAGATATGACAATATATTAACTTCAATATTTTTGAAAAAATCATTACTATCATGGGTAAGATGATCCTTATTATCAGAATCGGTTGGATAGCTTTCCCATAATTTCTCAAGGGCTTCTTTTTGGATTTTTTCGATATCACCAGTAACTTTGAATCCACCATAGGTATTTCTCAAATCCTTTTTATAAAGAGGTTTGGCCATTATTTTAATATGGTTATATAATGGTAATTTTGGATAGATACTTTTAATTTGCTCAGCAAGATCATCCGACAATAGCATTATGGAACGCTCAATATTGTCTAAATGATATTCTGCTAAAGTTGATTTAAAATGGGAAGTTTTAGAAACGGATGAACTAAAATTATTTAAATCCTGATCTGGAATGGGGGAGTAATATAAAGTCGGTATGTCAATATTGACCGTTGCATCTATTCTTTCACCTTCATAAAATACTGGAATCTGGTTCTTTTCTGTAAAGTCTCCATTTTCATTTACGTGACCTGTTCTATTAACCAATTTAATATTATGCTCTGAGTCCTCATAAATAAAGATTGCTCTTGTAGTATCGTAGTGCTTATTTATTATAGAAAAGAGTGTTGTTTTTCCACTTCCATTCGCACCAACAATAGCCGATAATTCACTTATGTTGTTTGAATATAAATTTTCAACGTAATTATCGTTCTTAACGCGATTAATAGTGATCTTTTTATACTCCAGTTCAAAATTATAATAATAATTACTAACAAAGTTAATGGCCTGAGGCTTCTCAAAAAGATAGTGTTCTATTATATATGCTGCGACTAAAATCATCCTTTCCCATATTTTAATTTATCCTCAGCAACCATCCCCAACTCCCCCACAATCTCACCATAACCATCCCCAACACTAACCTGCCCATTCATCAACATAGGCAATAACCAATCCCGAAGCTCTGAGAGCTTTTGGTTTTGTGTAAGTACATTGTTTATTTTAAGATAAATGGGGTTAATAACTTTATGAAAATCCTCAAATAATCTACTTTCAGGAATTACAAATCTTAATGCTTTCAACTTACCCTGAGTAATTAAGGGTTGAGCTGAACCACCTGCTATATTAGAATAATTAATCCCTTTCAAGGTTAAAAGAAGCCACCACAAATACTTACCCATTTTTGGTTGAGATGTAACAGCATTATCTGTAATCCAGCAGGGATTTACTGAATAATGTACTTCTCCATAATTCGCACCTACTCTTCCAATAGCAATAACAGGTTCATCGAATAGAAATTTATTTGTATTACCAATAACTCCATTAGAACCAAAAACTGGAAATTGACCACAATCTGTTAGTCGTTCCTTTTTTATTCCATTTCCATTCTTAAAAAACGCATAATGTTCTAATTCAGAATCTTCCCACCCCACAGGAATCTCCCGCTTCAACTCCTCATTGTAAACCATCTTCCCGCCAGAAGATTTATAACCTTTTGAAGCATCGACTTTATGATCTGTTGAGGCACTTCGACTGCGCTCAGTGTGACATAGGTTTAAAGGAAAATCAAATTGTACAAACCAATAATCATAAAGCGTTTTTGCCATCGCTTCTAACTCTTGGTTTATTTTGTTGTTGACTTCTATTTTGGCATCTAAATCGGAAAGAACTTTAGCTATTTGTTTTTGGGTTGCTAAATCATGAAAAGGAATTTGAAATTCTTCTATTTGAGATTTACTAATGTGAGGAACAGACGAACCGGTTTGTATTCTAAATACATAATCCTCAAATCTTGGATTATTAATACAATAATATAAATAGACTTGGTCTAAATTTTCTGTTGTCCTTAAACAAGCTACGCGTTGAGCAAGAAGTAATGGTAAATCTTCCTGAAAGATTCTTGCTTTATTTTTACCTACTTTAGAGCCATCCATTCCAATAACAATGTCATCAGTTTTTAGCTTATAATATTCTTCCTTATCAAAGGGTATATTCCAATATTTAATAGTATCCCACCTTAACTTACCTTCTGTAACATTTTCACCCCGGACAACTCTTATTCCATTATCGGTGTATTTATCACCTTTAAAGGCACAGCCAGTTAAAATATCTACTACATTTTTTAGTCTAATTAATTCCATTCAATTGCTTTAAGTTGTTTTGAATGTCATTTTCCAATCTTTTAGATTCACCAAAAAGTGATTCCAAATTACTTTCAAAGCTTTTCATTTTAGCAGCAAATTCTTCCGCAGTAATGTCTGTATATTCTATTTTCACTTCAAAATATTGCCCTGCGCTTAGGCTGTAGTTTTTGGCTTTTATTTCATCATAGCTTACCACCACAGAGAAATCTTCTTTGGCTTCTTTAGCATTAAAAACATCTATAATTTGTTGTTCTTCTGCTTCGCTTAAAACAGTTTTTTGGTTTTTGCCTTCTTTTACTTTGGTTCCTAAGTTAGAGGCATCTACCAAAACCACATCTTTGGTATTTGTTTTATCTAAAAACAAAATACTTACGTTGGTTCCTGTGGTTGCAAAAATATTAGAGGGCATACTTACTACGCCAGCCAGCATTTTACTTGCAACCAGTTTTTGGCGAATCTTTTTATCTATACCAGATTGTGCGGTTATAAAACCTGTGGGTACTACAATGGCTGCTTTTCCTTTTGCAGATAAACTGTACATTATATGTTGTATAAACAACAAGTAAATAGCCATAGATTCCTTTTTGCTTTTAGGAATATTTGGGATGCCTGCAAAAAAGCGTTCTTTATTGGCTTTACTATCTAAATCTGCGCTGTAATCACTAAAATCTAACTTAAACGGCGGATTGGAAACTATATAATCAAACTGTTCTAATTGTCCGTTTTCTTGTTTGTGGTAGGGTTTTAAAATGGTATTGCCTTGTATAATGTTGCGTATGGAATGTACTAGATTATTTAAAATAAGGTTTAAACGCAACAAAGCAGACGACTTTTGTGAAATATCCTGCGAGTAAATGGTGCATTTATCTTCGCCAATGGCGTGTGCAATATTCATTAATAAGGTTCCCGATCCCGCACTTGGGTCATAGCAGGTTACATTGTTTACATTGGTATCTGTTACCAAACAGGCAGCCATAATTTTAGCAACGGCGTGCGGTGTAAAGTATTCTGCATATTTACCGCCACTATTGGTATTGTAATCTTTAATTAAATACTCAAATATAGTCGCGAAGAAATCAAACTTCTGCGTGAAAATATGCTCAAAACTAAAGTCAACTAGCTTGTTAACTAAGGCTTTGCAGAATGCATCTCTATTGTCTGAAACATATTTACTAATGTTTTCAAACAATACTACTTTTTCGCCTCCTTGTGTAAGTACTGAGAAAATATCGCTGTTTGTTTTGGCAACGTCTAATAATGTTTGGTCAAAAATATCAGCAAATTGATCTTCGTTTTGTTGTACAAATAAACGTGACAATAGGTTTTTAGGTGCAATGCGTGCTGTGTTTTCGCTTATTTGCATGCTTAGCATTTCTAAATCATCATCGGTATATTTTTCTAAAGCTTTGTCAAAATCAGCTGCTTTTGCTAATGCTGGTTCCAGTTGTTTTAATTCGTAAACGTATTTATCGTTTAGGAATTTATATAAAAACACTTGGGTTATAATTTTAAATTCGTTTCCGTCATTTCCTAAACCATAATTGGCGCAGACGCTTTTAAGATCGTCTATAAGGGCTTTGGTTTGGGTTTCAAATTGGTTTGTAGTCATTCTTTATTTTTAGGCAACTCTTCCGTTGTATTCGTTCATATATTCTTTTACAATAATGCTGTTAATCCGTTTTACATCGGTTGTATTTACAGCTATATTTTGTTCTTTATTAAATTGGTTAATCACCAAACGCATTACCATTTTTTCTACATAACTCTCGTTTTCTAAAATCTTTGAGTTTTGTAGTATCTCTTTATCTACCGCAGTTTTTAAACCTTTTAGGGCATCAAATAATTTACGTTCACTATCCGTTAACGGGTCTTTTTCCATTAAGCGTTTGTGAATGCGGGCATACTTAGCATCGTAATCATACTTTGCTCTTAACAATTGGTTTTCGCGTTCTAAGGTTTTGGCTTTATCGTAAATGGTGTTTAATGCTTTAATATTGGCTTCCATTTCTTCTTTGGAAACTTCACTTAAATTCTTCATTTTAAATAATCGCTCTAATTCTTCTCGTAAGGAGACAAAAACAGGATCGCGCGGGTCAAAATTACCGCCAAGCATTTCGCGTGTTTTCTGAAGAATGTTTTTAAGCTCGTCTGCCAAGACCATTTCTTCTTCTTTTATTTTGGTAAAAGCGAAAATGACATCTTCTAAAGCAAGGTTTAAAATGTTTGTAGTATCTACATTATGCTCTAATGCGTCTCTGGTATTTATTAAGGCTAACCTATCGTTCGCTAAACGTCCTAATATTGTTAGCTTTCTAAAGTCGAGTTTTTCCAGTAATTCAAAATCTCCGGAATAGCGAATTAGATTGTAGAGTTCTTTGGCGTTGTTTAATGCTTTTGCAATTTGGCGTATTTCTGTGCGGTCGTTAATGTCGCTCATTTGCTCGCCAAACACCGTTGCATTCTCTGTATTAAATTTAAAGAGAACGTCTTTTATTTCTTCAATTTCTTGTTCTATTTCGGCAGGCTTTTTAAATAGATTAGAGTAATGCTCCATTTCATCACCTAATTCAGATTGCAATTCGTTAAAATATTCTTGGTTGGTTTTGTCAAACTCTTTTTGAATATCTGCAAAGTCAACTACATAACCATATTTATGTTTTTTATAAGTTCTGTTTACACGCGTAAGTGTTTGAAGTAAGTTGTGCGATTTAATTTTTCGCCCTATGTATAGTTTCTTTAATCGCTTGGCATCAAAGCCAGTTAGCAACATATTATACACAAATAAAAAATCTATATTCCCAGCTTTATAATCAGCTACCCAATCGTTTCGGTCTTGCTTAGTGCCAACGTCATATAAAATTACTTGGGCAGTGTTTACTTTGCTGTCTTTTAACTTTTTATTTCCATAACTAGCAGACTCATCAGCTGCAAGATTTAAAAGAGAAGCGGATTTATCTGCATATTTCTCCTGAAAAACTTCGTGCATCATTTTAGCCTGCTCGGAAGAATCGCAGACTACCATTCCCCCAATTGTATTATCGTCCATTGAAATTCGTGCCTGCTCCATATCTTTTACGATATAGTCTAGCATAGGCTCTACAAACCTATTATGAGAATAAATGACTTTCTTTTCTGAATTGCCTTGTAACACTTTTAGTTCTTCAAGGGTTTTCTTTAAAGCCAGTTTATAATTGGTTTCTATCTCTTCACGAATTAACCGTAAAGTATAGCCATCTTTAATAGATAAGTTGTAATAGTATTTATGAATATAATCGCCAAACAAGGTTTTGGAATTATATTCTTTACCTAACAAAGGCGTGCCTGTTAAGCCAATTTTTATGGAATGTTTATCGGCTAATTCCAGATTGGCTAAAAAGCTTCCTTTTGGATTATAGCTTCTATGTACCTCATCTAAGAAAAATACCCGTTGTACACCTAAATTATAGTCGTTGTTTTTTATAACATCTGGATCATCCTTAAATTTTTGGATGTTTACTACCGTAATTTCAGCCTTTCCAGAATCGTTATGAATGACTTTTGTAGATTTTATATCTCTTGTAAATGCATCTCTACTATTTACTTTATGAACCACTAAGCCTCGAGCTGTAAATTCTTTAGCTGCTTGGGTTAATAAATCCAACCGATCTACAATAAAGTAGAACTTTGGAATAATGTTTTTCTTTTGATAATAATCTGTAAGATGCTTTACATTAAAATACGCCAAGGCAGTTTTCCCAGAACCTTGCGTGTGCCAAATAATTCCTTTTTTAATTCCAGCTTCTAATTTGCTTTCTATGGCTTTTGTTGCAAATAGCTGTGGATAACGCATCACGTGTTTTTCTAATCCATTTTCTTCTTCTACGTATGCGAGTGCATATTGTAATATGAATTTTAAACGATCTCTTTGGAATAAAGACGTGGAAATAGCATTGGTTGGAGTATTTGAACTTTTATTGTATAGGTACTCAATTTTGCTTTTAATACTTAGAAGATTCGTGTCTTTTAATATGAAATTCTCGTCCTCCTCTGTAAGTGGCGCGAGTAATTTATTCAAATCGAATATTTCTTCTTCTCTGAAATAATTGAAAATTGGTTTAAAATAATTGGTAGTGCTGTAAAATGCACCTTCTAACATTTGAGTATCATCTTCTGAATACTTCATATTGTTAGAAAACACCATTAGCTGTGTGATGTTTATGAACTTTCGGAATTTCTTGTTCTGAAAACGGCGTTGCATCCGTCTGTGTTCATCCTGAACCCCGTCTCTATTATTAGGTTTTTTCACCTCAATAAAAACTAAAGGCATTCCGTTTATTAAAAGTATGATGTCTGGCCTAAACGTTTCATCATCTTTCTGATAGGGTAATTCAGTTACAACCTGAAAAGAGTTATTATCGAAGTTTTTAAAATCAATAAGTTTTATTCCCGATTGATCTATTAGCTTATTATAAAACGCACGTCCTAAATCTTCATTTTCTAAAGAAAGACTTACTTCTTGATAAAGACGATTGATGTCCGCCTCAGATATTCCCTTGTTAATTTCTTTAATGGAACTTGTAAAAATATCAGTAAATATATTGGTTTCAATATCCCACACCTCATTTTTCAGAGATAGGTATTTATAGCCCAACTGAGTAAGATGGAGAATAGCCGGTATTTTTACTCGGGAGTCTTCGTTGAAAGCCATAAATTGGTTAGTAATTCTTCAAATATAAAATAATAAAACACTATCGCACTGCAAGTTTTCGCAACGCGAGAGATTTTGTTGTTTTGATTAGCTTATGTTTTTACACGGCTACCAATAGCGAAAGCAATTTACCACCTACTTCACCACCTCCACATTATACGTATACTTATAACCCACATATGAAACGGTGAACTTACTTTGCTCTTTGGCGGTTAATGCTTTAATGTATTTTATTCTACAGATTTTATCGTTGTTATCTACGCAATAGAAAGCCAGGCTTTCTTCACCATTTTCGGTGGTTTCTATATCTTCATCGCCAGAAATGGTGTACTCCATATCTTGTTTTGCCCGGATAGTTATTTTATTGGTATCTAGGTTTAGCGTAATTAAATCGCTAGTTTCTGAAATAGGGTCCCATTCTGTCCATTGTCCGTTATCTAGCTCGTAGCGCATCGAAATACCTGTTGCTTTAAGCTTAATTACCTGTGCTGAAATTGGCATGCTAATCAATAGGAATAGAACAGCCAAAAGGAGCGGTTTAAATACACATTTTTTCATCATACTAGTTTTTAATTTTTGTTATTCAGTAAAACAATCATAAATGGGGATTTAATTTTTTGCGTTTTTATTTCAGCAAAGCTTTAAGTGGGTTGAATTCTTTTTTTATTGCGTTGTATTTTTAAGTGTTGGTTTTAGTTTTGTAAATGTAAAAGTGTTAAAGTACATCGCATTGCGGAATTCCACATTGCAGTTAAAATAATTAGCGCACGACAGCTTGGAGCCTCTGTGCATGTGGTTTTTTGGTGATCGTGGGTCTCCTACGCTAAAGCTTCGGAGACCATGGGGAGAGAATCAAAGATATCAATTTTTACAAATTTTTCACTATCAAAATTGTTTTCTAAACAGGATGCTATTTTTTCTGAAAAAATATAAGGCGTATTTCTGTTTAGGTGGCAACTACAGCAATCTCATTCCTACAGTATTGCATACACAAGGCCATTTCTATTCTCATTATACGAATGCTATCAACAATATGAAAAATAGTCTTAGGGTTCCCTATTTATCATTTTAATACACTTTAGTTAGTTACATATCTAAATTTCTGTAGCGAATTGAGTACTAACAATATACGTGGTAACACTTATTTTCTATAGTGCTAATAATCAGTAACTTTAATATTTCAAACAATATTCAAATTACTCCCCTTTCTAAATTGATGAATACTTCATATTATTCCAATATGGAGTATTTACTATACTAATAACACTAACAACCAAACCAATGAAAAAAATTACACAACTATTAGCCGTAATAGCAATATTTTGCTGTTGCTGGCAGAGCAGTGCACAAGGGACAGAGAACAGCTTGTACTACCCTTCTTCATTACAGACACAACGGGCAATGCCCACGAGCCCAACTGCTGGACCTATGGGCATTGTTCCTATTGCGCCTACACAGGGCAATGAATTTTGTGCTGTTACCCATATTCCATATATAACGGAATTGGAACAGCCTAACGGTCAAATTTTCCGCGGGCGGATTTTAACCGTCGATAAAATTACGTATCTAGAAACTGAGGATGGTTATACTATTATGCAAGATCCTGCGGATGGCTATTTTAAATATGCCGCCCAAGGTGTTGATGGCGAATTGTATTTATCTGATGTAAAAGTTTCTGCTGCTAATCGCAGAAATGCGCAGGAAGTGCGCACGCTAAATTCTTTAAATACCCACGCTCGTTTTGCTGGAGCGCCTTTGCAAGAGCGATTAGTTAGTGCAAGTGCTTCGCGAATTCCGTCTGGAGTGTCTGTACAAAGTGTGTTTCCTTCTACTGGTGTTAGGAGGTCATTGCTTCTATTAATTGATTATCCAGATCAGCTTGCAACTTATACCAATGTAGAGTTTGACAATCTGAGCAATCAGGTTGGGTATAATGTAAACGGACAAACGGGAAGTTTTCGCGATTTTTATTTGGCGGCTTCATACGGTAGCTTAACAATAAACACTGATGTTTCTGGATGGTACACCGCGGCTAATAATCGCGCACATTACGGGGTTGATGATATAAATGCAAGAAATTTCTTTAATGCAGTACCGCTTATTCGCGAAGCAGTTGACGCAGCTGAAACAGCCGGTATTAATTATGCGAATTATGATGGTGATGGCGATGGGTCTGTTGATGTGGTTATGGTAATTCACTCTGGTCGTGGATCTGAAGAATCTGGTAATGCTGCCGATATCTGGTCTCATAGATGGACATTGTCTGCCGCTGGCTTACAGGTTACATACGATGGTAAAATTATTAATGACTATATAATTCAGGCTGAAAAATATGGTCCTGCATCGATTACAAACATAGGTGTAATGTGTCATGAATTTGGACACGCACTGGGACTTCCAGATTTATACGATACCGATGGCGGCTCTGAGGGTTTAGGAAATTGGTGCTTGATGGCTGGCGGAACTTGGAATAATAGTGGAAAAACGCCTGCTCATCCTTCTGTGTATTGTAAAGATGAAATGGGCTGGATGACACCAACTGTTTTAACTGGCTCGGGAACAATTACTAATATGGATTTTTCTCAAAGCTCTTCTGAAGCTTATCGACTAAATACATTGGTAGGTAATGAATATTTTTTAATTGAAAATAGACAAAAAGTTGGTTGGGATGCCTTTTTACCAGGTTCAGGATTATGTATTTATCATATTGATAGAGCCACAGCCAATAACACCAATCCAGCGAGATATCGTGTTGATTTGGAGCAAGGTGATGGTTTTAGAAATTTGAATTTAAATGTAAACCGCGGTGATGCAGGTGATACTTTTCCTGGAACTTCGGGTAATGCTACATTTAACTGTATTAGTAATCCGAATTCGAAAACATATAATACTGCGGAATCTGACGCTAACCTTTATAATATTGTAGCGGAAGCAGCCAATAAAATGGGCTTTAATTATTTTACTGCGGCAGATTATACAGCGCTAGCAGATTTAAATGTGAATGCTGGCGTTCAATCCGGTCTTGGGAGCGGTACTCCTACAGGTGGGGTATATAGCGGACCCGGTGTTACAGATGATGGAAACGGAACTACCTATAGTTTTGATCCTGCTGCTGCAGGAGTTGGAGTTCATACTTTAAACTATACCTTTTCATTTACACTTTCCTGTGCGGATACGGCCTCAGATAATGTGGAGGTTTTTGCTTCGGCAACAACTTTTACAGCATTGGCAGATTTATGTATAGATGCAGGTAATCAAACTGGTTTAGGCAGTGGTTCACCAACGGGCGGTGTATATAGCGGGCCGGGCGTTACTGATGATGGTAATGGTACAACCTATAGCTTTAATCCAGCCACCGCGGGAGCTGGAACACATACATTAACATATACCCAAGGTGGAGATTTTGCTACAGATAATGTGGAAGTATTTGCATTACCGAATGTAACTTTTACTGTGGCAATGGACCCGGTATGCCCAGCGACTGTGTTGCTTGGTCAAGGCGGTGGAAGCCCAACAGGTGGTTTATATAGTGGACCTGGAGTAACAGATGACGGTAATGGAACCACCTATACATTTGAATCGGGTGTTTCAGGGAATGGTACCCATACAATAACTTATAGCTATACTGACGGCAACGGATGTACTTCTAGTGCTACAGACACGGTAACCGTTGAAGATACTACTCCACCAGTTGTTACGTGCCCTGGAAATATTACCCAGAATAACGATCCCGGAAGTTGTGGCGCTGTAGTTACTTATGCTATGCCAACAATGACGGATAATTGTGGAACTACTCGTAATAATCAAATTCCTGATCAAACGAGTTCTTTTGGTGGAAATGCCAGAGGCTATTGGTTTACCGCGCCTGTTGATTTTGTAATTACTGCGCTAAGAGTTCCGAATACGGCTTCTGCTGATGATCAAAATGTACAAGTAATGCGTTTTGCAGCAGTTCCTACAACGTGGCCAGCTCTATCGTCTTATGACGCTTTGCTTCACTGGTCTGGCCTTACCCCTGGCAATAACTTTATTCCGGTAAATATTCCTGTTGTAGCGGGAGATATAATTGCGATTATGGGAACCCGTGGAACAGGTAATATAAATTCATATACTAATGGTAACAATATTGCAATTGGGGGAAATATTGTAAACATTGCTCGTTTTGGCACCCAAAACACTATACACACTGGCCCTGCGCCACAAGGTACTTACTGGACGGAACCTAGTGATAGCAATAAATCTCGTATAGAATTTGAATATGATGCAACTACGTTAAATCAAACAGCAGGTCTTCCATCGGGTAGTGTCTTCCCAGTAGGAACGACTACTAATACCTTTGAAGCAACAGATGCATCGGGTAATATGGCTAGTTGTAGTTTTGATGTTACAGTGGTTGATAATGAAAATCCTATAGTAATGTGTCAGGACATAACTATACAATTAGATGCCGCGGGAACGGCTACCATTATTCCTGATGATGTACTTGCACCACCCGTTCCTGGTTATTCTGTAAATCAGACAGGCGTATTTAACCCGATAGATATTTCTGGAATAGGAACAAATATTACGCTAGGTGATGATCAAGGAAGTGCGGCAATACCGTTGGGATTCTCGTTTGATTTTTTCGAAAATACATATACAGATCTTTTTATATCGTCTAATGGTTATTTATCGTTTTCAGGTGTAGATCTTGCTGATTTTTCAGACGATGCAATACCTAATGTATCTACTCCTAATGATATTATTGCTGTTGTATGGGACGATTTAAATCCTGCATCGGGAGGTACTATTCGTTATGCGATGACAGGGATAGCGCCAAATAGAGTGTTTATTGTAGAATACAATAACGTGCCGCAATTTCCAAATACCGCTCCTATTACCACCCAAGCGCAATTATACGAAGGATCTAATATTATTGAAATTCATACGCTATCTAAATTATCGGATGGAAATCCTTCAACCCAAGGAGTTGAAAATGCCGCTGGAGATGCCGGCACCTCTACACCAAATAGAAATAATCAAATATGGACCGCGTTTAATGATTATGTTGCCTTTATTCCTAGTACTGGCACTAATCCAAGTGATAATTGCGGTGTAGCAAGTACAACATTAGATATGGACACCTTTAGTTGTGCCAATGTAGGACCAAATACTGTAACTATAACCGTAACCGATGTAAACGGAAATACTAGTACTTGTACGGCAGTTGTAACTGTTGAAGATAATATACTGCCTACTATTACTTGCCCTGGAGATATTACAGTAAATAATGATGCTGGTATTTGTGGCGCCGTAGTTACATGGACCGCTCCAGTAGTAGTTGATAATTGTTCTGGAAGTGCAGTAATAACATCATCGCATAACCCTGGAGATATGTTCTCAATAGGGATAACCACGGTAACTTATATGGTAACAGATCCTGGCGGCAACACGGCTAATTGTAGCTTCACTGTAACTGTTAATGATACAGAGCCACCAGTTTTAACATGCCCAGTAGATTTTACAGTAAATAATAATGCTGGACTTTGTAGTACAGTGGTTACTTATGTTACTCCAACTGCTACAGATAACTGTTCGTTTAGCGATATACTTATTAATGGTAGTTTTGAAACAGGCGATTTTACAGGTTGGGTTGTGGATGATTTTACTGGTCCTTATATAGCATATTACGTAGGAGCATCTAATGATGGAGGTGCATTTTTCCCACCGGCTACTCCAACAGATGGAGGATTGCTAGCCGGAAATGGCTTCGATGCAGGAGCTCCTGACACCTCACTGCTGTATCAAGAAATTAGTATTCCTGCCGGAGCAACAACTGTCGATTTAAAGTGGGACGAAAATATAGATTATGACCTGCTCACTTTCTGTGGTGGATGTTCAGATAGAACCTATCAGGTTCAAATACTCGATGCAACCAACACCGTACTTCAAGTGCTAAAAACGAGAGTTTTGACTGCGGGTACAATTGAGGATGATAATATGTGGGAAAGTGAAATGGCAGATCTTTCTGCCTATGCAGGACAGACAATTAGAATTGGCTTCTGGCAAGATGTGCCTGATTCCTCCTCGGGTCCTGCTAAATTTGCATTAGATAATGTTGTCTTGCTGATAGATACGCCTGTTGCAGTTATTCAAACAGCTGGATTACCTAGTGGTAGTACTTTTCCAGTTGGAATAACAACAAATACCTTTGAAGCAACGGATGCAGCTGGTAATACTGCAAGCTGTAGTTTTACTATAACAGTGATAGATAACGAACCACCAGTGGCAAACTGTGCTCCTGCGTTCACGCTTCAATTAGATGCTGCTGGAAATGCAAGCATTACCGTTGGCGATATTGAAAACGGAAGTACAGATAACTGTGGAATTTCAACTACAACAATCGATAAATCAACATTCACTTGTGCAGATGTAGGGCCAAATACAATTACTTTAACGGTCACAGATGTTAATGGAAACGTTTCAACTTGTACAACCATTGTAACAGTTGAAGATAATGTGCCGCCAATAGCAGTATGCCAACCCTTTACAGCACAGCTAGACGCTACCGGAAACGTGACAATTACAGGAGCCGATGTTGACAATGGATCATCAGATGCCTGTGGAATTGCTTCACTTTCTGTATCTCCAGCCACATTTACTTGCGCAGACGTGGGACCAAACACAGTTACATTAACTGTAACCGATGTTAACGGAAATGTTTCAACATGTACAACTACTGTAACGGTTGAAGACAACGTGCCGCCTGTTGCAAACTGTGCTGCTCCATTTACTATTCAATTAGATGCTGCGGGTGATGCAAGTATTACTGTTGGAGACATAAACAATGGAAGTACTGATGCTTGCGGAATTGCAAGTACAACAATTGACAAATCAACATTTACTTGTGCAGATGTAGGTCCGAATACAGTGACCTTAACGGTAACCGATGTAAACGGAAATGTTTCAATGTGTACAACAATTGTAACTGTTGAAGATAGCATTGCACCAACCATAATCTGTCCAGCAGATATAACAGCCTTTACTGATGCAGGTGAATGTTTTGCAACGGTAAATTTTGCAACTCCGGTGGCTTTCGATAATTGTGGAATAGCGACTATTGTACAAACAATGGGAGCTCCAAGTGGAGGTACATTCCCTGTGGGAGTAAACACTATTGAATTCACTGCAACCGATGTAAATGGAAATACAAGCACGTGTACATTCACTATAACAGTGACCGATAACGAAGCGCCAGTGGCGGTTTGCCAGAACATCACCATCCAACTTGATGCTAACGGTAACGCAAGTATAGTGGCAGCAGACGTTGATGGCGGAAGCACAGACCAATGTGGTGTGGCTACTTTAGCGATAGACATTGATACTTTTGACTGTAGCAATGTTGGAGACAACAACGTGATTTTAACGGTAACCGATGTAAACGGAAACACTTCAACCTGTACTGCTATAGTAACTGTGGAAGATGTTACGGCGCCAGTAGTGGTTTGCCAAGACATAACAGTAGTGCTTGATGCATCGGGTACAGTAACCATAGCAGGAATAGATGTTGACGGTGGAAGCACTGATGCTTGCGGAATAGACACCTATACTTTAGATATGGACACCTTTGATTGTAGCAATGTTGGAGACAATATTGTAACATTAACGGTAACCGATGTAAATGGAAACACTGCAACTTGTACTGCTACAGTAACTGTTGAAGACAACACCAGTCCAGTGCTAGTTTGTCAAGACTTTACTTTAGAACTTGGTGCAGATGGTACTGCTATCCTTAATCCAAGTGATGTAATAGCTAGCAACGACGATGCTTGTGGAATCTTTACTTCTGCAGTAGATATTACGGCTTTCGATTGTTCAGATATTGGCGCGCCAATTACGGTTCAGGTATTTACAATAGATGTAAATGGCAACCTTGCAACTTGTACTGCAGAAGTAACAGTTGTAGATCTATTAGCACCAGTAATTACTTGTCCGGCAGATCAAACTGTTGATCCGGGACCTGGAAATATTTTCTATATTCTTCCAGATTACTTTGGAACCGGTGAAGCAACTGCAATAGACAACTGTACAGATCCTGTAACAGTAACAACGCAGAGTCCAGCAGCAGGAACACCACTTTCTGATGGTACATATACTATTTCATTTACAGCAACAGATGCATATGGCAACACAAGCACTTGCGATTTCGAACTAATAGTAGAAAGTGTACTTGGCGTTGGCGATAACAATCTAGATCTTGGAAGCATCAAAATGTATCCGGTACCAGCCAAAGATGTACTAAACATCAGCAATCCGCAGAGTTTAGAATTGGAAAGACTGGAAATATACGACCTAAGAGGTAGATTAGTACAGAGCACAGACCTTCGCGGAATGGGCAATGTGAAAACTATAAATATTGACCAACTAGCCGCTGCTTCTTATTATGTTAAGATTAAAGGTGCAACTGGCGAAATAACCAAACGACTTATAAAAGAGTAGTTTATTTAGTAAATAGTTTATAATTGTAAATCGCCCGAGGAAATTCCTCGGGCGATTTTTTTGTTTTTATAGGAATAAGATAGCGATTACTCGTTACAATTATTTTCATTGATTTCCATTTTAAAATGGTCAATTTATAACAGGGATGGCCATATTTCAGCCCGCAACCAGTTAATTCCAACAAACTACTAGAGATCTCAACTAACCACTACAAAAGAACGTTTTTCCTCAGATTCATTTACTGTTTCCATCCTACAATTAACTTAAATAATTAATAATAAAATTGCGTTTTTAACACTAACTACGTAAAATATACGTGTTACTACTTACTTAAAAGTTAAAAATTTAACATAACTTGCTGAATAGACAATAACGCAACTGATGCGAAATGTCAGTCTTTATTCATTTTATAAAGCTCGAAACCTCCTCATTTCTGACTTAAAAGAGGTCGCTTTCAAATTACAATCGCTAAAAGCTACTAATTTGATGCAAATTCTTAAAACCTAACTCGGTAGTCCCAATTACTGTACTTGCAAAATAGATATAGAATTCTTTTTAAGTACAATTTCATTCTGCTACAGTTAAAAAATTAGCTCCACAAATTTGACTGATTTAAACCTACGCCAAATGTTATTTAGAACAATGTTCTAAATGAGTATCGCAGTTTAAAAATTTAATTTGAGTCAACTTTAACCCTTTAATACCTTCATTATGAAAAAATTTATACTATCATTATGCATGTTTGCGGTCACGTGTTTTACGTATGGCCAGACAACAGTAACCAAGACTTATTCCGGGCCCACCGTTACAGTAGATGGCTGCGGAAATTATTGTGTAGCACTGCCAGGTGTTACTTTCTCAGCCGCCGATTTCACCCCCGGATGTACATCAATAATAGACATTAATATAAGTATAGACTGGCAAAAAACCAGTGGTACTTGTGGGGCGCCAGATACAAATTGTTCTTTTCACAATGAAACCAACTTTCGTATAGACGGACCTGCCGCTATGGAAATACTGGCTACTCCTAGTACGTGGAGCGGATGTGGAAATACCCCGGCGGTAACCACCGTTTTTGACCAGGCTGCCGCTGGCCCTCCAGGACCAGGAGATCCCGTTAGCGGGACCTTTCAACCAAATGGTGGAAATTTAGATAATTTTAATGGCTTAAGTGCTTTGGGAACATGGAGTCTGTCCGCAGGAGATACAGTTGGATCCGATCCACTTTGTGTGATGAGTTACTCTGTGACTATCACCGTAGGCGCCGCCAATGATACTTGTGCTACGGCTATTACAATAGATCCCGTTGCAGGAGGTACCGTAAGTGGCAACACTACTTGTGCTACTGCAAATGTTCCTCCAGAACCCAATTGTTCGGGTGTTGCAGCCGGATCACCAATGGTCTGGTATACTTTTACCGATACCACTGGAACGGGAATGATCGTTGATGCAAATACCTGTTCTGCAGGGACCGGTTATGACTCGGCACTAGGAGTTTATATTGGAGCTTGTGGAGCTCTCGCTTGTATTGCCGGTAATGATGATGCCTGCGGTTTGCAAAGCAGCGTTTCTTTTGTCACAGATGGATCCTCAACATACACCATTGGAGTGCACGGATTTTTTGGAAGTGTTGGTGCATTTGATCTTAATTTCAGTTCGTGCATCATAGATATTACCTGTCCTGCAGATGTAATTGTAAGTAATGATCCCGGTGCCTGTGAAGCAACTGGGGTTGGCTTGGGCACGCCAATTACTAATGGCTGCGCTGGTGAAATAATAAGTAACGACGCCCCCGCAGCCTTTCCTGTAGGAGTAACTGTTGTTACTTGGACTGTCACGGATGCTTCTGGAACAGCTATAGCAACTTGTACGCAAAATGTTACGGTTAACGACACTCAAAATCCAATCATTGGATGCCCAGCGGATATAACAATTAATAACGATCCCGGCGTGTGTGGTGCAACCGTATCTTATGGCATAGGATTCTCGGATAATTGTCCTGGGGCCACATTAAGCCAAACTGCCGGACAAGCTAGCGGAACTGTTTTCCCGATAGGAACAACAGTTAACACCTTTGTTGTAACCGATGCATCGGGTAATACTGCTACATGTAGTTTTAATGTTACGATTAATGATACTGAACCACCTGTAATTGCCTGCCCAGCAAATATAACGGTCAATAACGACCCAGGCGTTTGTGGCGCTACCATAACCTATGCAACACCTGTGGGCACAGATAATTGTCCAGCTTCCACAACAGTACAAACAGCTGGACAAGCCAGTGGAACCGTATTCCCAGTGGGTACAACCACTAATACTTTTGAAGTTACTGATGCTTCTGGAAATACAGCCACCTGTAGCTTCGATGTAACGGTAAATGATATAGAAGATCCAACCATTACATGCCCGGCAGATATTACAGTTAGTAACGATCCGGGAGTTTGTAACGCCGTGGTAAATTATACGGTCACAGGTATGGATAATTGTACCACTGGAACTAATCAAATCCCCGGACAAACCGGCACATTTACAGGTCTGGCCAGAGGTTACTACTTTGTGGCTCCAGCCAGTTTTACCATAACCGGTTTGAGAGTTCCAGATACATACGTGTCTACAGATCAGAATATTCAGGTAATGCGATTTGCCTCAACACCGGCAAACTTCCCAGGAACAACAAGTTATGATGCCTTACTTCATTGGTCTGGTTTAACTCCTGGAAATAACTTTATACCTGTGAATATCCCAGTAGCTCAAGGAGAGATCATTGGAATCTTGGGTACAAGAGGAACTAACAGTTCAAATTCATATGCGAGTGGTAACCCAATGGTAATTAATGGAATCAATATACCTATTAATAGACTAGGCTCACAGAATGATATTCATGCGGCAGCGGCACCCGATGGAACGTTTTTTACTGAGCCCTCTGGTGTTAATCCTAATAAAGGACGTATAGAATTTGAATATGACAGCCCAGTGTTAACGCAAACCGCAGGTCTTGCTAGCGGAAGCACTTTTCCAATAGGAACAACAACAAACAGCTTTGTAGCAACAGACGGTTCAGGAAATACTGCTACTTGTAGTTTTGATGTAACGGTTAACGATACCGAACCTCCAGTGGCAAACTGTGCTCCTGCGTTCACACTTCAATTAGATGCTTCTGGAAACGCTAGCATTGCCGTTGGAGATATTGATAACGGAAGTACAGACAACTGTGGCATTGCAACTACAACAATTGATAAATCATCTTTCACTTGTGCAGATGTAGGCCCTAACACGATTACTTTAACGGTAACCGATATTCACGGAAATGTTTCAACTTGTACAACAATTGTAACCGTAGAGGATAATGTAGCACCGATAGCAGTATGCCAACCGTTTACTGCACAATTGGATGCAACCGGAAACGTGACGATTACAGGAGCCAACGTTGATGGCGGATCATCAGATGCTTGTGGAATTGCTTCGCTTTCTGTTTCACCAAATACGTTCACTTGTGCAGATGTAGGTCCGAATACAGTTACTTTAACCGTAACAGATGTAAATGGAAATTCTTCAACTTGTACAACAACGGTAACTGTTGAAGACAATGTTGCGCCAGTAGCAAATTGTGCGCCGCCGTTCACCATTCAATTGGACGCCGCTGGAAACGCAAGCATCACAGTTGGAGATATTGATAATGGAAGTACAGATGCCTGTGGCATTGCAAGTACAACAATTGATAAATCAACCTTCACTTGTGCAGATGTAGGTCCTAATACAATTACTTTAACGGTAACCGATGTTAACGGAAACGTTTCTACTTGTACAACAGTTGTTACAGTTGAAGACAACATCCCACCAACCATAATTTGTCCAGCAGATGTTACTGCCAACACAGATCCGGGAAATTGTTTTGCTACGGTAACCTTTGTAACCCCAGTAGCTTTTGACAATTGTGGCATTGCTACTATTGTTCAAACAATGGGCGATCCAAGCGGAAGTGGTTTCCCTGTAGGTGTAAATACTATTGAGTTTACTGCAACAGATGTAAACGGAAACACAAGCACTTGTAGTTTCACCATTACAGTGACTGATAACGAAGCTCCAGTGGCTGTTTGTCAGAATATCACCATCCAACTTGATGCAGCTGGTAATGCAACAATTGTTGCAGCAGATGTTGACGGTGGAAGCACAGACCAATGTGGTGTGGCGAGTATTGCGATAGATATTAATACTTTCGATTGTAGTGATGTTGGCGACAACAACGTAATATTAACTGTAACTGACGTAAACGGAAACACTGCTACTTGTACAGCTGTAGTAACTGTTGAAGATGTAACGGCGCCAACAGTGGTTTGCCAGGACATAACCGTAATGCTCGACCCAGTAACGGGCACAGTAACTATCGCAGGAATAGACGTTGACGGAGGAAGCACTGATGCCTGTGGTATTGCAAGCTACGATCTTGATATGGACACGTTCGATTGTTCAAACGTTGGAGCAAACACAGTAATATTAACTGTAACCGACGTAAACGGAAACACTGCAACTTGTACTGCTACAGTAACTGTTGAAGACAATACGATTCCAGTAATCGTTTGTCAAGACTTTACTTTAGAACTTGGTGCAGATGGTACCGCCATCCTTGACCCAAGTGATGTGATAGCTTCTAACGACGATGCTTGTGGAATCTTTGCTTCGGCAGTAGATATTACGGCCTTTGACTGTGCAGATATTGGAGCGCCTATAACGGTTCAAGTATTTACAATAGATGTAAATGGAAACTTAAGCTCTTGTACAGCAGAAGTAACAGTTGTAGATTTATTAGCACCAGTAATTACCTGTCCAGCAGATCAAACTGTTGATCCGGGACCAGGAAATATATTCTATATTCTTCCAGATTACTTTGGAACTGGTGAAGCAACAGCTGTAGACAACTGTACAGATCCTGTAACAGTAACTATGCAAAGTCCTGCAGTTGGAACACCACTTTCTGATGGCACGTATACAATCACGCTAACAGCGACAGACGAATATGGCAACACTAGCACTTGCGATTTCGAGCTAATAGTAGAAAGTGTACTTGGTGTTGGTGATAATAACCAAAACCTGGGAAGCATAAAAATGTATCCAGTGCCAGCCAAAGACATTTTAAACATAAGCAATCCGCAGAGTTTAGAATTGGAAAGACTGGAAATTTACGATCTAAGAGGTAGATTGGTTCAAAGAGTAGATCTTCGTGGAATGGGTAATGTAAAAACCCTAAACATCGATCAACTTGCTGCTGCTACTTACTATGTTAAGATTAAAGGCGCCAATGGCGAAATAACCAAACGTTTACTAAAAGAATAGTATTCAAAATTAATAATTTTTAAAATGAAGTCGCCTGAGGAAATTCCTCGGGCGATTTTTTTTTACTTCCTGTTTGCAGTCTGAGTTTAAACTAAGTAATAAAATAGACCCCTTCTACCAAAAACAAAACACTACACACAATACACAACTGAAAAAAAATAGTCTCAAAATTTTAATTTTCAAAATTTCATAATTGCATTTGGAATATTGAACATCATTATTTTATATTGCAATTCATTTAACTTTCAAATGTTTAAAAATCCCTTTTCATTTAATGGTCGAATTCACAGAACCGAGTATGGCATTAGCTATACTATATTTCTCTTCTTCGCATATAGCTTTACATTTATTGCGGAATGGTTAAATCTTGGTGGGTATCATTTAATAGTCATCTTTGGTGCCAGTTATTGGTTTCTTATTTCCCAAAGTACTAAACGCTGCCATGACCTTGGCAACAATGGATTTTATCAGCTAATACCTTTTTACTTCTTTGCACTCATCTTTAGTGAAGGGCAAAATCGAAATAATAAATATGGGCAAGATCCTAAACTTGTAGAATTGCAAGCTGAGAAAGCGCCTACGACCTCATTATACAATAAATTTTCCCTTCCCGAAGGAAAAAGCATGGAAGCCATAGGTAGCGAATTGCTAAGCGGAATAATGCTTACTGCACTTTCTGTAGCCTTGTTGAATTACTTCACGAACACAGAAAGCTGGGTTACTTTTATTTTTGAAAGCATGTTTATAATGGCAGGTTATTACATGGTGCTTCTATTAAGTTTTAAACTAAATCCGCTTCCGCATTTACCTATTTATTTTATAGTTCACAGAGTTATTTTTAGCCTGGGGTGGTATGTTGTTATTTGGATCTATGAAGTGTATAGCAATAACATCAGCGATATTGAATTTGCTGCTATTGGCGGCGATATAATTTATATAATTTCAACTTTTATACTTACCTATATTCCTTATTTTTTATATAAAACGTTCAAGAAACCAAATCTAATACTGCTTGAAGCCTAAATATCATATTTTAATTTCGGCCATACTCATGGCGTGTTTGGTAATGTTAGCATACGCCAAAAAAACTGAGGTCACAAAAAGTATCCGCTGGCACGAACGCTCCCTAATTTGGGATGATTTTCCTATTATAAATAATATTCCTGGCGATTACCACGCTATGGTGTATTCTGATATACAATATGAAGGCAGCCGCGAAGATCAATTTCTTTACATTTATGCGCAAATGATTCCGCATCGCTCTGGAAGAGTTATAAAGGATGATACGGATACAGAACAGCTGCTTATTCACGAGCAAAATCATTTCAATATCACGGAATATCATGCGCGTCTTTTCCGTAAAGAAGTGGTTGAAATTGGAAGAGAAAAATTAACAAACAGTACCCTCAAAAGTCTTGGTAAGAAATATTTAGAGCAAATAGATGCGATGCAAGATAGGTATGACAGAGAATCTAAGCACAATATTGAATGGCCCGCACAGCGTTATTGGGAATTACATATTGCTGGTTTGTTGCGTGAGACTGCCTATTACACAAATCAAGATCTCTATACTTATCAGGCGTTTTTGGGTGGCTCCACTAAGTGGTTCCGACAATTATATTACACCATAGAAGGGGAGGTACTTACCTCCTATCCAGAGAAAGCTGAAAATAGTGGTTATGGCGAAGTATATAACATTGAGCGAAAGGCAGACAGCACCATTGTAGAGTATTACCAGAATGGAAAACTTACCAATGGCGGCTATTTTGAAGCGGCAAAGTGCATCATTACCTTTCCAAAAGTAAATACGCGAGAGGCGCTACTTTTTGATGCAGATAACAAGCCATATTCTAATAAAACTGAAGCTCATATTACCCGAACCATAACGGACGCCAAAGGTAATATTACAAAAACTTATTATGACGAAAACAAAAAACAGATTTCAGTTGAAGGAGTTTATACACTAAAAGGAGTTTGGGATGCTTCTAAAAAAAGTATGCATTCCAGTTACTACAATAAAGACGGCATTGCCGCAATGCGTCGTGGTGCTTTTCAAGAACTCCGAATACTAGATAGTATTAAAATTTCTACTAAAATCGCATATTTTAATAGCGATGGCAAGCCAATGCGGGACAAATTTTTTGTTTCAATTTACGAATATGAATATGACAGCAATTTTATGCTAAGCACTGTAAAATTGTATGATGTGGATGGTAAATATGCCATTGGTCTAGAAGGTTATAATGCTATCTATGATTATGACGCGCTGGGCAATATAAAGTCTATGGCTTACTTTGACGAATTGGGAAGCAAAACATCAAACACGGAGGGCATTCATAAATACATGTATACCTACGACCAGTATGGCAATAGTACCGATATGCGAAAATTTAATATTCGAGACCTTCCCACCAAAGGGGCTGATGATTATCATCAGTTCGTAAACCTATATGATAGCTTGGGAAGAACCACCTTTAATGCAAAATATTATCCCGATTATGTTTTAATGTTCAACGATAATAAAAGTGGGGCTGCTACTTATGAATATGTAGGAGACACTATTATAAACGTAAAAAATGTGGATGTATATGGCGAAGATGGGGTAAATGATTTGGGAATATTGTTGACCAAGCTGTTCATTGATGATAAAAAACAAACAATAAGGGAGGAGTTTTACGGCTCTGACGGTGCGTGGGCGAAAACCGAAGACGGAGTGGTTTCTTATACATATAAGTACGATGAAAGAGGAAACCAAACAGAAACGGCGGCATTTGATTCTTTAGGTAAATTACGTGCATGGCAAGAAGATGTAGCTATTACTCGCTGGGAATACGACGAAAATAACAATAAAAGCAGGACAACATATTTTACCGTCGATAACAAATTGGCAAATGCGGTAGATGCAACAACTTATAATGTATTTAAATATGATGATAATAGCAATTTAATAGAACGCACCAATTTCGATAAGAAAATGAATCCGAGTATTATTGATGGGGCATTTAGAACCAGCAGTATTTTAAATAAATTTGGGAAGGATTCCATCGTAATGATGTACGATATTAATAACAACTTACTAGCCAATGCAGGAATTATTAAATATACCTATAATTCACGAGGGGTTTTGCTCTCGGAAGCAAATTTCAACCCGAATAACCAAGCTGCACTAAATGAACTAGGTATTCATAAAACTGTTTATGTTCACGATAAATATGACAGGTATATTGGCTTTACATATTTTGGCAAAAATGGCGAAAGGATAAATAGTATAGAAGGCTACGCTAGCATGGAAATTAAATTAAACAATTCTGCATTTGTAAGCACCTATTCTTATTATAATGATAAAAAGAACCCAGTGCTAGGTCCCGATGGTTTTCACAAAATAGAAAATTATTATAATAATATGGATGAAGTGGTTCGAACTTCTACCTATGGATCAGACAATAAGCTAGTTAACAATGTAGATGGCATTGCAGATTATGTTTATCAAATAGATAAAAGTGGTAGGACAGTGCGCATTTCTTTCTATGATGCGAAAGGCAATTTAACGGAAAACGCAAGTGGTATCGCCGAATATTTATACAAGCCTTCATTAAATGGACTATTCTATCCTGAAAAACAACTAAATGCAGAAGGAGAGGAAGTTGCTGAAGAAGTCCTTTAAAAACTTTTTACGCTACTTAACTTGATCTAAAATTATTTGCCACAAAGAGCGAGTAGGCACTGTAAATATTGGCGAATTAATTAGAAAAACAGAACGTAACGCTGGCGGCACCAAACAAGAATAATATTACAGATACAGCAATTAACAAAACTGAAAATTTGTACCTATTTTTGAGGAATGGAAAAACCCTTGTTTTCATTCCTCATTTTTTGTTTCGTATTGGGAATGTTACCTCAAAAGGTGATTGGCCAATTCAAAATTGATAGTACTGCCTATCATTACAATCACATTTTGAATCCGCAGAAAAGCTCAGATATTTCACTAGCAATTAATTATTTTTCACATTTAAAAGAACAGCACCTCAACGAAAAAGATACGTATGAGGCTATTAAAGATTTGCGATTGATTGCCATTGGGCAGCTGGAGATAGGAAATAATTCTGATAGCGAAATAGCTACAGTAGAAGCGTTAGAATTAATAGATAATTCTGCACTTTCAGATACTTTGGTGGAAGCAAGAAAAGGGCTTTATAATCAGTTGGGACGAATCTACAGAGAGAACCATAGATATGATGAAGCTATAAAAGCTTACAAAAATGCCTTACTGTTCTCTGCAAATCTCAAGGACAGCCTCACTATTTTAAATAATACTGGCAATATCTACAAGGATATGGGGCTTTATGAAAAAGCGTTGGGGCAATTTGAACTTGCTTTAACGAAAGACAACGTTCAGAAAAATACCTTGGCATACGCTAGGTTACTGGATAATAAAGGTGCTACACAAGCTAAATTAGATCATCCAGATGCATTGGCACATCTGCAACTGGCTTTAACGTTAAGAGAAGCGAAAAATGATATCCCAGGCAAGTATTCTAGTTACCGCAATTTGGCAGTTTATTACATCGATAAAAACGATACTACCACAGCTTTGGATTTTGCAAACCGAGCTTACGAGGTTGCAGAGACCATGAATAGTCTTACTTATATTGAAAATGCGTTGTCACTTTTTGTTAGTATGAGTCCAGATCCCAGAATTGTGCGTTTTGAAACCATAAGTGATAGCATTGAAAAGGAGAAACAATTGGCAGGAAATAAATATGCCTTTTTGAAATACAATGTTGAAAAAGAGCGCAAAAATACAATCGCCGCCCAACTCGAAAATGAAAAACAAAAAACCTGGAAAATATTTATTTTGGCTATTGGTTTAGTTGGATTTGTAATAGCAATAGTTTCATATTTCAATATTAAGACCAGGCATAAACAAGAAAAAGTTGCGCAAGTATATACTACTGAAAAAAGAATTTCGAAAAAAGTACACGACGAAGTGGCAAATGATGTGTACAGGTTAATGGCTAAACTACAAAGCAAGCCTGCAGAAAAAGATGAGATTTTGGACGATTTAGAATCTATTTATATTAAAAGTAGAGATATCTCAAAAGAAAACAGCGCCATAGATGTTGAAAATTTCCAAGAAGTCTTGTCCGATTTATTGTTGAGTTATGAGAACCAAAATGTATCTGTAATTCGTAGGCATACCAAAACTATTGATTGGAAGACAGTATCAAATATTAAAAAAACCAATCTCTATAGAATATTGCAAGAATTAATGACTAATATGGCAAAACACAGTAATGCCACTGCAGTTGTATTAAATTTTGATCAAAAAGACAAGGCGATTTTCATCAAATATGCAGATAATGGCGTAGGATGTAAACTAAAAAGCAAAAATGGACTCCGAAATGCGGAATCCCGCATAGAAGCCATAAACGGAACTATTACTTTTGAATCTGAACCAAATAAAGGGTTTAAAGCAACTATAAGTATTTGATCATGTTTAAAAAAGTTCTAATTTCAGACGACCTAGATTGTATCAATCAAGGAGTAATATCGATATTGCAAGCATTAAAAATTGAAAACATTACAGAAGTTGCCTACTGCGATGATGCTTTCTTAAAAGTTGAAAAGGCGATTTTAGATAATGCACCATTCGATTTGCTGATAACAGACCTCTCCTACACTCCCGATCATAGAGAACAAACATTTTCGTCTGGCGAAGCGCTTATTGCTGTGCTAAAAAGTAAGTATCCTAAGCTTCCCATTATAGCCTATAGTGTGGAAGATCGATTGCAAAGGGTGCGCTCTCTAGTTTTAGAACACAACCTAAACGCCTACGTTTGTAAAGGCAGAAAAGGACTTGAAGAACTTAGAACTGCAATAAATAAAGTTGCTATGGGCGAAACCTATCTTTCGCCACAGGTTGTAAACGCTCTCTCCGGAAAGATTACGCCTGTATTAGACGATTACGATATTTCTTTAATGGAGCAGTTGGCAAACGGTTTATCGCAAAAAGAAATAAGTGAATATTTTAGAGATCGAAATATTCAACCCAGTAGTTTGAGTTCCGTAGAAAAAAGGGTGGGTAAACTTTGTATCCATTTTAAAGCAAAAAATGCAATTCACATGGTGGCGATTGCTAAAGATTTAGCACTGATTTAAGCTGCCTTTAATAATTTATTTCAAAAAAAATGGCCGCTTTACGGAATCCCGCAAAGAAATGTGCGTTTTGTCCCTTTTCTTTGTATTGGGATAGACAATTCATTCTGGGGAGAATTGTTTTGTGTTTTCCTATAACCGTCTTGTCGTTGAGGTAGGACGGTTTTTTTTATTTTGAAATTATCCTTCCAAAACGAGCAATGAATTACTTCGAAGTAAATTATTTTCTGATCTCGATATTTTGAATTAGATGATAAACTCTTTTCATTTTAAACAAATTCTAGCAGCTTCAGCTAATTTGAATATATAAATAAAAAATTGATTATTTCAGCTATCCGAAAATGCAAAATCTAATTTTAAATTAATAAGAATAGCATACATTTGGATAAGATTTTACGAGGGTATTTGGTTGCACACTTTAGGAAGGGAGCTAGCAGATATTTCGTAATTGCAAAGTACAGACAAGGACTCTAAAGCCCCTGGCAATGCACTAAAAAAGGATAGAGGATGATACAACTACACCTGCTTGTTATTAGTCTGCCGCTCACGAATCCTGTGTTAAAATTCCTTTTAATATTGGTAATTATTCTAATTGCCCCAATCATCCTCAATAAAATAAAAATCCCCCATCTTCTTGGCCTTATTATCGCTGGAGCTATAATTGGTCCAAATGGCTTCAATTTAATAGAACGCGATAGCAGTATTATCCTTTCTGGAACGGCTGGACTTCTATATATAATGTTCCTCGCAGGTTTGGAAATAGATTTAGCCGACTTCAAAAAAAACAGTAAAAAAAGTATTGTTTTTGGATTATACACCTTCATTATCCCTATGATATTGGGGACTCTTGCAGGTCTTTACATTTTAGAGCTTCCACTACCATCCACAATTTTACTGGCAAGTATGTTTGCTTCGCATACTCTAATTGCCTATCCGCTAATTAGTAAAATGGGCGTTGCAAAAAACAGAGCCGTAAATATAACCGTAGGCGGAACAATGATTACCGATACCCTAGCCCTACTGGTGCTGGCAGTAATAGTTGGAATGACAACTGGAGAAGTAAACACAGCATTCTGGATACGTTTGTCTATTTCAATAATTGTATTTGGTTGTATTATCTTGTTTCTCTTCCCTATAATTGGAAGGTGGTTTCTGAAACGTTACGACGATAAAGTATCGCAGTATATTTTTGTTTTGGTTATGGTTTTTTCGGGGGCTGGGCTTGCAGAACTAGCAGGAGTTGAAGCTATTATTGGTGCCTTTTTAGCCGGACTTGCACTTAATAGACTTATACCACAAATTTCACCATTAATGAACCGAGTGGAATTTGTAGGGAATGCTATTTTCATACCTTTTTTCCTTATTGGGGTGGGAATGCTAATTGATTACAAAGTATTTTTTAAAGATTTAGAAACTATTAAAGTGGCTGTGGTTATGATTGTTGTTGCAACTTCAGCTAAATTTCTTGCCGCTTGGTTAACGCAAAAAACGTATAAATTTTCGGTTGATGAAAGAAGGTTAATTTTTGGGCTTAGCAACGCACAGGCAGCGGCTACTTTGGCAGCGGTACTAGTGGGTTATTCTATTATTACAGGTGAAACAGCTACGGGTGAACCAATTCGGCTACTTGATGAAAACATCCTAAACGGTACTATTTTAATGATACTTTTTACCTGCACCGTAGCATCGTTTGTAGCGCAGAAAGGTGCTCAAAACATTGCGCTTTCCGAAGCTTATGATAATACAGGCGAAGAGGAATACTTGCAAGAAAAAATTCTGATTCCGATAAGTAATGAAGCTACTACAGACGAACTTATAAACCTGGGAGTTACTATAAAATCGAAGAATAACAAAGATGGTTTATATGCGCTCAATGTAATTGATAATAATACAACGGACGGTGCAGCAGACAAGAAAGCTAAAAAATTATTAACGAAAGCGGCAATAACTGCTGCGGCCACAGACAACCAATTGCACGAGCTTTTACGTTACGACATAAATATTACTAACGGTATTAATAGCGTCGTAAAAGAGCATAAAATTACCGATATAATTTTAGGGCTGCATATAAATCAAGGATTATCAAATTCATTTTTAGGAAATTTAACCGAAGGAATTTTATCAAAGTGCGACACCACAACGTTAATTTATAAACCAGCACAGCCTTTCGGAACCGTAAAAAGACATATAATTATTGTTCCTCAAAAAGCAGAAAAGGAAATAGGCTTTCCTTTTTGGCTGATAAAAGTCTGGAACATAGCACGCAATTCAGGCGCAAAACTCATATTCTACGCTACTTCAGAATCGCTAAATTTTATAAAAGAAATTCACCATTCACATCCTATAGAATCAGAGTTTGTAATTTTTGATGATTGGGATAACTTCTTAGATCTTTCCAGCAATTTCCATAAAGATGACAATCTTATAATAGTGATGAGTAGAAAGGATAAGCTATCATATACTAGTAATATGAGCAAAATTCCTTCATATCTCAACAAGCATTTTAAAAGCAATAGTTTTATAATAATTTATCCCATCCAAATTGGTGTCACCGATTCTGCCACAATAGACCTCACAAACCCTACCATCACAGAACCTCTTGAAAAGCTTGATGAAATAGGGAAGACAATCGCAAGAATATTTAAGCGGAAATAAAACCTACTCGTATTAATAATACTTTGTAAATCTGTAAAGCCGAAATATTTCAAACGCAACCTCTATGTTGCTATTTGTTAATTTCATGTAAACACTTTTTTCAATAAAGCAATGTATTGTAATTTCACAATTATCTATAAATAAATTCTAAATTAAAGTTTGATTTCATCATTTGTACCAAAATATAGAATGCACTTTTAATATAATTATATATGAGCCGAGGATTTGTAAAAGAAGAAGACCAAGAGGAAGCGCCCATTATACCGCCACGCGCAGCACTGCCTGCTGGCGCCACTAATTATGTAACCCCGACTGGCATGAAACTACTGCAAACAGAACGGGAACAGTTAGAAAACGAACGCGCTACTCTCTCCACTACTCACGAACAACAAAGACGAATTGAACTTGCAGTCCTAAACGGAAAACTGGATTTGCTTAACGAACGCATTGTGTCTGCAAGAATTTTAGATCCAGCATTACAACCAAAAAACGAAGTGCGATTTGGCGCAACAGTAACTTATAAAATATCTACCGCCCCTACTCCGCAAACCTTTCAGATTGTAGGCGTAGATGAGGCTGACATAGCCAAACGCAAAATTGCATTTGTGGCACCAATTGCTGTGGCGCTTACCGGACATAAAGTTGGAGATATAGCAGATTTTAAAATGGGAGGGGAATCTCGTAGTTTGGAGGTTGTAAACATAAAATATGAATAATAGAAAAAGCTACTTATTATTTAAGTTTTGATCATCCTGAAGGGTATTCATCGTAAAACTGATTTACTATTGTAGCGAAAAAAATACATTGTTTACTTAAAATTGAATGTCTTAATGAAAAAAATTATTGCCATCCTACTAAGTATAACAGCTGCTGTTGTAATTATCATATATTTTTCAATTTGGAGTACACCAACCAAAGTGGCTTCCCAAATTATCGTGAACACAGATAATATTAATACATTCAATTTTGGGGATCACGATTCGGTTACCATCGCAGTAACGACAATGTATGAAGGCAATATTTTAAAAAAAATGGTGCAAGGAGAGCAATATCGCGATGAATGGGCGATCCCCGTAAAAGTACCTATCGTTTTTTTACACACTTTAAAAGGAGGGCTTACCATTATTAAAAAAGGGGGAGGAAAACAGACTCAATCCTTACGATTAAAAAACAACAAAGGCATTTACTATTCATTGCGAAGTGTTGCAAAAAACCCCGAACCTCTTATTCCTGAATTCGCAAAAACACTGGGTATAGAAAATATTATTATCGATGGAATCTCGGCACAACATCCTTATGCCGCCATTGTGGTAGCTAAATTAGCCGAATCTATTTCAATTTTACACACGCACCCTTCCTTGGTATTTGTTCCTAAGCAAGAACGCCTAGGTAAATACAATACTACGTATGGTAACAAATTATATTGGCTTGAATATGAAACCGAAGGACCTACAAATTGGACACATTTAAAAAATGTAAATGAAATAATCGACACCGATAAACTGCAAGAAAAAAAACAACAATTAGGCGAAAAACTAAGTATTAAAAAGGAAGAATTGGTGCGAAATCGTTTATTCGATTTAGTGATTGGCGATTGGGACCGGCACGCAAAACAATGGGGCTGGGTGCTACAACAACAGGGAGAAAAGTATGTAGCCACCCCATTACCCGGAGATCGTGATAATGCATTTTTTTCAATAGACGGACTAATACCTTCGGTTGTGTCATCTAAAAACATACAGCCTCGTTTACGTCCTTTTGAAAAGGAGATAGACTATATTCCAGGACTGATATACCCTTTTGACAGGTATTTTTTACAAAACACAGCTGAAGAAATTTTTATAGAACAGGCAAAATTCATACAAAACCATTTAACAAACCAAGCAATTGAAGAAGCTTTAAAATTATGGCCAAAGGAAATATACAATCTCCACGGTGAAGAAATTATGGCCAATATAATAGCAAGAAGGGAGCGGTTAGTTGAATATGCTATAGCATTTAAAGTAGAAATTGACAGGCAAGGAATTTTAACTGAGCCATTAAAAGGTTCAGAGGATTTGGTTTTATCCAAACGTTTAATGCAGTGTTTTGAATGTGATTAAAAGCTACATAGAAAACCATTAGCCTAATTAAATTACCAAAATACCCTCCATATCATTATCTTGCACGCTATTATTTAAAAAACCGTTACTATGAAATTATTTCGCCTTCTTTTTATCTTTTTATCAGTCCCACTTTTTGCCCAACAAGGTGGTATGTGGATTCCTTCGCTCTTAGAAGGAATGAACGAATCTGAAATGACCAACCTCGGCATGAAAATGACCGCCAAGGATATTTACGATGTTAATAATGCAAGTTTAAAAGATGCAGTGCCTCACTTTAACGGCGGCTGTACTTCTGAAGTTATTAGCAATAAAGGACTTTTGCTTACTAATCACCACTGTGGTTATTCTCAAATTCAAAGTCATTCCACGTTAGAAAACGACTATTTGCAGGATGGTTTCTGGGCGATGAGCCTAAAAGAAGAACTTGCCAATCCTGGAGTTACCGCCACTTTTATCGTTAAGATTGAAGATGTAACAACCCAAGTAATGGCAGGCGTTACCGCAGCTATGAATGAGGCCGACAAACAAAAAAAGATAGAGGAAAATATTGCGAACGCTGTACAAAATTCTCCAAAAGAAGCTTGGCAGGAAAACCGCATACGTACATTTTATGAAGGCAACCAATACATGCTTTTTGTTGTAGAAACTTTTAAAGATATCCGTTTGGTAGGCGCTCCGCCTTCTTCAATTGGGAAGTTTGGTAGCGATACCGACAACTGGATTTGGCCACGCCACACTGGCGACTTCAGCCTTTTCAGAATTTATGCCGACAAAAACAACCGTCCCGCAGAATATTCTGAAGACAACGTGCCTTATACGCCAAAACACTTCCTACCTATTTCTTTAGATGGCGTAGCTGAAAACGATTTCACTTTAGTATTTGGGTACCCAGGAACTACAGATGAGTATTTACCTTCAATTGCTATCGAGCAGGTAATAAACACTGTTAACCCAGCGCGTATTGCCATTCGCGATGCTGCATTGGCTATTCAGGATAAATATATGCGTGTAGATCAGCAGATAAAAATTCAATATGCTTCCAAGTTTGCTCGTATCGCTAACTACTGGAAAAAGTGGAAAGGCGAAACCCTTGGTTTAAAAAAATCGAATGCTGTTGGCATCAAAAAGCAACAGGAAAAGGAACTTATTGCGCAAATTAATAAGAAAGGAAAACAACAAGAATACGGCCAACTTCTACCAAAATTCGAACAGTATTATACCGAAATAGAACCATATACTTTAGCTCGCGAATATTTCCTAGAAACAGTTTTACGAAATGTAGAATTACTTCGTACTGCCTACCAAGTTTATCAGTTAAAGCAAGTTTATGAAAGCCGTGGCGCACAATCTTTTGACGATAGAAAAAACAATATGATTGAAAGATTGGAAGGTCAATATAAAGATTACAGCAAAAAAGTAGATCAAGAAGTTTTCGAAGCCCTAATTGCACTTTATGCCGAAGGCGTTCCAGAACAATTTCTTCCTGCAACGTTTAAAAATTTAAATGCTGCACAGTTAACTACCAACGTCTACACTAATTCTGCTTTTGTAGATTATGCTTCAGTAAAAAAGTTATTAGAAGGTGATGCCGAAACGGTTATTGCTAAGCTAAATAACGATCCCGGTTTCAAAATTGTACAGGAAATGGCAGATGCTTATTTTGACAAGGTTGCCCCTAAATATGAAGAACTTGAATTAAACATTTCAGGTTTGCAGCGTGACTATATGAAAGCTATGCTCGAGTTAAGCCCGAAAAACGCGCGTATCTTCCCGAATGCTAACAGTACGCTTCGAGTAACCTACGGAAAAGTTGCTGGCTACTCTCCTGCCGATGCTGTCTATTACGAACCCGTAACTACTTTAGAAGGAGTAATTCAGAAATACGTTCCAGGCGACTACGAATTCGATGTTCCTCAAAAATTAATTGATTTATATGAAGCTAAAGATTACGGTCAATATGCTGAAAATGGCAAGATGCCAATCAATTTTATAGGAACTAACCACACAACAGGTGGCAATAGCGGGAGCCCTGCAATTGATGCCCACGGAAATCTGATAGGCCTTAACTTCGACCGTGTTTGGGAAGGTACAATGAGCGACTATTACTATGACCCTGCCCTATCTCGCAACATTATGGTAGATATTCGTTACGTGCTTTTTATAATGGATAAATACGCTGGTGCAACAAATTTAATTGATGAATTGAAGTTAGTACACCCAAAGAAGGATTTGAAAAAATCTAAAAAGAAGAAGTAAATAAAATATCCTCTGGAGCCCTTCAGCTTCAAATGGATATAAAAAAACCACGAATACACGAATAAAAAAACATTCGGGTATTCGTGGTTTTCATTTTATTCAATTATTTCAAGCCTCGTGCCTTAAGCATTGGCTCAATTTTCGGATCGCTACCACGCCAGTCTTTATACATTTTTTCGAGCTCCAAAGTGTTTCCTCTTGAAAGAATCATATCTCTAAAACGTTGACCGTTTTCGCGAGTAAGTCCGCCGTTGTTTTCAAACCAATTGTAGGCATCGTGATGTAACATTTCAGTCCAAGAATAGGAATAATATCCAGCAGCATATCCTCCAGCAAAAATGTGGGAGAAATAGGTTGAACGGTATCTTGGTGGCACTGCATGTACCACATTAAGTTTTGTGTTATTCAACGCTAACTTTTCAAACGCATTTACATCTTCAATCTTTTTGTCTGGCGAAATGATGTGCCATTGCATATCTAAATTAGAACCCGCCAAATTTTCGGTTAAACTATATCCTTGATTGAAAGTTCCCGAGTTTTTAATTTTATCAATTAACTGCTGCGGAATCTGCTCGCCAGTTTTATAGTGTAGCGCATAGTTTTTCAACACATCTGGATACAATGCCCAGTTTTCGTTAAATTGTGAAGGAAACTCTACGAAATCACGTGCTACGGCAGTTCCCGAAAGCGAAGGGTATTGCTGATCTGCAAAGAAACCATGAAGCGCATGTCCAAACTCGTGGAACATCGTGGATACCTCGTCATAGGTTAATAATGCAGGTTCATTCCCCGCTGGTTTTGGAATATTAAGCACATTATATATTACTGGCTTTTTATTATACAATTTAGATTGCGTAACAAAGTTGCTCATCCAAGCGCCACCACTTTTGCTAGGGCGTGCAAAAAAGTCTGCATAAAACAGTCCAAGCGCGTCGCCGTTTTCTTCAAACAATTCATAAACCATAACATCTTCGTGATAGGTTGGAATATCAGTTCTAGGTTTATAGGTAATGCCGTACAATTTTTCAGCGGCGTAAAACACACCTTTTTCCAAAACATTCTTCAATTCAAAATATGGCTTTATTTGATTTTCATCTAAATCATATTTTTCTTTACGAACCATTTCAGCATAATAATTCCAGTCCCAAGGCTCTAATGTGAAATCCTGTCCTTTGCTTTTAATCATTTTCTGAATTTCATTAGACTCTGCTTGCGCCTTGGCAGTGGCCGCTGGAATAAGTCCGCTGAAGAATTTGTTTACATTTTCAGGAGTTTTTGCCATTGTTTTTTGAAGACTCCATTCGGCATAATTATTAAACCCTAAAAGTTTTGCCTTTTGAGCACGTACTTCTACCAATTCCTTAATTAATTCGCGGGTGTCATTAGCACCTTGGTCTGCTCTGTGCCAAGCGGCTTTATAGAGCTTTTCTCTACTCGCTCTATTTTCCATAGATTGAAGTAGAGGTTGTTGCGTCGTGTTCTGCAATGGAATGGTCCAGCCTTTACCATCTTCATTTTCTTTCGATTTCAGAAAATCTTCATCCACGCCTGCTAATTCCTCTTTATTGGTAAAAGTTACAGCACCAGCATTATTAGCATCCAAAAGTGTTTTGCCAAATTTAGTTGTAAGCGTTGCGATTTTTCCGTTGTATTCCTTTAGTTTTTCTTTGTCTTCAGCAGAAAGATTAGCGCCAGCTATTTCAAAATCTTCGTAATAATTTTCAAGTAATTTTAAGGATTCCGTATCTAGATTTAATGATTCTTTTTTATCGTGAAGTGTTTTAAAACGTTTGAACAGATTATCGTTCAAATAAATCATATCGTTTTGGGCTGCGAATTTAGGCGCCATTTCGGTTTCCACAGCTTGAAGCGTTTCGTTGGTATTTGCACCAGCTAAGGCACCGAATACTTGAGAAGCTCTGTTTAAAAGCACACTACTTTTTTCCAAAGCGAGAACTGTATTTTCAAAAGTGGGTTCTTCACTATTATCTGCAATTTCAGATACGGCTTTCTTTTGCTGTTCTATACCTTCAAGCATTGCAGGTTTAAAATCTTCATCTTTTATTTTTGAAAAATCCGGTGCTCCGTAGGGCAAAGTACTTTCGGAAAGTAGCGGGTTTTCGGTGCTATTCATCTGTTCATCATTTTTGTTTAATTTTTCTTTAGAATTGTTACACGCAGTTACAATAATGGCAAGTGCCAAAAAGGGAATTATTTTTTTCATTGTGGAATTTTTTTAATAGATACGTAAAGATACACAAATAGCAAGATTTGTCTTGTGAAGTTATCTTAAATGAAAAATCCCCTCAGCAAAAGCTGAAGGGATTCTCTTTATTTGGTGGGTTTAAATTTATTAGTTTTTAATCAAACGCTTCACAGAACTTGCGTTGTCACCAACAATCTTTACAACATAAACCCCAGTTGCTAATGCTGAAATATCTATCGATTTTTCACCTTGCATATTGCGAAGGTTAGTCTGGTTAACAAGTTTTCCTGTTATATCATAAATCATCAATTTCTCGAGAGAAGTATTGTTGCTATTTACTAGGTTAATCAGGTTGTCTGCGGGATTCGGGTATAAAGCCAAACCTTCGTCTATTGAACTGTCATTAACACTAAGTACAACATTATTACCATCTAACGTTATAGCGGTCTGTGCAAGTGCTCTTCCGTCAAAAGTTGCTCCTGTTTGCATCGCTATCTGTGTTTGACACAATATATTTCCACTAAATTCTGATGTTGTTCCAAGAGTAACTTGTCCAGAAACTTGCCAGAAAATGTTTGATGCCTTCGCACCTCCACTAAGCGTAACAATTGCGCCGTTAGCTATAATTAAATCCTGTGCTATCTCAAATATCCAAACATCTGTTGGACTGCCTGAAAGAGTAACACCAGCTTCAGAAACTAAAACATTGGTACCCCATTTATAAACACCCGTGGTTAAGGTCTGTCCGGTAAGATCACCAGCGTGTAATTCAGTGTAATCTGGCGTTCTTCCAGCTGCATCGGTATATGCAGTTTCCATATCGCTTATAGCAGTCGTTAATTTTGTTGGAGTTGGTGATGCATAGTCTGATGCATATATTTTTCCATTAACTAAAGATGAAGTAGCAAATTGACCTGAGGAATCTAATATTAAACTAAATCCAGTTATACCGGTTTGGTCAATAGGGCTAACTCCAATATCGCCAACGATTGAAGTGGTTCCAGTAGCTGAAACTCCTGATTTTGCTAAGACCACGTAATTGCCAGCAGTTCCAAGATTAACTGGAGAAGGCGATTGCGACACAGCAATAGCTGGCATCGTTAAAGCAATTACGAGAATGATTCCGAGAAATCCCTTTAGTTTGATTGAAGTTGTTTGGGGACTTTGAGTATTGTTTTTCATAAAACATCTATTTTTTAGGGGGTTCTATAAGATCTAAATCAATCTAAATATGTCCTTCTAATAGATGACCAAAATTACACTAATAATAGATGCGGCTTAGCCATGTTTAAGCTAAGTTTAAGCCAAGCTTAAGCCAAAGTGTAGAAATTATCGATAAAACTGCTGTTTAATAGCCAAAAATTTATTAAAAAACCCCTGAATTATTAAATTTATGTTAAAACGACGTGTTAAGTTTATAATGGTAAAAATTACCAATTATATATTAGCTTCGGGTTTATTAAGTTACAATTGAGATTATGAAAGGAATCTCTTTAAGAATATTAAATATCTAAATTAGTTAAAATGAAAAAACCCCCTCAGCAAAAGCTGAAGGGGTTCTCCTTTTATAATTGGTTATTGATTATTTCTTAATCAAGCGCTTCACAGTGCTTGCATTTTCACCAATAATCTGAACAACGTAAACACCAGATGCAAGAGACGAAACATCTACTGCTTTTTCACCTTGCATTGTGCGAAGGTCTACTTGGTTTACAAGTCTTCCATTTATGTCATAAATCATCATTTTATCTAGAGAGATGTTGGTCTTGTTAACAAGATTTACAACATTGCTCGCTGGGTTTGGATATAAAGCCACACCAGCATCTAAAGAATTCTGATTCACACCAAGAACAGTTGTAACTGTAAGTTCAAAATCACAAGATGACATGTTACCGTACTCATCAGTAGCAGTAAAGCTAATGGTGTGAACACCATCTGGCAATGCCGCGCCTGGAGCCGGAACTTGAGTAGTCAACGTTACAGGATCTGTACAGTTATCGTCAGCAATCGCTTCGCCAGTTGCGAAGTAATCTGGAACGATATAGAAAATGTTTCCTGCTCCTGGATCTACAGTTTGATCTGCAGGGCACGTAAGTACCGGTGCAAGTCTGTCTACCACATGAACTTCAGCCACACAAGATGCAAGGTTACCACTAGTATCGCTTACGAAAACTGTAACCATTACTGGGGTTCCTATATCTGCACAAGTTACTGTAGGTACATCTACTGCAATAGTAGCGATACCACAAGCTTCATTTATATCAGAAAGTAAGCTGTAAGGATCAAGAGTAGTTGTACCATCTGGTCCAAGCTCAATTTCTACAACGTTACCAGTGCTTACACCTTCAAAATCAATTTGGAAGTTGTCTACACCAGCTCCCCAAGCCCAGCCGCCTTCATCGTCGTAAGTAAAACGAACTTGGAAGTCAGCATTCATATAAGCAGCCATATCTAGTGCTCCTGAATTGGTTGGGTTAGTATCAACATCAACAAATAGAATTTGTTGCCAAGCTGCACCATCATATACTTCTACAGCAAGGGTTCCGTCTCCTGCAAATTCCTGCATTGCATAATCAAAAGAGATAGATGCTGTTACAGCTGCAGAGATATCATAAACTGGAGAAATAAGTGAAACTAAGTTTACTTCACCGCTTCCTGCTGCATCATCATTAAAGATAGCTGCATTAGTCGGGAAATCATTTCCAATTGGCATATCTCCTGAACCGAAAGCCCAGTCAGCGCTACCAGAAGTAACAACTGTAGACCAGCCAGAAGGAATTGAAGCACCTTCAAAATCTGTAGCTTCGGATGTAATATTAGCAACTCCACAAGTAATTACTGGAGCAGTATTGTCTATTACATTTACAACTGCCATACAGGTAGAAGCGTTTCCACTTGCATCCGTAACAGTTACCTCAATAATATTCTCGCCAAGATCTGCACAAGTAAATTCTAAGCCTGAACCTCCAGATGTTACGTAGTGTAAAGTTCCATTCCACACACGAGGGGTGAAAATTGAACCTGTAAATAATCCAGTTACTGCAGAACCAAGGGACATTGAAAGTTCAGCATTTGAATAGCTCTGATTAGCACCAGTACCATTAGTATACCTCTGTCCAACGCCATCTGTTACTACTGCAATACCGTAAGTGGTATTGGCAGAAAGTACTACAGGAGCATTTAGTACAACATTGCTAGGAATATCCTGACCTGCGCCAGTTCCTGAACCAGATGCAGCTGGGGCACCCCAAGCAGCACTATTGGTTTCACTTCCTACATAAGTACCTGTTTTAACATATAAGTCTAAATCAAATACTGTTGTGCTTGCTGTATTAATATCAACTTCAGTCAATTCAATATCAGTAGGTCCAACTGTTACGTCATACATTACTGCCCAACCTGTTGAACCGCCATTATTTGAAGTGAAAAGTGAAGTTAGAGCGCCTGCTGTTCCACCACCAGCACCACCGGCGCTAATTGTGTATCCACAAGCTTCGTTAACACCAGTTACAAGATCGTTAGGGCTAATAGAAGCCATACCGTTTGCATCAAGGAAAACATCAAGTCCACCGCCAGCAGCAGCTTCATAGTTCAATAAGAAGTTGTCAACGCCAGCTCCCCAGCCCCATCCGCCAAGATCGTCAAAAGTGTAACGCACTTGGAATGCAGCATTTACATAAGTAGAGACGTCGAAAGATTCCGTTTGAATAGTAGTCAAGTTTGCATCATAAATAGCAATTTGTTGCCATGCCGCACCGTCATATACCTCTACTTTAAGTTCTTGGTCACCAAATTCTCTAAAGGCTACATCATAACCTACAGTTACATTTGAGGCAGCGCTAAGATCATATACAGGAGAGAGCAATCTTACTAGATTTACTGATCCATTACCGGCAGCATCATCATTAAAAATAGCAGCGTTGGTAGCAAAGTCAGGACCAATAGGCATGTCTCCTGAACCGAAAGCCCAATTTGCAACTCCAGTTTCTATCACTGTTGTCCATCCTGTTGGAACGGCTGCGCCATTAAAGTCTTCAGATTCTGAGAACACTCCAAATCCGCCTACACAGAATACTTCAGGTGGAGTAACATCTTGAACAGTTACTGTTGAAGTACAAGTTGCAGTTCTTCCAGCGCTATCAGTAACAGTCATAGTTACTGTGTTTGGACCTACCATTGAACAGTCGAATGTAGATACACTCAAAGTTCTTGAAGCTATAGTACAGTTATCTGTTGAACCGTTATCTAAATCGGCAGCAGTAATTGTTGCCATACCAGTTACTGGATCAAGGTCTATTGTAATGTCTTGGCATACTGCCACAGGATTTTCATTATCAATTACAGTAACAATAAAACTACAATCTACTGTATTATTATCGCTATCTGTAACAGTAAGGGTAACAGTAGTATCACCTACTGGGAAAGTACTTCCGCTTGGTGGGGTTGCTACAATATCGCCAGAGATGTTTCCATCTTCATCGTCAAAAGCAAGTCCAGCAAAGTTGACAACTGCGCCACAAGTTCCTGGAGAATTATTTGCTGAAATATTAGCAGGACATACTATAGTTGGAGGGTTACCAGTAGAAAGTACTGGGAAACCAGTAATATTAAGTTCAAAATTACCAGCATTAGAACCAAAACCGTGTACTAAAACGTAATATCTAGAAGAACCATCTGAAGTAAATGTTACTTCACTTCTAACGCCACTAGCAGCACAAAGGGCACCAGCATCATCATTTGCTCCTACGCAAGTAAGTGCTCCACAAGCACCAGTGTACACAGAAAGTTTAGTGTCATAACCAACGGCTGCACATGTATTAACAGTTACAGAAGAACCTGTACCGCTAACATCGTCAAAATAGTACCATACTCCGGCTGCAGTAATACTAACTCCCCCACAAGCCCCTGGTGTATCAACAGTAGCATTGGTAGTTGTACCAGGCACTGTACCATCAGCTGTTAACTCAATTGCACCTGCACAAAGATCATTTGCCGGTGGTGGTGGTGGTGTAAGATTTTGTAAAGTATTAGTGTAACAAGTAGCAGCAGTTCCACAACCTGGAGGAGGTGAAGAATGCGTATGAAACCTAATAGATGTAGAAGCAATGTTGTTCACAACTATGGGTGAAGTTCCAGATGCTATTACAACGTTGCTTGTATTTGTAATAGTTACATATGGAGCAGTAGAGGTGAATCGGTAATTACTACCTGCTATTAAACCATTAATGGTATTATAATCACCACCCCAACTACAGGTGGTTATGGTTTGCACTGCACCACTATTATTAGCAGTTACCGTCAGATACGGCGAAGTTCCAATGCATTGACTAAAAACGCTTCCGACCGTAAAAAATAACAGTAGAAGCGTGAGTGTAATTTTCTTCATAGATTGTAATTTAAATTAATAATTAATAATATTCTTAGTTAAAAGGTCGTTAAAAATAGCATAAAATATGACATAAGCCAAACAATTCCCAAAACAAAAATCGACTTCATCCCCAGAATATTTATGATTGCAAAGAAATAATTTTTTATGCATTTTTTAAAATATTGTCTATAAGAGAGTTAACGCCTTTGATTTTAAAACACCAGTCACAATACTTTTAAACTCAAAAATTTAACATTCAATTTACATTCAAAAAAAAAGGAATATCTGTAGACTATTTACCGCTAAAATCATAAAATATTGAATTTTGTATGAAACCTATGAATTATAAAATCACGCAACTCTATGCGCAGAAGAAGGTAAGAATGAGTAGAAAGACAGTAAAGATTTGGCTTAAAACACCACCGAATATTAGACTCTTTTTAGTACCGTGTAATAATCATTTATAGCGTGAAGGAATATTTAAAATAGAAGTATTAAAGCTCCCAAATCCAATGTGTTAAATGATATTAAAAAAAGAGTTTGTATTGAGCTACCCGAAAATCGATAGTAGTTTTTTCGGGAAATTCGGCCTTCATTTTTTTATACGCGGCAAGGCTGCCTACTGCCCTATTTGCTGCACCAGAAGGTGCAATTAGTGAGACGGTTTTAACTATCCGTTCGTTTTCGGGCATTTTAAATTGATGAATGCGCGGCACTTTGTTTGAAACTAATTCTAAGGAAATATTGTACGCCTTTAAATTTCTTCGGAAGAAATATTCAGGGCCATTCTTACTATTGCCTCCCGTGAAAAGCAAGGTGTCTATTTTAGGATTTTGCTGAAGTACAGAAATCAAATCGCGAAGCTCAACTTCCAACATTCCAATATCTGAAGCATCCACTTTTTCGCGCCTAGCGGAAGAAACCATATCGCAAATGCCAATACCTTTTTTTTTAAGAAAATACTCGCGCTGCTCGATGGCTTCTGCGGTGGTTTCAAACTTCAAATTTAGACCGAAAATCTTATCCAAAATCACCCACAACTGCCCGTCGCGACTTCCGTAACAAAAATCTACATCGCCATCTTTCAATTCGCCTGTGGTAAAACGCGGTGGCGGCAGGGTGCCAACAATCAACTTAGTTGCAGTTTCCGGAATGAATGGCGGATATGGATGAATGTGATGAAACAAATAAATTTACGATTGTAGATTGACGATTTAGTTTTCAGTTTTCGTTTTCGATTTCGATATCATAAACTACCTTATAAAAACAGGCTCATTTTCCTTCTCGGTATATTCTTCGCTATAGTTGTAACCGTCATAGTCGAAAGCTTTCAATTCATCTAAAGATTTCACATTGTTATCAATAGCAAAACGCGCCATGCTGCCGCGTGCTTTTTTGGCGAAAAAGGAAATTATTTTTAACTCCCCATTTTTGAAATCTTTGAAAACTGGTGAAATTACTGGCACCTTCAATTTCTTTTCGTCAATGGCGCTAAAGTATTCTACACTGGCGAGATTTAAGAAAAGTTCGTCATCTTCCAATTCGTCATTCAATGTTTCTGTAAGTGTTTTTTTCCAAAAAGCATATAAATCTTTTTTGCGGTTTATAGAAATCTTAGTGCCCATTTCCAAACGGTAGGCTTGCATCAAATCTAACGGTCGTAATATTCCGTACATTCCAGAGAGAATACGGAGCGAATCCTGTAAAAGATCAATCTTTTCCGCAGGAATTGTATAAGCATCTAATCCTGTATAAACATCGCCAGCAAAGGCGTAAACCGCTGGGCGGGCGTTTTCTTTTGTGAAAGGTGTGCTAAATTCTTTATATCGCTGATAATTAAGCTGTGCCAGTTTATCGCTGATGTCCATCAATTGCGCGATTGCCTTTTTGCTTTTACGTTCTAGCTTGTTGTTTATCATTTCGGCTTCTTCCAAAAATTTGGGTTGAGTGCCGCGACTAGTGGGAAGTTTGGATTCAAAATCCAGCGTTTTTGCTGGGGAAACTACTATTTTCATTTCAATTCTTTTTCTTCAAAAATAACGAAAACAAATTGATTGAAGATTTAAAATTTAAGATTCAAAATTGGTGCTTCAGCTTCACAAAGCAACCCAGTTAAGCTTTTCTATTTGAACTGTGAAATTGGGTGATTGTGAAGAAATCCTTTTGTTTTCTGTGGCTCTGTGGCAATTTCATCAAAAAGAGCGCAAAAAAAAAATGTAATCTGGCAAGATTTATAACATGAAAATTTTTAAATTGAATTCACTCAATTCTTCTTCCCTGCGTAGTAAAACTCAATCCTTGCGAGCCGCGAAGCGAAGTCATAATTGCTTCAAAAAACGGTTCGGGAGTTGAGGCTTTTGTGGTCCATTCAAAAATAAAATTGGCGCCGCTACCACCGTGATTGTCTACTTCATCAATAACAATTTCCACAGTTTCTAATGGTTTTAAGTAGATTGGTTTTTTGAAATAATGACGAATCAACTCGCCGTTAGTATTGTAGTAATCTGCTTTGGCAATGTAAATTGTATCTGTAATGCTAACATTTCTAAGGCTCACCATCGCAGTTAAACTGTGCGATTTTTCCATCGAAAAACTGTAGATATTTGAGTAAATACTCAAATAAGTTGTTCCCTTTTGCAGCGAATCATTTATTGGCTGTATAGCTTTAGCATCTACATAATGGTCTTCCCAATGATTTGGATGGTACGAGCCTATTTCTTTGGGTTCTTGGCAGCCTCCAACTATTCCCAAGAGAAATAGAAAAATCGTTATTTGCGATATTTTGAACAGTTTCTTCACAGATTTTTTACTGAATTATTTTCACAATAAAACTACAGCTTTTTATTGATTTCTGCCTTTGTTTCAAGCAGTACTATTCAATTTAAGTAGCCGAAAACTCCTTAATCTTTAAAGTTTGGAAGACCTTTTTAATTCCCTTTTTTGTTTCAGAAAGCACTATAAGCACATCGTCTGCATGAATAATTGTGCTACCGTTTGGCGTAATATATTTATCGTCTCTTTTTATCATTGCAATAATTGCGGTGCTTGGAAATTCGATATCCACAATTTTCATTCCTACCACTATGTTTCCATTATCTATGCCTATCTCCCGCATTTCTGTTTTGGGGTGTTCCTCGAGAAATTTTTCTGAAGGAGTCAATTTTTTCTCTTCGCTTGGAATACTCACTTTTAACCATTTGGCTACTACAGAAAGTGTAGTTCCTTGAATTAAAATAGAGGTAAGCGATATAAAAAATACAATATTGAACATCATATTAGCCTTGTCAATTCCAGCCAATAATGGATAGGTCGCAAATACAATGGGCACAGCTCCACGTAACCCCACCCACGAAATATAAAACCGTCTGCGCAATTTCATTTTAAAGGGAATAAGGCTTATAAAAACCGCCGCCGGACGCGCAACAAAAATTAGAAACAACGAGATTACAAGTCCGATGCCAATAACAGGGACTATCTGTGAAGGAAAAACTAAAAGTCCTAAGGTTAAGAAGAGCACGATTTGCATTAACCACGCCAAACCATCATACATTTTGAGAATGGTTTTTTTATGAATTAGATATTGATTTCCTAAATATACGGCGCAGATGTATATGGCTAAAAAGCCATTTCCACCAAAGAAATCTGTTACTGAAAAGGTGATGAACATTAAGGCGATAACCAGCACTGGGTATAAACCTTCAAAATCTAACTTAATTTTGTTAATTATAATCTTGCTCAGCTTCCCAAAGCCAAAACCAGCGATGGTTCCAATTATCATCTGCTGAAAAAACAACGGAATCATAGTTACTAAACCTTTATCCTGATTAATTACCAACCCCAAAAAGGCAATAGTTAACACATAAGCCATTGGGTCGTTACTACCGCTTTCCATTTCTAAAGTAGGACGTAAATTAGAGCGAAGTGCAAGATTTTTGGAACGTAAAATAGAAAACACGGCGGCTGCGTCTGTTGATGAAACTATGCTTCCTAAGAGCAAACTTTCATAAATGGTAAAATCGGTAACATAAAACACAAAAGTTCCTAAACCAACAGCAGTAAGTAAAACCCCCAATGTTGAAAGCATAAAACCTTCTTTCATAATAGGCTTTACTGTTTTCCAGTTAGTATCAAGCCCGCCAGAAAAAAGAATAAAGTTTAATGAAATTATGCCAATTAATTGCGCGAGTTGTGGATCGTTAAAACTGATGCCGCCAATTCCATCTTCGCCGGCAAGCATTCCTATTCCCAAGAAAAGAACTAAGGTGGGAACGCCAAATTTATAGGAAGTTTTACCCGCAATTATGCTTATAAAAAGCAATAACGAACCAACAAGTAAAATGTTTTCAATGGTTAAATTCAATAATTTTCAGTTTAATGTTTCACAATTGAGCAAAATACGAATTTATATTATTAAAAATAGCGGCAATTCATTTTTTGGAAGCAAAAAAACATCTTTAAATATTTCGGGTATCATATTCACAAATAAACCTAATTTTGCAATCAATGATAACCAACAAAATAGAACTCCGTACTGTAAACGTTACGCGTTACATTACCCCACTGCGGGAAGGAGGTTCCTTACCTGCTTTGGCCGAAGCGGATGACGATTTTAAATATGTTTTAAAATTTCGCGGTGCAGGTCATGGCGTAAAAGCATTGATTGCTGAATTGCTGGGTGGCGAGATTGCACGAACTTTAGGACTGAGAGTGCCCGAACTTGTTTTCGCAAACTTGGACGAAGCTTTCGGACGTAGTGAAGGTGATGAAGAAATACAGGATCTTTTAAAAGGTAGCCAAGGTCTTAACCTCGCTCTCCATTTTCTTTCGGGAGCGCTAACTTTTGATCCGATAGTTACTCAAGTTGAAGAAAAACTGGCCTCCAAAATTGTCTGGCTTGATGCGTTTACTACCAACATTGATCGTACGGTGAAAAACACAAATATGCTTATTTGGCATAAAGAACTTTGGCTTATTGATCACGGCGCCACTTACTATTTTCATCACGCATGGGACAATTGGGAAAAAACAGCTATTAGTCCGTTTATTTATATAAAAGATCACGTTTTGCTTCCGCAAGCATCTTTAGTTGAAGAAATAAACAATGAAATGATTGCTTTGCTTCCAGATGAAAAGCTTCGGGAAATTACAAACCTCATCCCCGCAGATTGGTTAAACTGGGAAGGTTCAGAAATGAAAGCCGAAGAAATAAGCGAAGTGTATTTTCAGTTTTTAGTAAAGCGTAGAAATAATGCAAACAACTTTGTAAAACAGATTCAGGATGCCCGGGAAACACTTGTATGAATATGCGGTAATACGTTTGGTGCCACGCGTAGAACGCGAGGAATTCCTGAATGTGGGTATCATTCTTTTTAGCAAAGGAGCTAAATATTTGAACTGTAAATACCAAATAGACACAGAAAAACTAAAGTTATTTTCTTGCGAATTGGAAGAAACAGATTTTAATCAAAACCTAAACGCTTTCCAGAAAATTTGCTCTGGGTCAAAAGAAGGTGGTCTTGTGGCACAATGGGAAATCCCCGATCGCTTCAGATGGCTTACGGCACAACGCAGTTCGTCACTTCAAACGTCGCGCCCTCACAATGGATTTAGCGACGATTTAGACAAAACTTTAGAGCGACTCTTTACGGAATTGGTGCTTTAAAAAGTTTAGGAGTTTAAAGGCTTAGAGATTGAGATTTACTGGCAAAAACTACAAAACCTTTCCTGCCAAATACCTCTGCACTTCGTAGATATCTATGCTTTTGTTGAATTTTTTACTCACCGTCGGCAAGTCTTCACTTGAAATCCAAATTTTTAGTTCGGCATCCAAGTCGAAAGTACCAGCGGTTTCCAACGAAAATCTTGAAATGTGCTTATAAGGCAAACATTTATATTCGGCTTTGCTGCCTGTTATTCCCTGCACGTCTATTAAAATTAGGCGTTTATTCGTGAACATAAATACATCTCGAAAAAGTTTGAAACCAAGTTCAACTACTTCGCCCTCAATTAAAAGTCGACCGTATTTTTCGTTTAATTTTTCAGCAGAAACCTCACTGGAGTTTCCTAATATTTTGTTGAATAGACTCATTGAAATAGTATAAAAGTTATGAAACTGAAGATATCTTTAAGTTAAACATTGAATATTATTTAACTTCACCCTGATAATTCACAGTATCTCGATTATTGGTATTAATAGAAAGTGTTGCAAAACCAGAGTCGCTTACTGTTAGCAGAAGCGTATAGGTATCGTTTTCATTTTTCACTGTAGCCTTTACTTCATAGCCCCTTTTCATTTCCGCAATGGTAAAATCTTCCGGCGCTCCTTTAAAGCGCATTCCTTTATCTTTTCCCGAAATCATAGCGCTATATGCGCGCCCATAAAACGGCATATTGCTGATAATCATTTCTGGCGAAAAGGTTACGGAATAACTACTACCCACTAAATTTTTTGGCGGTTGCCCCAACGGATACATGGTGTTTGCTACAAATTCAAAGTTTTTTGAATTCAACAAAATAGCCATCCTACTTTGGTCTGTTTTAGTGGCTAGTTGTGCTTTAGCGATTTTATCTTGCGCAGTTACGCCACCAAGAATAAAACAAAACAACGCTGCAAATAATATATTTCGTGTTTTCATAATTCATATTTTTCACAGAAGAAATCAAGCACTATGCCGAAATATTAAGAAAACCGATACTCTTAACGATATTCCGGGTTTTCAAAATTCCAGCGGGTGCCGTCGTCCCAAGCTTTTCGTGAATTACCATAAGCTGGATAACCACCTTGCTCTTTCAGCATTTTTGCCAAATGAAGCAAATTGTAAGTCATAAAGGTAGTATTCCTATTAGTGAAACCGTTATTCTTGGCATTGCTTTCTTCATCCAAATAACTCGGACCTGGCCCAGCTTCGCCTATCCAACCACAGTCTGCTTGCGGCGGAATACTGTAGCCCACATGTTGCATGGCATACAAAATACCCATTGAACAATGTTTTATTCCATCTTCATTACCCGTAATGATACAACCCCCTACTTTTCCGTAGAAATAATATTGTCCTTTTTCATTTTGCAAACTACTCATTGCGTAAAGACGTTCAATTAATTTTGTAGCAACCGAAGATTTTTCTCCCAACCAAATTGGGCTACCGATAATTAATATATCTGCTTCATCTACTTTTTTCCAAATTTCAGGCCAAGCATCTTCTTTCGCGCCATGCTCGGTCATATCTGGATATACTCCGTATGCAACGGGATGATCCACAAGGCGAATGTTTTCAAAAGAAACCCCTTCGGCTTCCAGAATATTTTGCGAAACATTCATTAATCCTTGCGTATGGCTAGTTTGCGGAGATTGCTTTAATGTGCAGTTAATGTAAAGAACTTTTAGTTTTGTAAAATCTGGTTTTCCCATAATATGTTGTGTTTGTTAAAACAAAACTATCATAAGTTCTGCTTTCTATAAATTATTTTAGACAAGCTTAACTTCTGACAATTCTGTTTACTAGTTAGTTATAATTATTTACGAGCAGTAAAAGCCACTCCCAATCCAAATACAAGGTGGCCAATTAATGTTGCCATCAATAGCATTACCATAGATCCTTCGCCTGGAGCCGCGCCCATAATTGTCATCATAATTTTCGCAAAAACAAATGCCAAAAAGCCAAATAGCAACCCAGATATTAAGGTATTTGCAATTTTTACTTTAGGATTAAATAGATAGACATAAACAAATGCATATACAATCCCTATCATAAAATGCATTATCCAGCCCACAAATAAGGGCATTCCTAACATTCCCGCTACCATTGCAGGAGGCGACATTTTTGGCATCCCCATATAAGGAGCCATTAAAATTACAATAGACATTACTATGGTACCAACGATACCCGCTACAATTGACTTAGATATATTTGATTTCATAATTGATTATCTTTTTTGATTTAACTCCATTGGAATATTGATTTGCACCTCATCGCCAACAACCATTGTTGTAGACCAGCTGCCCGTGCCCACTTTGTAATCTGTTCTATTAATGGTAGTGTTAAGTAACAACCCCATAATCATGGTTCCTTTCATCATTGGGTGCTCCATTTGCCCTGTGATTTTAAAAGGCAAAGAAACCTTTTTGGTCACACCTCTAATTGTTAAATCGCCGTGTGCGAGGAATTCATTTATTGATGTTGACTCCAGCTTTGTTGAAGAAAACGTTATTTCTGGATAGGTTTCGGCATCAAAGAAATCTGGAGATTGTAAATGTTTGTCTCTTTTTGCATTTTCAGTATTAACACTATGTGTTTTAACAGTGAAGCTTAATTTCCCATCAGCAATATTCTTAGGGTCTATCTGAAATTTGCCGTCAAAATCGGTGAAATTACCGTTAACCTCAGAAAAGAAGTGATTGATTGAAAAGTTGACCGAAGTGTGATCTTTGTCCAGCATCCACATACTGGAATCTTGCGCCTGCGCGGTGAAAGAAAATAGAATTGTCGCGAAAAAAGCGAATAATAGGGTTTTCATTTTTGATATCATCTGTAGTATATTTATTGGTTTATACTTATTAATACCAATAACTTCATAATATCACCCGTTGCATTAAATTATTTTTTCAATCTCTTTCTTGCTCCTTGATTTTTCGTATTTGGCTTATGCATTTATGTTTTTGATTTACGGCATTATGCCTTGTGGTATAACCGTATTCTGTCTGTATTTCGGCTAGTTCTTTACCGTTGTAAAAAAGATCGTTAATTAATCTACTGCAATGGTCAGTTATTTTCAACATATAACCTTTCATTTTATCTGCATAGGTTTTTTCTCGTTCTATATCAAGATTAATTTCTTCGAAAAGAGTATTATCGTGCATATTTTCGAACGCAATTTCGCGACCTGCATTTCTCAGTTTTTTAAACCAAATATTCTTACTTATTGCCACAACGTAGGTTTTTATTGAAGCAGTTAATACAAAATTATCCAACCGCAACTTTTCAACTAAAACAAGCATTGTATCTTGAAAAACATCATCGGCATCTGCTGTACTGCCGTTATTTTTCAGAACGAAATACTTTACAGTATCGAAGTGGTTTTTATAAAGAGTGCCAAAAGCAAAATTATTTTCGCCTTTTAAGTCGTCTAATAAAGAGTCTTTCATCGTTAAAATGTCGCTGGAATTACTATAAAATTACATTAAATAAAGTGATTTCTTATTGAATGTTTATAATCAAAGACTATAGGTTTTGGAAAACCTTCAACTAATTGAGGAGTAAACAGAAAGCTTAAGAAGTGAGTAAAGGAATTGAATTTGTTATTGCCTAAAGTAATTTACATTACCAAAACTGAAGTAACTAAAATAGACGGCGAGACAGCTATGAAAATACTACGCTTCATCAAAAAGGCCGCTTACCATTTTTGTAGATAGTGGTTTAGACAATAAATCTTTTACGTGCGGAATTGCATCAGCTTTTTCTAAGTCTTTTTGCTCAATAGAAGAAGTAAGTACATAAATAATAAACTGTTGCCGTATGTGCTGGGAAAAGTTATTGAAAATCTCTAAAAAATCCCAACCAGTAAAAACGGGCATATTGATATCAAGAAAAAGCATTGTCGGGGTACTTAATGTAGTATCTACATAATCTTCCTTTATAAATTGAAGGGCATCCTCAGGACTCACAAAAGTTTTAATCTCTGTAATGGGAGAAAATCTACGCAAAGAAAACTCGCAAATCATATTACTGGTTCGATCATCATCGACCACTATAAAACGTTCAGGTAATTTCATCGTTGACTTTTTAAACACGCAACGGTATTAGCGCATTCAATAATGGTTAGTATTATGCCTATCGGCATTCATATAGCTAAATATACTTAATTGTAGTAGTCACCCAAGTGCTTACTAAACATTTAACACTACGCAAATGTTATTTTCTATAATCAAATTCAATTGTAAATATAGCTCCTTTATTTACCTCGCTGGTTACCGAAATTTTTCCGCCCAATGTTTCTACTTGTGTTTTAACCATATACAAGCCCATTCCCTTTCCTTCAGTATCAGAATGAAATCTTTTGTAGAGCCCAAATATTTGTTCGCCTTCCTTCACTAAGTCAATACCCATTCCATTGTCTTTGAAAATTATGAACAGTTTATTTTTACTTATGTGCGAACTTATTTCAATAACTGGAATAAGCTCAGGCTGGCGATATTTAATACTATTCGAAATAAGGTTGTAAAATATACTCTGCATATAACTTTTAATAGTATTAAAAGTATCTGCGGCAGAAAAATCTGTTATAATCGTTACTTCTTCTTTCTGAATAAGATCGCTAATGCTCAGCTCGATATTGTTCGCCAACTCTGAGAGTATAACCTCTTCTTTGCGCTCAGTAATTTCCGTTTTTGTTTGAAGAATAGTGTTAAGATCGGCAATTACATTTTCAAGTCGATTAGCATCAGAACTTAGCGCTTCGCCCAGCATCAGTTTTACTTCTGCACTATGGGCTTCGTCTTTCAATTCTTCAGTTATACCAATAATATTTGCTACCGGCGAACGAAGGTTGTGCGAGATGATATAAGAAAATTGCTCAAGATCTTTATTGCGCTGTATAATGTCCGATATCATTTTAAGGCGTTCACTTTCTGCCTTTTTTTCTTTTGTCAAGTCTCTCATAATACCATAAACGTACAATGGGTTTCCAGAGCTATCAAATTCAAACTTCCATTCTGAGGATGCATAGCCCAATTCGCCATTTTGCCTAATAAAACGAAAATGAAATGATGAATCTTCCTGCATGGCGATAGCTTCATTCATAGTATTTGTGGCACGATCTCTATCTTCGGGATGTATAAATTTCAAAAATGAATCGCGAGATGGTTCTATATCTTCACTTATTCCTAAGATTCTATAAAACTCGTCGGACCAACTATATTGATTGGTAGCTACATCCAGTTCCCAACTTCCTACTTGTGCTATAAGTTGTGCTACATTTAACTTCGCTTCGCTTCGTATTACTTTATCTGCTGCATTTTTATGTTCAGTAATATCCTGAAAACTACCGTATATTTTGCTGCATTTTCCATTTGTAAAAACTGCTTCGCCAATGGTACGTACCCATTTCAGGTTTCCCTTAAAAGTGGTGAATTGTAGTTCCTCGTCCCAAGGAATTCCGTGATCCATGCATTGCTGTACACGCTGCGTTATAATTTTATTATGTTCGCCCTCAGTAAAAAGACCCATGCCTGTTGAAAGATCTGGGATAAAATCAGGTTCTGCTTCACGAATTTCCTTTGTTATATCCGACCAAAATACGGTCCCTTCAGCAACATCAATCTCCCAGCTTCCAATTCTCGCAAGCCTGTTCGACTTTTCTAAAAGGTCTTCTAAATGTTTCTTTTCAGTAATATCTGAAACCATTCCCAGTGACCCTCTAAAAATTGCCTCATCGTCAAAAATAGGATTGGCAGACATTTTAGTGAGAACATTTTTTCCGTTTTTAGATATAAAGGTATATTCAAGATTTTCAGCTATTCCCTGTTTCCTTCGCTCCAAGGCAATCAAAGCATTAACCTTTCCTTCCTCATTCATAAAATGAAAATTCTCCTTACCTAGCATTTCTTCTTCCGTGTATTCAAGAATCTCGCACATCTTTTTGTTTACAAAAGTTGTTCTACTATATTCGTCGAGCAGCCATATACCCTCCTGCGCAGTTTCTAGAATTTGACGGTATTTATTCTCGCTTTTTTCAATATTTTTCCTCGACACCACTTGTTCGGTAGTATCGTTTATAAAAAAGAAAACACCTTCTATATTACCCTCAGTATTTCTATAGGCTTGGAAAACGAAGTCTATATATAGTTCGGTAATTTTACCATTTCCTTCTTTATCTATTTTAATCATTATCTCAGCGCCAGTGTGCGATTCGCCGGTCTGATAAACATGGTCTAACATGTCAATAAATCCTTGCTCAATTATTTCTGGAAACACATCTGCAATGTTTTTCCCTATCACATCTATTTTGCCTGTCAACTGTAAATAATTGGGGTTAACCATTTCAAAAACATGGTTTACGCCTTTTAACATACCAATTGCTGAGGGTGCTTTTAAGAAAATATTGTAAAACTGGTCCCTCTCATTTTCAATGATTTTCTCAAATTTCTTTTTTTCTGTTACATCCTTTGCTACGCAATACATTAACCCATGTTCTTCATCATAATTAACAGACCATAACAGCGGGACTACTCTACCGCTTTTGTGCAAATATCTATTTTCAAAACCAGGGGTATTAATGGCGTTAAAAATATTTTTAAATACATTATACGTGACATCGACATCCTTATCGTAAACAAAATTTATAAATTTTAAACCTATTAGTTCTTCAGGGCTATAACCTAGAACATTTTGCGACGCCTTATTTACATTAACAAACTCGCCATCTGCATTGATTGTACAAATAAGGTCTAAAGAAGAATGTAATATTTTATTGAGTTCAGAAAGTGTTTTTTTCAACTCAACCGAAGTATTTCTGAGGTTATTTTCGGCAATCTTTCTTTCTGTAAATTCTTTGAAAGAAAGACAAATCCCCGTTATAGCTTCTAGATTATAAACAGGAGAAATTGTAAAATTAAACCACGAATCGCCATAAACATTATCAAAAATCACAGTTTCACCTGACAAAACTTTTGCGAAATACGATCTGTAGGCCTGCTTGCGAGAATTTGGCAGGAAATCGAAGGAGTTTTTTCCCGCGCTTAACGTTTCCTTTGAAATGTTATAAATAGTATTTTTAGCATTATTATTAAATTCAATAATAACACCTTTTGTATCCGTTAAAATAAATCCTTCTGAAGTACTATTAACAATGGCTTGTAGATTTGCCTCCGTTGTCTGCAAAGCTTCTACCCTTATCTTCTTTATTCTCAGCCTTTCTAAAATATCCAGCGCATTCGAAAGATCTGCTGTTGCTTCCTCTAGAAGTTGAATTTCTTCCGTTGTGAAAAAATTTAATTCAGATGCATATAAATTAAATGTGCCTATTACAGCACCCAGTTTTTTTAATGGCAATACTATATATGAACCGGAATCCATTTTAGCGGCTGCAGCACTATAATCTGGTATTTGTAACTTACATTCGTCAGAATTACAAACAAAGGTTTTGCCAGTATGCAACGCCTGACTTTGTGAATCTTTATATTGAAAAAATGCATCTGTGGAACTTACAGTAGCATCGGGATTTAAACCGGCTTGCTCAACAAGGTTTATTTGCCCAGTAGTTGAATCTATCATTCCAATCCAAGCAACTTTGAAATTCCCTGCTTCAATGGCAATGTTGCAGGCTTTTTTAAGAAATTCTTGTTCGTCAGAAGAATGAGCGATTGCTCGGTTTATTTGACTAATGAAAGTATATAAACGTGTTAGGCGATGAATTTTAAGTGTTCCGAAATTAAGTTCACTTTCGTTGAGATTTCTCTCATATATGTCCAGATCCTTGTCACTAACCATTCGGGAAATTTTTTCCTCTCTTTTCATTTTACCGTACATCAATTAAAAAAACACCTGCGTTAAATATAGGTAACATAATCTCAATGCTTCATTATTTCAAAGTCTTAGAGAATAAATGCAAACCATAAAGATTGAAAGGAATAACTTTTTTTTGAGTTGCGAAATTACGAAATTTTAAATTATCAATTATTTCTATGTTTTAGTTTTCTAATTAATACATCTAAACCTTCAAGTCAATATCTTTCAAATTTTCAATTCTATTTCGTTGAAGAAAATCGTCTATACTTTCAAAGTGTTCAATAACGCGTTTGTCTTTAAATTCGAATACTTTTTCAGAAAGCCCCTGCAAGAAATCGCGGTCGTGGGAAACAAGTATCAAGGTGCCATCAAACTGAAGCAATGCCTCTTTTAGCACATCTTTCGATTTTAAATCTAAATGGTTTGTAGGCTCATCGAGAATTAAAACGTTTACGGGTTCCAGTAATAGTTTTACCATAGCCAAACGCGTTTTTTCTCCCCCGGAAAGCAGACCCACTTTTTTGTCAATATCGTCGCCGCTAAACATAAAACGTCCGAGAATGTTTTTTATCTGGTTTCTAATTTCACCTTTGGCAACCTCATCTACGGTCTGAAAAACGGTGAGTTCTTTATCTAAAAGTGCCGCTTGATTTTGCGCAAAATAACCCACCTTGGTGTTGTGGCCTAAAGCGCAAGTTCCCTCAAAATCTATTTCGCCCATAATGGCTTTTATCATTGTAGATTTTCCTTCGCCATTTCTACCCACAAAACTCACTTTTTCACCGCGAGAAATACTCATATTGGCATCCTTAAAAACCACCAAATCGCCGTACTTTTTAGTGAGTCCTTCCGCAACAACCGGATAATCGCCACTGCGTTGTGAAGGCGGAAAACGAAGTGCTAAAGCTGAAGTATCTATTTCATCAATTTCAATTACCTGTAACTTTTCAAGCATCTTTTCGCGAGAATTCACTTGATTGGTTTTAGAATAAGTGCCTTTAAAACGATCTATAAATTGTTGGGTATCTGCAATAAATTTTTGTTGTTCTTCGTACGCTTTTATTTGGTGCGATCTTCTATCGGCGCGTAATTGCAAATAGTGACTGTAATTAGCTTTGTAATCGTAAATCCTTCCCATTGTTACTTCAATGGTGCGGTTTGTAATGTTATCGATAAATTTTCTGTCGTGCGAAATAACGATTACGGCTTTTGCTTTATTCAGCAAAAAATCTTCCAACCAGATTACAGATTCAATATCTACGTGATTAGTAGGCTCATCCAGCAAAATTAAATCCGGCTTTTGAAGTAGCAATTTTGCCAATTCAATTCGCATACGCCATCCGCCACTAAATTCGGAAGTTGGACGGTGCAAATCGCTTCTTTTAAAACCAAGTCCGCGAAGTGCTTTTTCTACTTCGGCTTCGTAATTTATTTCTTCGAGTGCATAATACTTTTCGCCTACTTCTGCCACTTTGGTGATGATGTTCATATACGCATCACTTTCATAATCGGTTCGGGTTTCCAATTCTTTATTGAGGCGATCCATTTCGTCCCTCATTTCAAAAATCTGTTTAAACGCTTTCGAGGCTTCCTCAAAAACGGTGCAGCTATCATCTGTAAGCAAATGCTGCGGCAAGTATGCAATAACCGCATCTTTTGGCGCACGCACATGGCCACGCGTAGCTTTTTGTTCGCCGGCAATTATCTTCATCATCGTACTTTTTCCGGCGCCATTTTTACCCATTAGGGCTATTTTGTCGTTTTCGTTTACAACGAAAGTAACATCACTAAAAAGCGTATCTCCACTAAATTCAACCGCTAAATTATCTATTGAAATCATATATTAATGTGTTGTTTTTTATGACGTAGGACTTTAAGACGTAGGACGAATGACACTTTTCAAAATGATCAGCACGCTTTTTTTTCATTGCTACGTCTTAAGTCATTTTTAAAGGCTTTGCTCTGTCTTAAGTCTTAAATCCTTTTTTAAAAGCTGCAAAACTATTAAAAAGAAGTGGATTGACAGTTAACAGTTTAATGTTGTTATTTACTTTAAAAAAAATGAATTTGTTGATAAGTCATGCCATTAGTAGTCATATTCGCACAGTTAAAGGGCTTATAATCAGCTATTATTCTGTAAATTCACAGTTACTAAAATTTATCCCCAAGTTAAATTTGCCCTCAAATTCCTACGCAAACCTATGTGATCGTTAATTTTAAATCACTTAGTATGAAATTGCATAGTTTTTTAACTAATCGTTTTTTGAGTTTAGAGGGGAAATTATACAGCGGTAATCTCTCCGAAGTTCAATTCAAAATTGAAACTGCCCTCGATAAAACCTCCTCTTTAATTATAGATTTAGATCTATTAGAAAAGTTTGACGCCGCAGGTGCTTATATGCTATATATGACCAGTAAAAAAGCGCGTGAAAACAATAAAGAAATTATACTGTTTTGTAGAAAAAATGAAATGGTAAAAACTATCTTCCAATTTGTTGGGATTCCCTACTACAGCAAAATCCCGAGAGTTACCGTATAACCGTTTTTAATTTGTTTTCCTGCATAAAATTGAATATGCTTACTTCAAATTATTAACGTTTCCGCTATGCCCTGCTTAATTCAATTTACTAAGAGCATTTGTAACCAAACAGGTCTGCGGAAACCGTTATTTTTCTACTTTTTTAAACTGAAAATCATCTTCCCGAATTAAGGCGCACCCGCGAGTGTGCCGCAACATTTTTCTTTTTCACTAAAATTACATCCGCCCATTATACTCCATAATTTATGGTGTTTAAAACTCGCCCTAACTATTTATTCTGAAAAGGAAAACTGGATGTTATGTTTCTAATTTTTAAAAATTATATCATGGCAAAAGGAAATAATCTTAGAACTTCCGCTAAAGATGCAAAAGCATTAAAGCAGGAAAAAATATTGAAAAAACTAGAAGATAAAAAAATGAAAAAACGCAAGTCGCGTGTTTAACTATTCTTTGGATTGTATAGTTAGTTGATGAGTGAAAGGGTTCGTGTTAAGTTATTACTGACCGGCCCTTTCCTTTTTGCCCCACTATTTCCGAAAAACTAAGAACCCACTCCAAAACTGGAGTGGGTTCTTTCAAATTAAGTGGGGAGAATTAAGCCAAATAGGCTTGATTCAAATATAAGCAAGATTTGCTTGTTTAAGTGGCTTATTAGGTAATGATTAACTTTTTATTTTGCATACATTTTATTCACAACCTCAAGTATATTTCATAAAAAAGCATAATTAGCTACACATTTTACGTGAATCTAAAACTTGCTCAACTTTATTTCAACATACTATGTTGAAAATTAAAAATGCGCCGTCAATGCAAGAATAAAATTCCTGCCAGCGCCTGAAAGACCAGAGCTATATGGACGGTAACGTTGGTCTGTTAGATTTTCAATACCACCGCTTACATCAAAAGTATCTGTTAATTTGTATAGCGCTTTAAAGTTAAGCGTGTACCAAGACGGAGCATACGGATTTCCGTTTTCATCGAGCGCATATATTTCTGTTTTGCCTCTTTCTTCATCAGGAAGCTCGTCAAAATCATATTGGCCTTGATAGTTTACATTCACTTCCATACTTAGCTTCTTCGCCTTATAATTCAAACGGGAAACTGCAAAAAATGGCGCAGCATGGCGAGATGTACTTGTTTCACCATTATCCAATTCTTCTTCTCCTTTTTGAAAATTAACATCGGTAGAAAAACCAAATCCTTTTGGCAATTTCACCTCAACGCCTGCCTGTAAACCATAAACATGGGCAACGGCAGCATTTTGAATTGCTTGCACCTGGCTTAATTCTCCCTGATACACGATGCTATCTTGACCGTTCAGCTTAAAATCTCTACGTACTAATGCATCTTTCAAAGAAGTGTAATAACCCGTAACATCTACTTTTAGAATATCACCAAAAACTTTTGCAATACTTAAATCTGCATTGTAAGCGTATTCGGGTTTTAAATCTGGATTGGGAATTACAACACTTCCAGGTTCCGAATCAAAAACTTTCCCCACATCATCAACGTTAGGCGCTCTAAAAGCCGAACCCAAATTGGAGCTTATCACCCAAGTATTGTTGGGACGATAAACGCCACCTATGCTGCCTGTGAGTGCGCCATTGTTTAAGTTGGCTTCAGTAAAAGGAAATGGATAAAACGTAGTGTCAAATTCAGAATCCAACAAAATATAATTGTAACGCGCTCCACCACTTAAGGTGAAATTATCTGTAACCTTAAACTCATCGGTAACATAAGCCGCAATAGATTGCCATTTGGACGCAGGATAACGTGCCGGGCCCGCTTCCGAAATACCTGTTGAAACATCTGTCAATAAACCTGTAGACTTTACATCATTCAACACATATTCAAGTCCGTAAAAAAGGGTGTTTCTTTCACCTGTCTCTTTTATAAAATCCAAATTGGCAGAATATGCACTCACTTCTTCCGCTTGCGAATTGCGTTCGGTTTTGTTAAAAGTTCGATCAATTCTACTCTCCTCAAACCATTGGTGTGCCAAGCGAATGCTCATTTGGTCGAAAACAGCATTGTTTGCAGTATGGTTAATGTTTAGATTATTCATCATCCAAATTTGAGGACCGTAGTCCCATTCTGCATAACGCGGCAATTCATCGCGAACTCGTAAGTGTCTGTCGTATCTTCCATAGGGTGAGGTTTCAGAATAATGAAAACCATATTGAAAATCCCAAGCTTCGCTAGGATGAAAACGGACTTTCTGCATCATATTAATTTGTGAATATGCCGTCGGAATTTGGAGCAACTTATCTTCCTGCGTAATCACAACATCAGTACTATCCTGTCGTTGCACATAATAATCCTTTAAATAATCGTCCGGGCCATGGCTTCCCTGACGCAAATTATCATAATCCCAAGATGAAATACTGGTTACAAATGCCCACTTTTTAAAACCTAAATTCACATCAAAATGCCCCGTCTTTTCATTGTTTGCAGATGAATAGCGCAAATTTGCTTTTCCCGTTACTAAAGGAGAATCCGTTAATGAAAGTCGTGGAGTTAAAGTTTGAAAACTCATTACGCCACCAATGGCATCACTACCATAAATTACCGAACCCGGACCAAATAGCACTTCGGCTCCCTCCATTGCGAAAGGATCTAAACTAATAACATTTTGAAGGTTTCCAGATCGAAAAATGGCGGTGTTCATTCGAACGCCATCAACAGAGTAAAGTAATCTGCTCGTTGCAAAGCCACGAATCATGGGGCTTCCACCACCCTGCTGACTTTTCTGAACAAATACTTTCCCGGAAGAACTTAAAAGATCTGCCGCGGTCTGCGGATTCTGTAGCGCAATGTCCTTTGCTGAAATAGAGATTATTTTTGAAGGTACATCGTCGCTGCTTTGCCTCCAGCGCGAACCAGAAATAACAACCTCATCAAGACTTAAATTAGAAATCTCTAAAAGTATAGTGAACCCTTCGGTTTGTAGTTGGTCATAACTTTTTATCACAGTTTTATAACCCATTGTGCGTATTTCAATTTTTTCGGCATTTTTAAAAGCGGTGATGTCTGCTTGCCCTTTTGAATTTGTGGTGGCATAAATTTTAGCATGAGTGCTACTAAGCGTAACCAGCTCTATTGGCTCACTGCTTTCGGCATCTTTAATGGTTATGGTTTGGGCTAGGGAGGTTCCCACAAAACCCACCAATAACCACAGGGTAAATAATTTCTTCATTTTATAATTGGCTTGTTTTAAATTAACTGAAGTTTAAAAAGTAAAGATTGCAAATTGTTCAGAGTCCAAAGCTTAATTGCTCGGAATCTGAATTTTTAAGCGTTTACTTTTAAACACTATAAACAATTGTTGCCGCCATACTGAAATAACGACAATAATCTAAATGTATAAATGTTGTTAACTTAGTTGTGGAGGAGGTGTGGGCGGACTTAAACGTATTGAAAAGAAATTATTTACACATAAATTGTCCTGATATATTGCAGACAAAGCGAATGTTGGAACGGCTTGCCACTCAAAAAGTTCTGAGCAGAAAAAGGAGTGAAAATAATTATAAAGTTGTTTTTGGTTGTCGCGATTCTCGTTGTTTGAGTCAAAAGAATCTGCCACGAGTATTTGCAATTTCTTATTGAGGGCAGTTTCGTCGTGATCCCACCAGCAGCGGTAATAAATGGAATCTCCCTTTATTTCTTTGGAAACAACGTCGTACATCTGCCCGTTGTATTCAAATTCCTTTGAATGCTCCCAGCGTAGTTTAGTATTAATTTCTTCTTTTGAAAACTTTAAAAGAACCAATTCATCTTGTTCCATTCCAGCAATCATTTTCCACTTTATTTCGCGCTTAATACTCGCCTTTTGAAAGTGGAGATAGAAGAACATTGTCACCGCTGGAGCAAACAATACAAAGAGAAATGATATGGCTACTATACTTTTTTTCAATCTAGAAAATTATGGGGTTTCAAATGTCGTAAAATTGAAAGTATTTGTGCGATTTTTTGGAATTAATTGTTCTGGACTCCAATAACAAGCTATAAAGTTTACAAAATCACTAAAAAAAATATGCTTGTAATTTGAAGTTATTTTTTGGCTTTAACCAATTTCCATATTTTTTTGAAACCCATAACTACAATCAAGCAGGCAAAACCCACCAAAAGGCCAACAACAAACTCAGTAATTATTGATGGTATAGCAGGAAATAAATGGTGAAAGAAATCAATATTATGCACGAAAATTCCCCCTGCAACCAAAATAAGTGCGATGGTCCCGATTATACTTAGCGATTTAATAACTTTCGGGAGGGCTTGTACTAAAACCATTCCCAACTTTTTAGAAAAGCTATTTTCACCTTTACTTCGTTTTATCAATTTAAAGCCAGCTTCGTCCATACGCACTATTAGCGCAACAATACCGTAAACGCCTACTGTTGCCACAATTGCTATAATGCTCACCACCATAATTTGTGTAGTTAGCGTTTCTTCAACCACCGTTCCTAAAGCAATGATGACTATTTCTATGGAAAGGATAAAATCGGTTAAAATAGCCGATTTTACGCGTTCTTTTTCAATTGCTAATATTTCGCTCTCGGTAAGCCCTACTTCTGCTAAAGATTCATTTGAATGCGCGTGAGGAAAAAAGAATTCATATATTTTTTCTGCACCTTCGTAGGCTAAGTAAAGACCTCCCAATATTAAAATTAGCGTCACAGCCCAAGGCAAAAAAGCACTGAGTAAAAATGCAATGGGAAGGATAATAAGTTTATTTAAAAACGAACCTTTTGTAATTGCCCACAACACCGGAATTTCGCGAGAGGAAGCAAAACCAGAAGCCTTTTCTGCATTTACAGCTAAGTCGTCGCCCAAGATTCCCGCCGTCTTTTTAGCGGCTACCTTGCTCATCATTGCAACATCGTCCAACAATGCAGCTATATCATCTAATATTGCGAAAATTCCTGATGCCATTATAAATTGATATTTAAGTATTAAGAAAATTCTATTTCCGAAAAGGTATATTTTTCAAGAGGCTAAAATAATTGTTTAATATAAAAATATGCATTTGCATTTCATTTATATTTCAGAATATATCTTTACAATCTAAAATATCTTAATGAAGTATTCCCAGCACTTTTTCTTTACAATTTTAATATTGTGTTCTTTCCATTCTTTTGCTCAAGATGCAGAAAAATATCTGTCCCTCACAGAAAATTGGCAGCTAGATTCAATTTTTCGGTCCAAAAAAGTAGATCTTAAGCTACACTCGTATAAACCGCTTTATATTCTTTTTACAAATTATAGTACTGATGTAAATACAGCTCCTGCCAGTGCTAATCCTAATAATGTAGTTCCTGAGCCCATTGCTTACAATGCAACCGAATTGGTTTTTCAAATAAGTTTTAAAACCAAAATGCTTCAAGACGTTTTTGGTGACGAAATAGGTGGCGACATTTGGGGAGCTTATACACAAAGTTCGCGTTGGCAATTGTACAATAATGAGCTATCTAGACCTTTTAGAGAAACCAACTATCAACCAGAAGTTTTTATAATATTTGGAACACCATACAGAATTGGAAGCTTAGAAGGTGTTTTTGTTGGAATGGGTTTAAACCACCAGAGCAACGGCCGCTCCAATCCTTTAAGCCGAAGTTGGAACCGGATTATCTTTCAAGCGGGATGGGAAATTGAAAAACTACAAATTGTTTTTAGACCTTGGGTTCGCCTGCCTGAAGATGAAGAAAACGACGACAACCCTGATATTGATGAATTTATGGGGCGTGCAGAACTTAACTTGAATTATACTTTAGGTAAACACGATTTTGAATTAGCAACCCGACATTCCCTAAGAAAAGGCAATAATAGTCATGGAAGTGCAAGATTGGACTACTCGTACCGAGTTGTTAGAAACTTAAAAATTCACGCGCAAGTTTTTACAGGTTACGGTGAAAGCTTGATAGACTACAACCATAAACAAACAACTTTTGGCGTTGGTCTTTCATTGTATTAATATGAAACAAAACTTTTAGCTCTGACGCTTGCCCGTTGCAACGCCGAAGTAAATTTTTTTTTTCATCAACCTACCGCACAAAAAAACCACGAATCCAATTGAATGGATTCGTGGTTTTTTAATACAATAGCTTTTAAGCTACTAAAAAATTATTTCGATAAAGTTAACTCATCAATTATATGACTTGCTCCAGCGAATTTATCTATTAAGAAAAGTACGTAACGTATATCAACATTAATGGTACGTTGCAGCTGATCGTCAAAAATAACATCGCCTGCCATTGCTTCAATGTTTCCATCAAAAGCTAAACCAATTAACTCTCCTTTTGCGTTCAATACAGGTGAACCTGAGTTACCACCAGTAATGTCGTTATCTGTTAGAAAGTTCACTGGCAAATAGCCGTCTTTATCTGCATATTGACCAAAATCCTTCTTCTCATAAAGATCAATAAGTTCTTTTGGCATATCAAATTCAGCATCGCCGGGTTGATATTTTGCAACAGTTCCTTTTAAGGTTGTGTAATAATTTTTGTTAGCATCGTTACGCTTATCTGCCGGCAAAGAAATTACTTTTCCGTAGGTTAATCGTAGTGTGCTATTTGCATCCGGATAGTATTTTTCGTCTGGATTTTGAAGACGCATACCTTCAACTAACATTCTGTAAGCACGCTCATAATCGCTTTCCAATTGCTTTTCCTCTTCTGTTTTGAAACGGTAACGAGTCAATAAATCTGTAGAAAGTTGAAATAACGGATCGTTCTTTAAAACTTCAGTATCTGGGTTAGCCATAAAAGCTTCCAATTTTTCTTTAGTTTCAAAAATGCTATTCGCAAATGCGGTATTCACATAATCATTCCAACCCGAATCACTTTTATTATTTGCTTCGGCAACACTAGCAACCATTGGCGCTATGTTTTGCGCTTTGGTAGAGTATAATTTTAATTGTGCTGCTAAAACATCTTTTTCTAAAGGAAGGTAAAGTCCCTCATAAAGATCATTTATTTCGGCATCTAACTTAGGTTTAACTTCTGCCTGTTTGGCTTCGTTTTGTTGCAAATAATAATCAAGAGCGTTGCCCAATCGATATGGAAGCGTAGCCATTTTAGTTCTAAGCAACAAGCCTATATAATTATTGTGGCGACTAACTTCATTGGTCTTTTCATAATAATTATTAATTACGGGCATCACTTCGGCAAACTTTTTATTGTCCTTTTTGTCTGCCCATTTCTGAAAAGCTTTTTCATCTTTACGTTTGCTTTCAGAAGTTTTATGTTGCTTTAACGCATCAATCATTCCTTGGCGGTTTTTCCAATAGTTGGCAGTAGACGCATAGCTAGAAGCATAATCAAGATTTACTTGCTGATCTTTGTTCATGTATGTTTTCATTACATCCATAGACGTTTTTGAAGCCTCCACCCAAGCTGGATACGCATACTCAACATTTTGCTCAATTCCGCCTGCAGGCATCCAACGGTTTGTTCTACCTGGATAACCCATAATCATAGCGAAGTCATTTTCTTCGAAACCTTTTATACTTGTGGTTAAGTGTTGTTTTGGCTTTAAAGGCACATTGTCTTCTGAATATTCAGCAGGGTTTCCGTCCTTATCTGCATACACTCTAAAAAGCGAAAAATCGCCAGTATGTCTTGGCCATTCCCAGTTGTCTGTATCGCCACCGAATTTTCCAATGCTCGCAGGAGGTGTTCCTACCAAACGCACATCGTTATAATCTTGGTAAACAAAGTAGTAAAACTCATTGCCTTGGTAAAAAGATTTTACCGAAACAGTATATTTTCCGCCTTCGTTATTTTCTTGTTCAATCTTAGCAATCTCTTTGTTTATCGTTGCTTCGCGTTCAGCTTCGGTCATTTTATCATTCACCAAGGCCAAAATACGTTTTGAAACATCGTCCATTCTAACAAAGAAACGCACGGAAAGACTTTTCGGTTTCAATTCCTCGCTTTTATTCCCTGCCCAAAATCCGTTGGTTAAATAATCATTTTCGGCGGTGGAAAGTTCAGCTATTTGGCTGTACCCACAGTGATGGTTGGTAAGCACCAAACCACTATCTGAAATAATTTCGGCAGTACATCCTCGGTTAAACTGTACAATAGCATCTTTCAGACTTGCATTGTTGATACTATAAATTTCTTCGGGCGTAAGTTGAAGGCCCATTTTTTGCATATCGCGGTAGTTTAAGCGTTCAATGTGCATTAAAAACCACATACCTTCGTTGGCCTGAACAGGCAGAACGAAAGCAGCAAGTAGGAAACAAATAATTAATTTTTTCATTAGAAAAAGAAGTTTTGATTATTAACAAATGTGAAAAATAAACGCCTTAATAAGGTTCTATTTATCGGTCGGTAAATATAGACGGATTCTCCACTTTTACTGCTTTTAGAATTCTAAAAAGAGTGAAAATATTTGAAATTTAACTTTTTGTTAAGAGAAGCTAGTTTAATAGGAAAGTGTTCTATACCGCGAAATGGAGAGTTGTACGTTTCAGGGTTACGAGTGTGTTACTTTTTCACAACCCGTAAAACTCGGCTCTCATCTCCAACAACAACCCGAACAAAATAATTTCCAGCACTTATCCCAGAAATATCTACTTGTTCACGATTACTGCTCCCTTTGGAAGTAAGCAAAGTCTGCCCAAGCATGTTCATTATTTTAATTGAAGAAATAGAACCCTCAGCTTGAATATTAAGAATATTATTTGTGGGATTTGGATATGCAACAATCTTTAAAGTCTCAAATTCAGAAACGCCCAATTCATCAACAAACTTTGTGTAAACAGTATTGGTTACAATCGCCGCATTAAAATCAAAGTATATATCCGCAGCATTTGCCACTACATCGTCTAATTGAATAGAAGGAAGTGGTTTTACCTTAAAAGCCACAAAACCTTGGCTTCCCTCGGGATCTGAAGTTGCCGTTGGCAAATTGATATCGTCAAAAATAAAATCAATTGTTCCATTTACAAGCTGCGTTTCCATAGCGTGGCTTTCGTCCAAAACTTTCAGTGTTGTCCAATCCAGTTTTTCATCAAGCGCATCCTGAACCCGAACATTTATGGCACTTGCAGTTCCCATATTCTGAAATCGCACTACATAATGCAAATATTCATCCGCATCGTCAATGAGCACTTGATAGCCTTCCAAAACTTGCTTATCGTTGGGATCAAAACTGTTTACCACTATTTGGTTTAGGTTAAAAACATTATCATCCGGAGCGGCATCGCCACTCATTGGGTTTACTCTTGCTATAAATGCTAGCACATCTCCTTCTTCAACTATCGGGGGTTGCGCTACATCAAAAATCACTTCAATAGTTCGGGTTTCAAAAGGGTTTAGGTTGCTGTAATCCCAAAAAATAGTATTTCCGTTTACGGAAGTTTCCGTTGGGGTTGCTTCTACAAAAGTCACCAACGCCCCATCAAAATCCAACTCCACATTGCCACTAAGTTGGGTTGTGCCTATATTTTCATAAACCAGTTTATAACGAGCTTCAAAACCAGGGCGGGCAGCATTTAATGGCACAATCGTAACGGCAAGGTCATTGGCCGTAGTTGCAGGTGCAATACAAAAATCTGCTATCTCTGTTTGGTTAAAGCCAACAAACGTATCAACCGCTTGCGCCGGACTTAATGAAAAATAAGGCGAAAGCCCCAAAACTGTTGTGGTATACGTATTCTCTGCAACGTTAAGATTATAGTCGCCAGAGTTTATAGTTGTGGTGGCAAAGTTGTTTGTTCCATCAGTAGTGTTTACAAGCAAACCACCAACTCCCGCATCGCCACCATCACAGCCGTTGTTTTCATCGTCGTATTTTACAGTGCCAGTTATATTGTTTAGGTCGCCGTTAGCGATTGAGCAATCCTCAACAAAGGTTGCCAATGGTGGAATGTCTGTAAAATTTGCTGCGGCGTATTGGGCATCTTCTACGCAGATAAATTGGAGGTTGGGATTGTTTTGTAATGATAAGGTTGGGATTGAACAATTTCCACCAAAAACTTCGTTGTTGCCATTTTTAAGATTTACATACCTTAAGTTCAAATTATTTAACCCTTCTACTTTACATAAATTAACATTATTGCTCAAATCTATTTCTTGAATTAAGGAATTAGAGAATTTAATATCTCTTAACGCTATGTTTGAAGAAACATCAATATTGGAAATAGGATTATTTGAAATATGAAACGTTGATAAATTAGAATTCTGTGAAACATCGATATTTGTAATATTATTTTTATCTGCCCATAAAGTTTGGAGATTTGTAATTGATGTAACATCTAATGATTCAATATCATTATCATAGCAGGCTAATATAGATATGTTTGGATGCTGACTCACGTCCAAACTTGATATGCTATTTCTATAACAAGCCAAATACTCTAATTGGGTATTTTGACTTACATCCAGAGCACTTAGATTAGCTTCATAACAATAAAGTAAATTAAGACTAGGGCATTGTGTTACATCTATAAAATTTAAAGGATTTCTTTCGCAACTTAACTGTAATAGGTTTATATTTTGTGATAAATCCAATTGTGTTATTTGATTATTAAAACAAGTAAGTTGCTCAAGAAGAACATTTTCTGAGAGGTCAAGTTCCGCAATTGAATTATTAGCACAACTTAAAGTTAGTAAATCTACATTTTGTGAAACATCTAATCCTGTCAATTGATTCCCCCCACAATACAATTCTTCTAATCCGATAAAAGCTTCAATCCCCGTAAGTTCCTGTATATCTTTATTTTGTACATCTAATAAAGTTATTCCCACCGCCTCACTAACCTGTATCTCCCCATCCCCATTGGTATCAATAGGTGGATTATAATTCAGCAGTGCATTTTTAAAATTGGCATCGGGTATGTTTACTATTTGCGCACTGGCAAAAAAAGAGGTAAGCAAGGTTAGGGTGAGTAGTAGATGTTTCATAGAAAAGACGGTTAGGGTATAAATTTAAAGACAAAAGTCACAGACTGTTGTTTATAAAGCACTATATATATATATCCAAAAAATATAAAAAACTTATTAAAAAATAACTTCTAAAAAGGTTCCCAATCCGTCTCAGCAGAAGCGGCGGCGACCAGTAATAAAGCCAAAACCCCTTCCCCCTCCCTCCGATTCGTAAACTTTAATTATAATAAAAATTTAAACCTTCATCGCCATTTTCCCCGTAGAGGACTACCAAATTTTTATAAGCGAAAGAAACTCATAGTCAGCCAAAAGTAATTGCAATTCAATTTCACTCTTTGTAAACCCAACATTTATTAATAGCTTTATAAAAATTAACTTCAAAAAAACCAAATGAAAAAAACAACTACACTACTTTCCCTATTATTCTTAGGAATAATTGGCACTGCTACTGCCCAGCAACAGGGTAAAAAAGCTAGCTTAAATGAAGACGGAACTATTTCCGTTGAAACTGTTATCCTGCCAGAAAACTACAATAATGAAAACACACAAGTTTTTGACCGCATTTGGCGCTTCGGTGAGCCTGCACATCCAAACCTAAAAAACAGTCGCGGTACTACCTTGGCAGATATTAACAACGATGGTGTAGACGAAATACTATACGGAATTTGGAACAAGCTATACGCCTTAAGTGGAGATGGATCTGTACTATGGGAAAAATCTGTGAGTGGAACTATTCTACTCCCTCCATCAGTAGCCGATTTGGATGGTGATGGCACACTTGAAATAATTCTAAACACAGGCGGCGTTCCAAATGCTGGCCGCGTTTATCTAATGGATCCCTTAGGAAACGATCTTCCTGGATGGCCATTAAATTTTGCAGACCACTGGATGATTAACGCTCCAGCCATTGCAGATGTGGATGGCGATGGCGTACTCGATATTGTTACTGGCGAGCGAGTGGCAAGCGCACAAGGCTTTGTACACGCCATTAAAATGGACGGCACACCCATTAATGCCAATTGGCCAGTAGAAGTTCTGGCTACCCCTGCTTTCACACCTTCAATTGGAGATGTTGATAATGACGGTAGCCCAGATGTGGTTATTGCTGCATCTTCAGCAGGAATGTACATTTTTGATAACCAAGGGCAAGTATTCCCTGGTTTTCCGGTCTTCGATGCGAACGTAAATTACTCCTACCAATCCCCAATGCTTGCAGATCTTGACGGTGATGGCGATTTAGAAATTATAGGAAGTAATCACGGCAACGCCCCAGGTTTTTACGTAATGGAGCACGATGGCTCCTACAAAGCTGGCTGGCCTATTGCTACAAATGGGTGGACCTATTCTCCTTCTACAGTTTGGGATGTGGATAATGACGGTACATTTGAAATATTTATGTCAGACAGAATTACTAGCAGCACCCAAGGTGAAGAACTTCCTGTTCTTTACGGGCTTGATCCAAATGGCAATAACTTACCCAACTTTCCAATTGAAAAATACGGCGGAACTGAAGGTGTAATTTCCATAGCAGATGTGAATAATGATGGGGAATTAGATTTAATCTTTCCAAGCATCATGACTGACGCGAATGGTTTTGGATATATACACGCCTATCCAATGGACGGTAGTGGCGAAATTGATGGCTTCCCGCTACGCACAAGAGGTTTTACATTTTTAAACGGTGCCGTTTTAGGCGATGTGGATGATGATGGCCTTTTAGATTTAACGGCAAATAGTTACACTCTCACTTTTGGTGCCGGCGTTGATTCTACTTTCGTAAACGTATATAATCTTAACGTTCCTTATAACCCAGATAGTATTAAGCGAAATGGATATAAAGGCAACAACACTCGTGATGGTTTGGTAGAATTAGAAGCTATTGCTGGTGTAACAGACTTTAATGCAATTTCCATGATTAACATTTATCCGAATCCTTCGGAAGGAATGTTGACTTTTAAAATTCCTGCAGCAATTCAAAATGCAAAGGTGAGAATTTATAGCGTTGACGGAAAAGTGGTGTTTTCGGAAGAAAAAAACTTAGAAACAAATTCTAGTTATAACCTGAAACATCTAAAAGGCGGCTTATATTTCGTTTCCATTTCTGACGGGAAGAATACATTTACTGCCAAGTGGGTGAAGAATTAGATAGATTTAAATTATTTTAAAACCATAAGTCCCTTTTCCTTTGTTTGGAAAAGGGACTTATTTTTTAATAAAAACTACATTTTAAAATTTCTTATATTTGAATAAAACCACTTTGCCATGACCACAATCCACATTGAAGAAGAACTGAACTTGGATAAAACCCATTTTAAAACAATTGAGGAATTTCAGCTGTATTTGATGATGCGTGAAAAAGACCAACCCGAGAATTATTCACTAAGCGATGCGCATAAAAAGTTACTTGATGAGCGCATTAAAGAAGCTGATGAAGCAAAAGAACCTGGCTTATCCTGGGAGGAAGTAAAAGCCAATTTGCAGAAAAGAAATGAATAATTTATCATTTCGCCGAATAGCTCAAAAGGATCTGCGAGAAATCATGCTTTATTATCAAGAAATAAATCAATCAATTGCAGCAAAATTTCTTCAGGAAACTGAGGATTGTATTTTTCATATTAAGCATTATCCAGAGGCCTTCCAAAAAAGAATTGAAGATGTACATATAGTATATCTAAAAACTTTCCCCATTGGAATATTCTATAAAATATATCCTTCAGAAATACGGGTAATAGCGGCTCTACACACCAGCCGAGACCCAAAAATTTGGAAAAAAAGAAATAGCTAATGCTACTCAATAACGTGCTGCGAATACTTTCGCCATTTTTCAATACAAGCCTCCATATCTTCTGGAATAGGGCTCTCAAAACGCATAAATTTATTTGTAACAGGGTGTACAAAACCTAAAGTGCGCGCGTGCAAAGCTTGACGCGGCAATACTTTAAAACAGTTATCTACAAACTGCTTGTACTTAGAAAAAGTTGTTCCTTTTAAAATTCTCTCACCACCGTAACGCTCATCGTTGAAAAGTGTGTGACCTATGTATTTCATATGCACACGGATTTGGTGCGTGCGGCCGGTTTCTAAACGGCAAGAAACCAAAGTTACATAGCCTAAACGCTCTATAATTTTATAGTGAGTAACCGCAGGTTTTCCTTTTTCCTCAACATCGTTTTCATAAACGGTATTTTGTAAACGGTTTTTGGGGTGACGTCCAATATTGCCCTCAACGGTTCCTTCTTCCTCTTCTACATTTCCCCAAACTATAGCTACGTATTCGCGCTCCGTGCTTTTGTCGAAAAACTGTTTGGCGAGATGCGTCATTGCTTCCTCTGTCTTCGCAACTACTAATAAACCGCTAGTGTCTTTATCTATTCTGTGAACAAGACCCGGACGATTACTACTGTTATTTGGAAGATTTTCGAAGTGATAGGTTAACGCATTTATTAATGTTCCGCTGTAATTACCGTGGCCAGGATGCACAACCATTCCCGGCTCTTTGTTCACTACAAGTACGGCATCATCTTCATAAACAATATCAATCGGAATATTTTCGGGCACCAATAAAAACTCATACGGTGGATGCTCAAAAAGCACCGTAACCACATCATTTCCTTTTACTTTGTAATTGCTTTTTACAGCTACGCCATTAACGTGTATATTTCCGGCAACGGCGGCCTTTTGTATTTTATTTCGAGTAGCCTTTTCAATAAGGTTCATCAGGTATTTGTCTACCCTAAGTGCACCTTGTCCTTTATCTGCTGTAAAGCGAAAATGTTCATAAAGTTCATCATTACCGTCAGTATCCTCTACTTCTTCTTCTTTAAAATTCGTCATTGTTGTCTTCTTCATTATTAGTGGGAGCCTCTAGGTTATCTTCTAAGGGGTCGTCTTCTGTTTGTATTCTATTTTGTGACTCGTCGCCCACAATTAAATCTATTACCGAAGTCTTTTGAAGCGGTGTACCAGGATCGAGCTTGTCGCCTTTGTAACGCATTTCTAAAACATTATCGCTTATGTGCGGACGGTAACTTATTTTACCAATTTTAAAGCCCATTGCTAAAAGTGTTGGCTCCGCTTGGCGGCGTGTACGGCCTAAAACATCCGGCACCTCAATTTTTCGGTAGCCAGACGGATTTAAGGTTAAGTAAAGCTTTCTATCTTCCTTTACAAATTTGCCCGGTTTTGGAATTTGCTCAATCACAGAATATCTGGGGTATTCGGGATTGTAATTTGCAGAATCTAAAATTTCATAGCGAAGATCCATTTCATCCAACTTCTCCTCGACTTTGTCTAAAGAAAATTTCGCCAAATTGGGTACTTCTATTTTTTCATTGTGATTAGTACTGTAGCGTAACCACCATAAAATCAAAAATCCCAAAACTAGTAATGCTACTATAGCCAAAAGCAATTGCTTCAAAAATGCTTTGGAAAACACGAACTGGAAAAAAGTCATACGTTTCTTTGTTTATGCACAAAAATATAAAGTCCAAAGGTAGTATCTTTTGTTGAAAGTCGCCCTAATCCCCAAAGCCGTAATTCAAAATTCTATACTACTTTTTCGAAATATGCTATAAATCGCCGCTACTGTTGCTAAATACTGCAACTCCCCACTTTGCACACTTATAACTTTAAAAAATTTAGCGCACTTATTTTTAATACTTTTGTAAACGTAGATTCTAATCAATTGTTATGGATAAAAAACATATCGCAGTGGCTATGGGTGGCTATTCCAGCGAATTTAAAATTTCAATAAACAGTGGCGGAGTAGTTTGCAATGCCCTTGACAAAAACAAATACGAAGTTTATCCGGTTCATATTCTGAAAGATAACTGGAGTTTTGTGAGCGAAAATGGCACAAAATATCCTGTAAATAGAGCAGATTTTAGCTTTAGCAACGGTACGGAAATCATAAAACCAGATGCTATTTTCAATACAATTCACGGCACACCCGGCGAAGACGGCTATCTACAAGCCTATTGGGAACTGCTCGGTATTCCACATACCAGCACAGATTATTATTCGGCAGCATTGAGTTTTAATAAGCGTGATTGTCTTTCAGTTTTAAAAAACTTTGGCGTACGCGCAGCAAATTCATATTATGTGAATAAAGGCTCCCAAATAAATGTGGAAGAAATTGTTATGAAAACAGGACTGCCTTGTTTTGTAAAACCAAATCGTTCCGGTTCCAGTTTTGGAATTAGTAAAGTGAACGATATGAGTGAAATGATGACCGCTATCGAAAAGGCTTTTACTGAAGATTCCGAAATAATAATTGAAAGGGCATTGGTGGGTACAGAAGTTTCCGTTGGTGTTTATAATAACGGCAAAGAGATAATTGCACTTCCAGTTACCGAGATTGTTTCGGAAAATGAATTCTTTGATTATGAGGCAAAATACCTTGGAAAATCACAGGAAATAACTCCTGCAAGAATATCTGAAGAAGAAACGGAAATGGTGAAAAAAGAAGCCGTTCGTATCTACAAATTACTGAATATGAAAGGCATCTCTCGTAGTGAATTCATAATTGAAAAAGGAAAACCATATTTCTTAGAAATAAATACAAATCCCGGTCTTTCTGCAGAAAGTATTATACCCAAGCAAGCGCGTGAAGCAGGAATGACACTCACCGAATTTTTTGATATAATGATTCAGAATGTACTGAAAACAGAATAGCGAATTTTTAAATTTAATTAATGAAATATTACCTCATAGCTGGAGAAGCTTCTGGCGATTTGCACGGAGCCAATTTAATGAAAGCCTTAAAAAAGGAAGACGCTGAAGCCGATTTCCGTTTTTGGGGTGGCGATTTAATGAAGGCTACTGGAGGAACAGAAGTAAAACATTACCGCGATTTGGCTTTTATGGGTTTCGCCGAAGTAATAATGAATCTTGGCACTATTTTAAAAAACATCAAATTCTGTAAGAAAGATATTGAAGATTATAATCCAGATGTAATAATTTTTATTGACTACCCTGGTTTCAACCTTCGCATCGCGAAATGGGCGCGGCACAAAGGTTATAAAACACATTATTATATTTCACCACAAATCTGGGCTTGGAAAGAAAGTAGAATAAAAGAGATAAAAAGTGACGTGGACGAAATGTATGTAATCCTCCCTTTTGAAAAAGAATTCTACGAAGAAAAACACAACTTCCCTGTGCACTTTGTGGGTCATCCATTGATTGATGCTATTTATAATAGAAAGCAAGTTATACCCGCTACCTTCAAAAAAGAAAATGGGCTGGACGATCGGCCAATTGTTGCGCTGCTACCTGGCAGCCGCAAGCAGGAAATCACAAAAATGCTGGAAATAATGATTTCCGTGGCAAAAGATTTTAAGGATTATCAGTTTGTAATTGCTGGTGCGCCGAGCCAAGAAAAATCGTTTTACGAAACTTTTCTGAGCACAAAAAACGTGCATTTTGTAACCAACAAAACGTACGATTTGCTAAGCATTTCGGAAGCCGCTTTAGTTACTTCGGGTACTGCTACATTGGAAACTGCTCTTTTTAAAGTGCCACAAGTGGTATGTTATAAAGGCAACAGAATTAGCTATGAAATCGCGAAGCGTGTTATTAAATTGGAGTACATTTCGTTGGTGAATTTAATTCTAAATAAAACCGTTGTAACGGAACTTATTCAAGCCGATTTCAATAAAAAAAGGTTAAAAGAAGAATTGACAAACATTTTGGATCCGTACAAACGTGCGGCCATGTTTTTAGACTATTACGAACTAGAAAAGAAACTCGGTGGTCGCGGTGCAAGTGAAAGCACGGCCAAACTAATATATTCAGCTATCAAGAAGTAAAATAAATTTCATAATTTTAAACAATTAATCCGCTACTCGCTATTTATGAAAAACCTGCTGTTACTTACTTTTTTCGCATTATTCCTGATTTCCTGCGGAAGCACGAAAAATACAGGCGAAGTACCTGAAATAATTATTGCTAAAAACGAGCCATCAACAAAAAAGGCAAAACTGCATAAAAACAACAAGATTATTTCAAAAAGTAAAGATCAAACTCCAGAAACTTCAGAACCGGAAGCAGATGAAGAAAGTCCGAAGGAAATTAAGAAAGAAATTATTGCCTACGCAAAAACCTTTGAAGGCACACGCTATAAATATGGCGGAACAACGGAAGCAGGAATGGACTGCTCTGGTTTAGTGAGCACGGCTTTTATGAAGGAAAACATTACGCTTCCCAGAATTTCTCGCGATATGGCAACTAAAGGAATCCTTATTTCCTTTAAAGATATTGAAGAAGGCGATCTGGTATTCTTTAAAACCAGTAGCAGAAACACCATTACGCACGTAGGCTTAGTAGTTGAAACAAAGCGAGGCGAAGTGAAGTTTATCCATTCTACAACCAGTGCAGGTGTTATCATCTCATCACTCGAAGAAACCTATTGGAAAAAGGCTTTTGTGGAAGTGAGACGGGTTATTTAAAACTGAATTTTTGTATCTTAGAATAAATTTTAAGCAATGGAAACTGCGGCATTGAAAAAAAAGTTGATTGCAAAAATAAACGACACCCAAAATAATGAAGTTCTTGAAAGCGTGATGCGCTTGTTGGAAATTCACGATGAAAATGATGTGTATGTTTTAAACGAGGCACAAATAGCAGCTATTGAAGAAGCTCGCGAACAATACAGAAATGGTCAATATTCCACACATGAAGACGTGCAAAAGGAAATAAAGGAATGGCTAAAGAAGTAATATGGTCAGACCGTGCTAAATTCGAATTATACGATATTCTTGAATATTGGTTGCAAAGAAACAAATCTGAAGAATATAGTATAAAACTGAATGTGCTATTTAATGAGGCAATAGAACAAATTAGAAAATATCCAGAATCTGGTAAGTTTTCTAGTGATAGAAAAAGTAGAATCAAAATAGTACGAGATTACCTTATTCTATATGAAGAAAAAAATGTTGAAATATATATTTTAGCAATCTGGGACAGCAGACAAAACCCAGCTTCCCTCAAATTATAGCCAATTTTCTCCCCAATAAATTTTAAGTATTCAACTTAAAGTCTCGGGGTATGAAATTCATAAACTTTGCTGTAGTTAAGTTTTCAATTTTTCTTGTGCTTGGTATTCTCACTGCACACTTCTTCCCTATTTCTACTTTTCTATTGTATTATGTTTTAGCATTCCTTTTAGCCGTTTTTGGTCTTTGGTTTTGGGCGAGAAATCAATTAATTCAAAACGTTTACTTCGGAATTGCAACCTATTTGTGCTTTTTTGCAATTGGGTATTTTAGTTATCAAATTCGATTGCCGCAGTTTCAACCGAAACACTTTTCGCATTTAATTGCTGATGATAATGCTGAACTAATTCAGATTAAAATCATCCAAACTTTAAAGCCCGATAAATTCAATTTAAAATATTTTGCAGAATTAAACGCCATAAATGGAGTAAATGCGAATGGAAAAATACTGCTAAACATTTCCAAAGATTCTCTGATACAATCGTTTTCAGCCAATGAAGTTTTATTGGTTTACACTACTATTTCCGAAATTCCAAAACCGCTGAATCCACACCAATTTGATTATTCAGCATATATGAAATCGTTGGGAGTTTACGGACAATTACGATTTTCAGAAAAGGAAATTTTAAAAACTACAAACGGTAAAACAACGCTTTTCGGAAGATCGCAAAACTTCCGCGCAAAACTTATAGAGAAACTACAGCGCACCAAACTAAAATCGGATGAACGCGCAATAATACAAGCTCTTGTTTTAGGCGAAAAGAAGGATATTGAAAAAAATCTTTACAATGCCTACGCAGCAGCCGGAGCTGTTCATATTTTAGCAGTTTCAGGTCTCCACGTGGGGATTTTATACCTTATCCTCGCCTTCCTTTTCAAACCACTAATACGATGGAAATACGGCGCATTCATTCAAGCAATTGTAATTGTATTACTACTTTGGGGCTTTGCACTACTTTCTGGACTTTCACCTTCGGTAACCCGTGCGGTTACAATGTTTAGCTTTTTTGCAGTTGCTAGACTCTTTAATCGGGAAACAAATAGCATTAATACTTTGTTTCTTTCTTTTCTGACGCTTTTAATTATCAATCCTTTGTGGCTTTTTCAAGTAGGATTTCAACTTAGTTATTTAGCGGTTTTCTTTATAGTTTGGCTACAACCTATTTTCTATAAAGCAGGCTATTCTAAATATCGAATTGTACGCAAAATTTGGGCAATAGTAACGGTTACCATTTGTGCGCAGATTGGCGTTTTACCACTAAGCTTGTATTATTTTCATCAGTTTCCTGGGTTGTTTTTGCTGACGAATATTGTAGTGCTTCCCTTTTTAACCTTGCTGATGTGCGGAGGAATATTGATTGTAATTTTAACTGCTTTCCAGCTTTTACCCCACTGGCTAGCCGAAGCATATAATTTTCTAATTGAAGGGCTAAACAGCTTTATAAATTGGGTTGCGGTACAAGATGAATTTCTATTCCGAAATATTCACTTTTCGGCACTGAAGGTATTAGCAGCTTATCTATTAATAGTTTCACTAGTTTTATTTCTAAAGAAAAGGAATTACAGAAATTTGATGGTTTCACTCGTCACAATTTCTATTTTTCTATCGGTTTACATTTATGATGAATTCAGAACTTCGGGAAATTTGCTTGTGGTTTTTCAGAAAAGCAAACACACACTAATTGGTTATAAAAATGGTAAAGAATTGAAGATTTTAAAAAATGATTCACTTGAAAATATTTCAGAATTATTTCCTATAAAATCATTCAAAACGGCTATAAATATCAACAACTATTCTGAAGAAAAACTACCGAAGCTGTTTCGCTATAATAACAAAAACATCCTCGTTTTAGATAGTTTAGGCATTTTTCCGAAGCATTTAAACGTGCATACAATTTTGTTAACTAGCAGTCCAAAATTAAATCTGAACAGACTTATCGATAGTTTAAAACCGCACCAAATTATTGCAGATGGCAGCAATTACTTTTCTTATGTAGCGCGCTGGGAAAAAACTTGTAAGCTAAAAAAGCTCCCGTTTTGCCATACTGCAAAACAAGGAGCTTTCCCAATAGAATAGCCTGAATATGAAACCGAAAGGCTAGACTAAAATGTAGGTTTAAAATTTTTCTGATAGGCTTCCCAAGCCTCAGTAGTTGTAACTTTTAAATAATCGTCTGTATGAATCATTCTTAGAAAAATTTCAAGTTGTGGCGGTGTTCTATATCCTGGTACGGCTTGAATTAGATCTCCTTTTTCTGTAAAGAAAACTACACTTGGGTATGCATTCACTTTTAAAGCGTGTGCAAACAAATGCTGTGCATTTCTACCTTTGCGTGCAGCATCATAATTTGGGTTTGTATAGGTGAAATTATTATAATTTACTTCCTCTGTTCCTTCGGCATTAAACTTCACCGCATAATAGTTTTTGTTTACATACTCTATTACGTCTGCATCGCTAAAAGTATTTTTATCCAACATTTTACACGGACCACACCAAGTAGTGTACACATCCATAAAAATCTTTTTGGGCTCCTTTTTTTGTGCGGCGAGTGCTTCATTCATCGTCATCCAATTAATTTTTTGAGCGTTGATAGTACCTGCGGAAACAATAAGAAAAAGTAGTAATAAATATTTCATGCTAATATGTTTAAAAATTTATTCTGAATGAAACAAAAAGCGTTCCATAATAGGGAACGCTTTTTTAATATAAACTATTGTGTATTAACGAATACCGTGCATTAATTTTTTTAAGACTGGATTTAACAACATTGAAACTATACCAACCGCAATGGGAATTAAGGTAAATATTAAAAAGAACGTACCCATAGAATATTCTGCCGAAATTTTATCGATCATTCCACCCATAGTGTTTGCAGCTTTTTGCCCCACGGCGATGGCAAGATACCAAACCCCAAACATAAACCCAATCATACGCGCTGGCACCAATTTACTTAAATAAGAAAGTCCTAACGGAGAAAGACAAAGCTCGCCCATAGTATGCATTAAATACGCTAGAATAAGGAAGATCATACTCACTTTTGCTGTCATTGCTCCCGGAGGAATATCTGACGCACCATACGAAAGAATTGCAAAACCTAAACCTAACATAATTAATCCTATTCCGTATTTTACGGCAGCACTTGGGTTGTATTTGCTTTCCCACCATTTTGAAAATATAGGGGCCAATGTAATAATGAAAAATGAATTTAAAATCCCGAACCAAGTGGCATCCACTTCTAATTCTGTCTGTGAAAACTTATCTACTAATCTATAGATAACCAATCCCCAAATACCGATAAAGGCAATTACAAGGGCAACATTTGATAATGCTATTCTAGTATGGGTTTTCTTGACCAATAAGTATATAACCCACGTAATAATAATTAATGGAACCGTGGTTAAAAGCGCATCCACAATTTTGAAAATAAATGCAGAATCACCCGTTAAACTTCGCTCGGTATAATCCTGCGCAAAAAGCGTCATGGAACCCAATGATTGTTCAAAAAAGGCAAAGAAGAAAACGGTGAAAAGTCCAAAAATTGAAACCGCGATTAACCTATCACGAACAATTGGCAAGTAACGAGCAATTCGGGTAACTAATAAAACTAGGAACATTGCCAAAGCAGCAAGCACCACAATATTAGTTCCACTCATTCCACCAATTTCAAAAGGCACTAAAGATTTTGAATAAATAGTCTCCAGAGGATCATTAAAAAGATAGAGTAAACCACCAACAGATGACAACACAATCAGCACATAATCAAACATTGTGAAAGGATTCAACTTGATGGATGCTTCTTCTATTTCATCACTTCTTAATTCAGGTCTTTCTTCGTTTATATTTTGAGGTATTTCTACTTCGTGTTTTTTAGAAGGTTTTGCTCCAATGTCTCCAAATATTTTATGAGCCAATAAAAATTGAAGCATTCCTAAAAACATAAAAATTCCAGCAAGACCGAAGCCCCAAGCCCATCCTTTATTTTCGGCTAAATAACCGCAAAGCATCATTCCGAAGAAAGCCCCTGCATTTACACCCATATAGAAAATAGTATAAGCGCCGTCTTTTTTGGATTCTTTACCCTTATACATTTCAGAAATGATAGAAGTAATATTCGGCTTAAAGAAACCCGTACCAATAACTAAAAGAGCAAGACCTAAATAAAATGAAGGTGTAGTTTCCAATGCCATTGAAGCGTGGCCTAAAGTCATAATAATACAACCAATAACCACAGCCATTCTATAACCTGTAATTTTATCTGCAACCCAACCACCAATAATTGGTGTTAGATATAACAGCGAAGCATACGTACCAATAAGTGCTAACGCGTGCTCTCTTGGCCAATCCCAACCAGGATTGTCGCTCATAAGCGGTGCCGTTAAAAACAACACTAAAAGAATACGCATTCCATAAAAGGAAAAACGCTCCCACATTTCGGTAAAGAAAAGTATGAAAAGTCCCGCGGGATGTCCTAAAACTTTGTCTTTAAACAGATTTTCAATATCGGTATTCATCGGTTTATGTTTAGATTAATGTATCTCTGAAATTAATTAACTTTATTGAAATCTGGATCGGCCAGTTCATAAGGTTCGTTGTCGTCATTAATTTCACGTTCATTATCTTCAGCTCCGTGAGTAAGTTTTTCTAATTTATTTCTAATTAACAGTACCAATAATCCGAAGACTACACAGAAAATCGCAATTCCCGTAAAGACTGTGTATTCCCCTAAATCTGAGGCAGATTCACCCAAAAGTCCAGCAACTTTATTTCCTAAACCTGTCATTGCAAAATACACACCCATCATAAGTGATGCGTATTTTAGAGGTGCTAATTTTGTAATATATGAAAGTGCAACCGGCGATAAACACAATTCTCCAACTGTGTGGAATAGATATGCCGCAACTAACCAATACATAGCTGATGAACCATCTGCGTTATATTGAGCTGTTGCTCCCGTCATAAAGAAGAAACCGACACCCATTATTATCAAACCAAGACACATTTTAAAAAGTGAAGTTGAAATTTTTCCTTTCAGTTTTCTATGTGCCCAAAAAGCAGCAACACTTGTTCCTAAAATAATAATGAAAAGTGCATTTAAAGATTGGAACCAAGAAGCAGGTACCTCCCAGCCCATTAGCATTCTGTTAGTCTTTTCTGAAGCATAGATGTTCATTAAACCTCCTGCTTGCTCAAAAGCACCCCAGAATACAATTACCAAAATGAAAGAGATGAACAGAACAACCATTCTGTCTTTTTCGATTTTGTTAAGTGGTCGCTTCATTGCAGCTTTTTCTTCTTCATTTTGAGAATTATTGGTGTTATTACCCACATATTTAAGATGCTTTTGTCCAATCACATATTGAATCAAACCTAAAAGCATTCCTATTGCTGCAAGTCCAAAACCATAATGCCATCCATAAACTTCACCTACATAACCTACAATTATACTTGACAGAAATGCACCTACGTTTATACCTATATAAAATATTGTAAAACCTTTATCTCTTCTAATATCGCCAGCTTTATAAAGACCACCAACCATTGTTGAAATATTCGGTTTTAGCATTCCAACACCAGCTATAATTAGTCCAAGTCCAGTATAGAATGCCCACATTTGTTCAATGGACAAAATACCGTGACCTGCAACAAGTAAGATTCCGCCAATTAGCACAGATTGTTTTTGACCTAAAAATTTATCGGCAATCCAACCTCCGGGAATGGAAGCTACATAAACTAACATTGTGTATGTTCCGTAAAGTGAAAGGGCATCGCCATTGGTCCAACCTAAACCTGGATTCCCACTACCAGCTTCTGCAACTAAATAAAGTACCAATATGGCACGCATTCCGTAATAGGAAAAACGTTCCCACATTTCGGTAAAAAACAGTATGTAAAGGCCTACGGGGTGGCCAAACAATTCTTTTTGCTTTTGATATTGAAGTGCTTCTGACATAAAATTAATTATTAGTTAGTGTTGATTTTTTATAAGTTTTTCTTGATGTAATCGGTCATTAATGTATAAAGATGTAATCGTGTATTACCACCGTAAATACCGTGGTTTTTGTCTGGATAAATTCTCCAATCAAATTGTTTGTTGGCTTGCACTAAAGCTTCAATTAAACGCATGCTATTTTGAACATGAACGTTATCATCTGCACTTCCGTGTACCAATAAAAATTTTCCTTTTAGACCAGCAACATGCGAAAGTGGCGAGTTTTCATCGTATCCCGAAGCATTTTCTTGCGGAGTCTGCATATAGCGCTCTGTGTAAATACTGTCGTAAAATCTCCAGCTTGTAACTGGCGCAACAGCAATAGCCATTTCAAAAGTATCGGGTGCTTGGAATAATGCGTTTGAAGACATAAACCCACCATAGCTCCATCCCCAAATACCTGTTCGGGACTCATCAATATATGGTAATTCGCTTAATTTTTTAGCAACGGCTATTTGGTCTTCAACTTCAAATTTACCCAATTCTTTTTGGGTCATTTTTTTGAAATCTCTTCCTTTAAAACCTGTTCCGCGACCGTCAACACAGGCTATGATAATATCTTGTTCGTTCGCAAGCATTTCGTGCCAGTAGTCATTAGTGCCCATCCAACTGTTTGAAACATTTTGAGAACCTGGACCTGAATATTGATACAGAAACAATGGGTATTGCTTATTCTCATCAAAATCCAAAGGCTTAATCATATACATATTTAAATCTTCACCATTAATATTTATAGTTGAAAATTCTTTAGGTGAAATATTATACGTAGCCAATCCGCTTTTTAGATCGTTATTGTTTTTTATTTCGCGAAGCAATTTACCTGTTTTCGCCTCGTGAAGCGTGAATACATAAGGTGTAGTAGCACTAGAATAAGTATTTATGAAATACGAATAATCCGCACTAAAATCCGCTGCGTTGGTTCCCGTTTGTTGGGTTAAACGAGCTTTATTTTTCCCAGAAGGAAGAATAGAATACACATCGCGATTGATGCTTCCGTTTTCAGTACTTTGGAAATACACACGTCCCGTATTCTGATCAAAACCATAATAAGCGGTTACTTCCCAAGGACCTTTAGTTACTTGATTAAGTAGTTTCCCGTTTTTATCATATTGATAAATATGGTTCCAGCCGTCTTTTTCGCTCGTCCAGAAAAAACTATTGTTATTTAAAAAAGTAAGATTGTCTGTAACATCTACATATGCATCGTCCTTTTCTGCTAAAATCAATTTTGAAGTATTATTTGAAGCATCAACAAAAACCAAATCGATTACATTTTGATGGCGATTGGTAAGTTGAACACTCAAAATATTATTGTCCTTTGTCCAAAGTAATCTCGGAATGTAGTAACTGTTATATTTTGAAAGATCTACTTCAGTAGACTTTGCGCTGCCAAGATCATAAAAATGCAATGAAACCTTTGAATTTGCCTCGCCCGCTTTTGGATATTTAAAGGTGTCTGCTGAAGGATATAGCTCGCTGCCATAAAGATCCATATTAAATTGCGGCACCTCGGTTTCATCAAATTTTATATAGGCTAGTCTATCACCATTTGTGCTCCATTCAAAAGCGCGTACAAATGCGAATTCCTCTTCATAAACCCAATCTGTTAAACCATTAATAAGGCTATTCTTTTTACCGTCGCTGGTAATTTGTTTTGTCTCTCCCGAGTTTAAATCTTTTATATAAAGATTATTTTCAAAACCGAATGCTATTTTGCTGCCGTCATTACTAAAAGTTGGTTCCTGAATTTTTTTAGTGGAAACGAGACTGAATTGCTTCGAAGCTACATCATAAACATAAAATGTCCCACGAGAGGAACGACGATAGATTTGCTGCAGTTCTGTAGTGAAAAGAATTTTAGATTCATCTTTACTAAACTCATAAGAAATAACGTATTCTATTCCTTTTAAGTCGGTCGTGTTTAAAAGCGTTCGCGCCTTTTCACCACTTTTATAGTCATAGACATCTACTGTAGATACTTTATTTTGCCTGTCGTAATTTAAAACGGCGTATTCTTTACCGTTATTCATTGAATGTAGGGCGTCTAAACCTTGGGTTCGGAAAGCGCCACCCCAAATTTCTTCAAGGCTTATATTTCTTTGTTGGGCATTAATTGTTGTAATTGCTGTTAGAAACAGCAACAAAAATGGAAGGGAGTTAATTCTTTTCAAACTGTTAAAATTTTAATATGCCAAGTTTACTAATTTTTTGTGAAAGAGGGGTTGGTTTTTTTGTTAAATAAGCCTTTAAGACGTTATTTTATGCGAATAGCAGATTGATGTAAAGCCTAAAATTTGTAGATATCTGATAGTGTTGATGAAACCCTATAAAATTATTAATTCCTTTTTCCAATTGCCAAAAAAAACCCTACTCGTACCGAAAGGAGTTTACACCTTTTGAAACCTTAATCTATTCTTTAATAATTTTTTAATGCTTTGGGTTCCAAAAATTTAAAGACTATTAGATTAATCTCTTACTAATGGCATCGTTGAGCAACGAAGCAGACCTTCTTGTTTTGAAATTTCGGCATACGGCACTTCTTCTACCGTAAAGCCTTGTTCACGCAGCCAAGTATTGAGTCTTGTAAAGTTTTTTTCTGAAATAACAACGTCTGGCGAAATAGAGAAAATGTTGCTATTCATATTATACATTTCCTGCTTTGTAATATGAAAACAGTTTTCTTTTCCGAAGAAATTCACTAACCATTCATATTCTTCTTCAATCAAAAAACCTTCCTTATGAATAATTGCTTTTCCGTTACCCAAAGGTTGAAAACAGCAATCTAAGTGCAGCGCATTTTCATCTGCAACTGTATTACTTTTTTTAAGGTTGAAAGACTTCACTTTTTTATGCGGAAACAGCTTTTGAAGATGTTTTACAGCGTTCATATTCGTGCGAGCCGTTATAAAACTCGGGTAGTCTTCGCCGTAATACGTTCCCACAAAAATGTAATTACCCCAAGGCATTACATCGCCGCCTTCAATATGTGCGTTTTCGGGGAATTCAATAACTTTTGAAGGATCAATTTGATTAATTACATGCTCAATAGCTTCAATTTCCATAGAGCGGTCATCGAGTATGTTTGCTATTATAAATTTATCTTCAATAACAAATGCTATGTCTCGCGAGAAAATTTGATTGTAATCTTTTATAGAGTGGGGTCTGTAAACCTTTACATCGTATTTTTCAAAAATAGCTGCAACCGCCTCCATTTCCTTCGCCATATCCTCATCTTTAGGATATGTTCCAGCTTTAATATGTTCAGCAGATTTGGGGTCGTAAGCATCTTCTAACCTTGGCACAGGTCCATTACTATCTGCGCGGCCCAATACCACGGCACGAAGTTGAGAAGTTTCGTCGTTAATATTTAAATTGATCATACGGCAAATATAAAAAAAGCACCTCGATTCCGAGGTGCTTTCAAATGTATTAAAATAAAAGTTATCTTTTCTCCACTGGCACGAAATCGCGGTGGGTTTCGCCAGTATAAATCTGACGTGGGCGACCTATTGGTTCTTTGTTAAGACGCATTTCTCTCCACTGTGCGATCCAACCCGGTAAACGGCCTAAAGCGAACATTGGTGTAAACATTTCAACTGGAATACCTAAGGCTCTATATATTATACCTGAGTAGAAATCTACGTTTGGATATAATTTTCTTTCAACGAAATATGGATCCTCTAAAGCTTCTTTCTCAAGTGCTTTTGCAATAACTAGAATTTCATCTTCTATTCCTAAATTATCTAAAAGGCTATCGGCAGCTTTTTTAATGATTTTAGCGCGTGGATCAAAATTCTTATAAACTCTGTGTCCAAAGCCCATTAAACGGAACGGATCGTCTTTGTCTTTCGCCTTAGCCATAAATTTTTTGGTGTCGCCACCATCTTCTTTTATAGCCTCTAGCATTTCAATAACAGCTTGGTTTGCCCCTCCGTGAAGTGGTCCCCAAAGTGCTGCAATTCCTGCAGAAATAGAAACGAAAAGACCAGCATGCGATGAACCTACAATTCTAACTGTAGATGTAGAGCAGTTTTGCTCGTGATCTGCATGAAGAATCAATAACTTGTCCAAAGCCTCTAATACAGTATCATTGGTAGTATAATCCCCACTAGGTTTTTTGAACATCATTTTTAAGAAGTTGTCCACATATCCTAGAGAATCTCCGCCGTAATCTAACGGAAGTCCCATGCGTTTTCTGTATGTCCAAGCGGTTAAAACTGGGAATTTCCCGAGAATTTTTACAATGGCTTTGTACATATCCTCCTCACTATCTACATTTACTGAAGAAGGATTAAACGCTACTAAGGCAGATGTTAGTGAAGATAGCACTCCCATTGGGTGTGCAGCCTTTGGAAAACCATCCAAAATACGTTTTACATCTTCGTCAACATGTGACTGTGCTTTTATATCTGTGTGAAATTTTTTGAGTTGTTCATCGGTAGGCAATTCACCAAAAATAAGAAGGTAACAAACCTCTAAGAAATGAGCTTTTTCCGCAAGTTCTTCAATTGAATAACCACGGTAACGCAGAACTCCTTTTTCTCCATCTAAAAAAGTAATTGCACTTTCGCAAGAACCTGTATTTTTATATCCTGGATCCAAAGTAACAACACCACCAGTGCTGGCACGAAGGCTCTTTATATCTATTCCTAATTCATTCTCAGTTCCCTCAACAATGGGGAATTCATACTTTTTACCATCTATCTCGAGGGTCGCCATCTTTGCCATAAAATATTGTGTGTTTTTTAATTTATTCAGAAATGCTAAATTACAAAATCTAAAGTGATTTTTTTAACAATTGTGAGTTATGTTAGGTTAAATAAACCTTAAATAATCGGTTATGAAGCTAATTATTGAAGAAAAAAAACCTCGCCATAAGCGAGGTTTTTATAAAGAATCGTAATAAGTTATATTTTGAAGGCATTTTGTTGCGGAAAATAAGCAACTTCTCCCAATTGTTCTTCTATTCTTAGAAGTTGGTTATACTTCGCCATTCTATCACTTCGCGATGCCGAACCAGTTTTTATTTGACCACAGTTTAGCGCGACTGCTAAATCTGCAATAGTATTGTCTTCAGTTTCTCCACTTCGGTGACTCATTACTGAAGTATAACCAGCGTTATGCGCCATATTTACAGCAGCGATTGTTTCGGTAAGTGTACCAATTTGATTCACTTTTATTAAAATTGAATTTGCAATTTTCTCAGAAATACCTTTTGAAAGTCTTTCCACATTTGTTACGAATAAATCGTCGCCAACTAATTGCACTTTATGTCCAATTTTTTCGGTTAAATATTTCCAGCCATCCCAGTCGTTTTCATCCATCCCGTCTTCAACAGAAATAATAGGGTATTTTTCACATAATTCAGCAAGATAATCTGCTTGTTCTTTTGAAGTGCGAACTTTTCCTTTCTCGCCTTCAAACTTTGTGTAGTCGTATTTTTTATTCACATAAAATTCTGCTGCTGCACAATCTAAAGCAATCATTACATCGTCGCCCAATTTGTAGCCAGCTTTCTTAGTTGCTTTTGCGATAGTATCCAAAGCATCTTCGGTACCATCTAAAGTTGGTGCAAAGCCGCCTTCGTCACCCACAGCCGTACTTAAACCGCGGTCGTGCAATACTATTTTAAGGTTGTGAAAAATTTCGGAACCCATTTGCATTGCGTGCGTAAAGCTTTTTGCCTTAACTGGTATAATCATAAATTCCTGAAAGGCAATAGGCGCATCGCTGTGCGACCCTCCATTGATAATATTCATCATTGGCACAGGAAGTGTTTTTGCACTCACACCACCCACGTAACGATACAATGGCATGCCCAATTCATTGGCTGCTGCTTTCGCACACGCTAATGACACTCCAAGAATTGCATTGGCGCCTAGTTTAGATTTATTAGGAGTTCCGTCCAATTCGATCATAGTTTTGTCGATAAGCTCCTGCTCAAAAACAGAAATTCCGAGAAGTGTACCAGCAATTTTTCCTCTTACATTTTCAACAGCTTTCATTACGCCTTTTCCCATATATGCTTTTCCACCATCGCGAAGTTCAACAGCTTCGTGTTCACCCGTAGATGCTCCCGAAGGAACTGCGGCACGACCCATAAAACCGTGTTCAGTGATTACGTCTACTTCAATTGTTGGATTTCCTCTTGAATCGAAAATTTGTCTGGCAATAATGTCTATTATGATGCTCATTAGATTTTAATCTTTGGTTATTGTTTCTTATATATATAAAGACCTCAAAGGTTTTGGAAACCCTTGAGGTCTAAAAATTTTAGGCATTTTGTAAATTATGATTTTCAATACTCTCGATAAATTGATCGAAAAGATATGAAGCATCGTGCGGACCAGGGCTAGCTTCGGGATGATATTGCACCGAGAAAGCTGGTTTGTTTTTTAAACGAATACCAGCGGCAGTATGATCGTTAAGATGTTCGTGGGTTATTTCTATATTTGGATTGGCTTCCGCCTCTTCTCTACTTATCGCGAACCCATGGTTTTGTGAAGTAATTTCACCTTTTCCAGTAACAAGATTCATTACAGGATGATTTATCCCTCTGTGACCATTGTGCATTTTATAGGTTGAAACTCCATTTGCCAAGGCCAACATTTGATGCCCCAAACAAATTCCAAACATTGGTCTTTCTTTGTCTAAAATGGTTTTTACAACTTCAATAGCGCTGTGAAGTGGCTCTGGATCGCCAGGACCGTTGGATATAAAATAACCATCTGGATTAAAAGATTCCATTTCTGTAAAACTGGCATTATAAGGAAAAACTTTTATGTAGCAATCGCGCTCTGCAAGTCTGCGAAGGATGTTCTTTTTGATCCCTAAATCTAAAGCTGAAATTTTGTATTTAGCGTTTTCATCTCCATATAAATATGGTTCTTTTGTGGAAACTTTTGAAGCGAGCTCCAGTCCGTGCATATCTGGAACATCTGCCAATTGTTTTTTAAGGCCTTCAATATTGTCAACATCTGTAGAAATAACGGCATTCATCGCGCCATTATCGCGAATGTAGCTTACTAAAGCACGCGTATCTACATCACTTATTGCAAGTAAATTGTTTCTGTTTAGAAATTCTTCTAATGAATCATCGGCAGCAGGACGTGAGTAATGGTAGCTGAAATTGCGCACCACCAAACCTGCGATTTTTATTCCTTCAGATTCTACTTCGTCTTTATTAACACCATAATTCCCAATGTGGGCGTTAGTGGCTACCATAATTTGTCCGAAATAGGACGGATCGGTAAAAATTTCTTGATAACCGGTCATTCCAGTATTGAAGCAAACTTCGCCGAAGGCTGAACCTTCTTTGTTTCCAACCGCTTTTCCGTAGAAAATGGTTCCGTCTGCTAATAAAATAAGTGCTTTTTTTCGTGTTTGGTATTTCATTCTGTGAAGGGTTTCAAGTTTCAAGTTGTAAGTTTCAATTTATAATGTTGAACCTTTCTTAAAATTCTTTGCAAAAATAGTATAAAAAAAAGGGATAAACGAAAACGCTTATCCCTTTGTGAATTACTTCTGAAAACTTCTAATCATAAAACGATTAAATTTCTTTTATTGCTTTATAAACTTTTTAGTAGCCGATCCTGTTTCAGTTTCTATTTTTATGAAATAGATTCCGTTGGAAAGGTTGGAAATATCAATTTTATTATCATTTAAAGCAACATTCACTTTTTGCCCAAGTGAATTGTAGATACTGAAATTATAATCAGTTGAACTAGTTTTAATATTCAGATAATCAGAAGTAGGATTTGGATAATTTTCAAAATTAACTTTTGAAAAATCTTGTACTGAAAGTGCTGATGGTGTAAAACGATAAACGGTTCCCGTTGGTATGGATCCAATTAAAAAGTCGCCTTCATATATAGTACCCGGATTAACTACAACAACAGTTGGATTGGCAGGATTACCTTTCAAAAGATATGCGTTTTCAATTAATTCGCCTGTATCCATATCCAGTGCAGTTATTAAACTAACTACTGGACCAGTAGCGCCCATATATGATTCCATAGGATTATTAATTTCGCTGATACCATATCTATATTCAATTATATTTGATCCCTCATATAACCATAATTGAATATTCATAAAATCACTTGTTGTAGAATCTTCCCAAAAACCAGCATTGTTCCATTCAATTTTTAAAATTCGGTTTCCCACCGTTCCCTCAGATTTATAAGAAATATTTGATTGAGATATTCCAGAATCAAAACCCAAATCTATAATATCTTGACCAATCGGAGATATAATAGGCAAAATACCTGCATCTACCTTATTGGTTGAAAGCTCACCTCCACTACTCCATTCAACAATATAAATAGTGCTAAAAGTGTGTGTACTAATTGTAAAATTAAAACCTATGGGAATAGTGTATTCTGGATCATCCCAAACATTTCCATTATTTAGCGATGTAGCACCAACAAGATTATGATAAGAATTATTTTCTGTTTGAAATTGATAAACGCTTTGAGCATTCATTAATATTCCAAAAAATAGCATTCCAATCACTAGTAATTTCTTTGTCATAATCTTAAAATTTAAGACCTTAAATCCTTGATTTAAAGCCCACAAATGTGCTTTGAAAATAAATTATATGAAAATTAAAAAAAGTATATTTATAAATATTATCGACGTAATTTGCAATTATTCAGAAAGTTGAAAACAAAAAAAAAGGGATAAACGTAAAACGTTTATCCCTTTTTTATTTTGTGAAATGAAATAGTTACTATTCCTCTTCTTTTTTAGCTTCTTTATCAGCTTTTGCTGGAGCGGCTTTTGCAGCAGGTGCAGCGGCAGCAGCTTCAGTTCCAGTTGTGCTTCCACGACGACTTCTACGAGTAGTTTTCTTCTTGGTAGCTTTTCCTGCGTTGTAAATTTCGTTGAAATCTACAAGCTCTATCATTGCCATATCAGCGTTATCACCTAAACGATTACCCAATTTGATAATACGAGTGTAACCTCCTGGACGGTCACCAACTTTTGGTGCAACAGTTCTAAAAAGTTCAGCAACTGCTTCTTTTTGACGCAATTTCGCAAAAACCAAACGACGGTTATGCGTAGTGTCTTCCTTAGATTTTGTTACTAATGGCTCAACAAATTGTTTCAACGCTTTTGCTTTTGCAACAGTAGTGTTGATTCTTTTGTGTTCTATTAAAGAATTAGCCATGTTTGCCAACATTGAATGTCTGTGGGCTTTTTTTCTACCTAAGTGATTTATTTTTTTTCCGTGTCTCATGACATTTTTATTTTCATCATCTTGCTACTGGACCAGCTTTGGCTGGGAGCAAATTATGACGGGTTAAATTGATTAACGATTGTTGATTGGTGAATATTGACTTCAGATTTATAACTTCAGAAATCTGAAATCATAAATCTGAAATCGTTAGTTCTCTAATCTTTATCTAATTTATATTTTGCAAGATCCATCCCGAAGTTAAGGCCTTTCACGTTTACAAGCTCTTCAAGCTCTGTAAGCGATTTTTTACCGAAGTTGCGGAATTTCATCAAGTCATTTTTGTTGTAAGATACAAGGTCGCCCAATGTATCAACCTCTGCAGCTTTCAAACAGTTTAGTGCACGAACCGAAAGATCCATATCTACTAATTTTGTTTTAAGCAACTGACGCATATGAAGGGATTCCTCATCATAAGTTTCAGTTTGTGCAATCTCGTCAGCCTCCAATGTTATGCGCTCATCGCTGAACAACATAAAGTGGTGAATTAACGTTTTTGCAGCTTCGGTTAAAGCATCTTTTGGGTGAATTGATCCGTCAGTTTGGATTTCGAAAACCAATTTTTCGTAATCTGTTTTCTGCTCTACACGGAAGTTTTCAATACTGTACTTCACATTTTTTATTGGAGTGTAGATAGAATCTGTAAAGATTGTTCCCAAAGGAGCGTTCGCTTTTTTGTTCTCTTCTGCAGGAACATAACCGCGACCTTTTTCGATAGTGATTTCCATATTAAGGTTCACTTTCTTCTCCATATTGCAAATAACCAATTCTGGATTCAATACTTGAAAACCTGAAATGAATTTTTGGAAATCACCAGCTTTCAACTGCTCGTTTCCAGAAACTGAAATAGTAACGGTTTCGTTATCTATCTCGTCAATCTGTCTTTTGAAACGAACCTGTTTAAGGTTCAAAATAATTTCGGTAACATCTTCCACTACTCCAGCAATGGTAGAAAACTCGTGATCCACGCCTTCCATGCGAACCGAAGTGATGGCGAATCCTTCCAATGAGGAAAGTAATACGCGTCTTAATGCGTTACCAACGGTAAGTCCGTAACCTGGTTCCAAAGGACGAAATTCAAATTTCCCCTCGAAATCGGTGGAGTTCACCATTATAACTTTATCAGGCTTCTGAAAACTAAATACTGCCATAATTGACTTTCTGTGTTTTAATTATTTAGAATATAATTCGACGATCAATTGCTCATTGATGTTTTCTGGGATTTGGAGACGATCAGGTATAGAAACAAAAGTTCCTTCCTTTTTTTCTTCGTTCCAAGTAATCCACTCATAAACGCGACTTGCATTTGCCAACGAATTGTTGATTGCCTCAAGAGATTTTGATTTCTCTCTAACGGCCACTACATCTCCAGCCTTTAACTGGTAAGATGGAATGTTTACTTTTTCACCATTAACGGTGATATGACGGTGAGAAACTAGTTGTCTGGCACCAGAGCGACTTGGAGAAATCCCCATTCTGTACACTACGTTATCCAAACGAGACTCACACAATTGTAGCAATACTGCACCAGTAATACCTGGAGCTGCTGTTGCTTTTTTGAACATATTTCTGAACTGACGCTCCAAAATACCATAAGTGTATTTTGTTTTTTGCTTCTCCATTAATTGGATTGCGTACTCAGATTTTTTACCACGGCGACGTGTGTTACCGTGTTGCCCTGGAGGGTAGTTTCTTTTTTCGAAAGATTTATCATCTCCGAAAATTGCTTCTCCGAACTTACGGGCTATTTTAGTTTTTGGACCAGTATATCTTGCCATTTCTTGGTTTTAATTATGAAGGAAAACTAAATTAAGGTCTTATTCTTATCCTTTAGTTTCTAAATACCTTCAGTTGATATTATTTTTGATGTACAATATTAGATATACGATTAAATTTAACCGTATATCTAACTATTGAAAATTATTATACTCTTCTTCTTTTTGGAGGACGACATCCGTTGTGCGGCATTGGAGTAACATCGATAATTTCGGTTACTTCAATTCCTGCATTGTGAATAGCACGTATAGCAGATTCTCTACCATTTCCTGGACCTTTTACGTAAACTTTTACTTTACGTAAACCAGCGTCGTGAGCAACTTTTGCGCAATCTTCTGATGCCAATTGAGCTGCATACGGCGTGTTTTTCTTAGATCCACGGAAGCCCATTTTACCGGCTGAGGACCAAGAGATAACATCTCCATTCTTATTTGTCAACGAAACAATAATGTTGTTGAATGATGCTGTAATATGCGCTTCACCCACTGATTCAACATTAACCTTGCGTTTTTTAACTGTTTTTGACGTCTTTTGACTTGTCTTTGCCATAACTCTAGGTTTTATTTAGTTGCTTTTTTCTTGTTAGCAACTGTTTTACGTTTTCCTTTTCTTGTACGAGAGTTATTCTTAGTTCGCTGTCCTCTTAAAGGAAGACCCGATCTGTGACGAATACCTCTGTAACAACCAATATCCATTAAGCGTTTAATACTTAATTGAACTTCACTACGTAATTCACCTTCGATTTTGAAAGACCCTACAGCTTCACGAATAGCACCGATTTCATCATCGTTCCATTCACTTACCTTTTTGTCTTCGTCAACTCCGGCTTTGTTCAGAATATCTTCAGCACGGCTTTTGCCGATTCCGAAGATATACGTTAACGCGATTACACCCCTTTTGTGCTTCGGGATATCTACACCTGCGATTCTTGCCATAACTTATCCTTGTCTTTGTTTGAACTTTGGGTTCTTTTTGTTAATTACATATAATCTGCCTTTTCTGCGAACAATCTTGCAGTCGGCACTTCTTTTCTTTACGGATGCTCTAACTTTCATCTGTCTTTAGTATTTAATTTTTAAAGGTCAGATGGAACCATCCGGTTTCATCTGTTTCTGTTTATATAGTCCAACAAACTGTGAGGTTTGTTGTATTAGTATCTGTATGTTATTCTTGCCTTAGTTAAATCGTACGGGCTCATTTCCAGTTTCACTTTATCTCCTGGCAACAACTTAATGTAGTGCATTCGCATTTTACCGGAAATATGTGCGGTTACAATGTGACCGTTTTCCAATTCTACACGGAACATGGCATTTGATAGTGCTTCCACTATACTTCCATCTTGTTCAATTGCGCTTTGTTTTGCCATAATTATGCTACTGCTTTTCTATTTTTGCCACTTTTCATTAAACCATCGTAATGACGATTCAATAAGTACGAGTTTACTTGTTGCATTGTATCGATTGCTACTCCCACCATAATTAGTAGTGATGTACCACCGTAGAATAATGCCCAACCTTGCTGGATTCCTAACAACTTAACAACGAACGCTGGGAAAATAGCGATCAAAGCCAAGAATACAGAACCTGGAAGTGTTATTTGAGACATAATTCGATCTAAATATTCTGCGGTTTGTGACCCTGGTTTAATACCTGGAATAAAACCACCGCTACGTTTAAGGTCGTCTGCCATTTTGTTAGTAGGCACCGTGATAGCAGTATAGAAATATGTAAATACTATAATCAATAAGGCGAATACAACATTGTACCAGAGTCCGAAAATATCACTGAATGTAGCTTGAACTCCTTGAGCGAAATCGCTTTCAGAAAGACTTGCTACCGCAGAAGGCACAAACATAATTGCCTGAGCAAAGATAATTGGCATAACTCCAGATGCATTCAACTTTAACGGAATAAACTGTCGTGCTCCAAAAATATTCTTTTCGTAACCACCAGTTGCGGTTCTTCTTGCATATTGTACTGGTATCTTACGTACAGCCATTACCAACATAATTGATAGGAGGATAATAACAAACCAGATAACCAATTCAATAAGTATCATAATCAAACCACCGTTTGATTCCATTACTCTTGAAACAAATTCCTGAGCAAATGACTGTGGTAAACGTGCAATAATACCCACCATAATTAATATGGAGATACCGTTACCAATACCTTTATCAGTAATTTTTTCACCCAGCCACATTGCAAATATAGTACCAGTAACCAAGATTATAACCGAGGAAACATAGAACATTAAGCTCTGCCCCATTATAAAAGCTTCTGCTGGCACTCCCATTGCTGGAAGACCTGCAAGATAACTTGGTGCTTGTACCAAACAGATACCGATTGTTAACCAACGGGTAATCTGATTGATTTTCTTACGGCCACTCTCGCCTTCCTTCTGTAATTTTTGAAGGTATGGTACTGCAATTTGCATTAACTGCACAACAATCGAGGCAGAGATGTATGGCATAATTCCCAATGCAAAAACAGAAGCGTTAGCAAAAGCCCCTCCTGTAAATGCGTTTAGTAATCCTCCAATACCACCTGCATCAAATTGACCTGCAAACTGTCCTAACATATCTGCATCAATTCCTGGAAGCACTACTTGTGCACCAAAACGGTACACTAATAACATTCCAAGAGTGAGGAAGATGCGGTTACGCAACTCCTCTATTTTCCAAACATTCTTTAAGGTTTCGATAAATTTCATCCGTATCTTATGTTACAATGTTACTACTTCGCCTCCGGCAGCTTCGATAGCTTCTTTTGCCGAGGCAGTAAACTTGTGTGCAGATACTTTTAATTTTGCCTTTAACTCTCCTCTTCCTAAAATCTTAACCATTTCGTTTTTTCCAGCAAGACCTAAACCAAATATAGTTTCAAAGTCAACGGTATCTTTTATTTTCTTGTCGTCAACCAATTGTTGTAAAGTATCAATGTTGATGCCTTTATACTCCTTACGGTTGATGTTTGTAAATCCAAACTTAGGAACACGACGTTGTAGGGGCATCTGTCCACCTTCAAATCCAATTTTCTTGGAATAACCTGAACGTGATTTTGCACCTTTATGTCCGCGGGTGGCAGTACCACCTTTACCGGAACCTTGTCCGCGACCTACTCGCTTGCCTTTGTTTTTCGCCGATCCTGCGGCGGGTTGTAAGTTACTTAACTCCATTTTTCGTATTTACTTTATTTAGTTTCAACAGAAACCAAGTGATTAACTTTATTGATCATACCAAGAATATTTGGCGTGTCTTCATGTTCCACAGTTTGGTTCATCTTATGAAGACCTAACGATTCCATGATTCTCTTTTGGTTTTTTGGACGCTTTATAACGCTTCTAACCTTTGTTACTTTAATTTTTGCCATCGTTCTGATATTTATCCTTTGAATACTTTATCAAGTGAAATCCCTCTTTGGTTAGCAATAGTTTGTGCACTTCGCATTTGCAAAAGGGCATCAAAAGTTGCTTTTACCACGTTGTGTGGGTTGGAAGATCCTTGTGATTTTGACAATACATCGTGAACTCCTACTGCTTCCAATACGGCACGTACGGCACCACCAGCAATAACTCCGGTACCAGGCGCTGCTGGAAGAAGGTTAACACGGGCTCCGCCATATTTTCCTTTTTGTTCGTGTGGAAGTGTTACCTTGTTTAGTGGAATGCGAATCAAGTTTTTCTTGGCATCCTCAATAGCTTTCGCTATTGCACTAGCTACATCCTTGGATTTCCCAAGTCCGTGGCCTACCACTCCTTTTTCGTCACCAACAACTACAATAGCTGAAAATCCGAAGGCACGACCACCTTTGGTCACCTTGGTTACACGTTGTACACCTACCAATCGGTCTTTCAATTCAAGACCTCCTGGTTTTACTAATTCTACGTTTTTATAATCTTGATACATAATGCTACTTAGAATTTAAGGCCACCTTCGCGTGCACCTTCAGCTAATGATTTTACTCTTCCGTGGTATAGGTAACCGCCTCTGTCAAAAGCGATGGTTTCAACACCTGCTTTAACAGCTTTTTCTGCGATTGCTTTTCCTACCATTTTTGCAGCTTCAACTTTGTTTACTTTTGAAGCGTCAATGTCTTTATCTCTTGAAGATGCAGCGGTAATTGTTTTTCCACTTACATCGTCAATAATCTGAGCGTATATTTCTTTGTTGCTACGAAATACAGCCAAACGTGGGCGACTTTCTGTCCCATCCACGGTTTTTCTGATTCGCATGCGCAAGCGCGCTCTTCTTTCGTATTTTGATAATGCCATAACTCTATTTGTTATGCAGATTTACCTGCTTTTCTTCTTAATTGTTCACCTACAAACTTAATTCCTTTTCCTTTGTACGGCTCTGGCCTACGGAAGCCACGTATTTTCGCCGCAACTTGTCCTACCAATTGCTTGTCGTGAGAAGTAAGTTTTATGATTGGGTTTTTACCCTTATCTGATACAGTTTCCACTTTAACTTCTGGAGCAATGTCCAAAATGATGTTGTGTGAAAATCCTAAAGCCAATTCCAATTTTTGTCCTTGGTTGCTAGCGCGGTAACCCACACCTACCAATTCTAATTGTTTGGTCCATCCGTTGCTTACGCCTTCAATCATATTGTTTACCAACGATCTGTAAAGACCGTGTTTTGCCGTATGATCTTTTGAATCTGAAGGGCGCTCAACAATAACTTGATTATCTTCTACTTTTACGGTTACATCAGAGTATTCCTGAGTTAACTCGCCTAATTTTCCTTTCACGGTTATTACGTTGTCTTTTACATCAACTGTAACTCCTTGTGGGATTGCTACCGGGTTTTTACCTATTCTTGACATTTCTTTGTCTATTTTTTAGTAAACGTAACATAATACTTCGCCACCAACATTCTGCGCCTTGGCTTGTTTGCCTGTCATAACTCCTGAAGAAGTTGAAACAATTGCAATTCCAAGACCGTTGAGAACGCGCGGAAGCTCTAATGAACCTGCATATTTACGTAAACCTGGTTTACTAATTCTTTGAATTTTCTTGATCACCGATTCTTTGGTAAGCTTGTCGTATTTCAACGCAATTTTAATGACTCCCTGTGCGGTACTCTCGTCATCAAATTTGTAGCTTAAAATGTAACCTTGATCAAAAAGGATTTTTGTAATCTCCTTTTTAAGATTAGACGCTGGAATCTCTACTACGCGATGTCCGGCTTTTGCAGCATTTCTAACACGTGTTAGATAATCTGAAATTGGATCTGTATTCATTTATTTGAATTTGCGGAAGTGGTTTTCGACCCGAGTGACGGGTTCGAACCTGCAACCAATTAGTATTTACATTTTGATACACGCACAATTAATTGCACGCCTACATCATTATTTTACCAAGATGCTTTACGCACCCCTGGAATTAACCCTGAATTTGCCATTTCACGAAATGTTACACGTGAAATTCCAAAAGTTCTCATATACCCTCTTGGTCTTCCTGTTAGTTTACAACGGTTGTGCAAACGAACTGGTGAGGCATTTTTTGGTAATTTCTGTAAACCTTCCCAATCGCCAGCTTCTTTCAAAGCTTTACGTTTGGCAGCATACTTCAATACCGTTTTTTGTCTCTTAACCTCGCGGGCTTTCATTGATTCTTTAGCCATAACTTAGTTCTTTTTAAAGGGTAGACCCAATTCTTGTAATAATGATTTCGCTTCTTTATCGGTAGCAGCTGTAGTAATGAACGTAATGTTCATTCCTTCAATTTTCTTCACTTTATCGATATCGATTTCTGGGAAGATAATTTGCTCGGTAACGCCTAAAGAGTAATTTCCTCTTCCGTCAAAACCGGTTGCTTTAATTCCGTTAAAGTCACGTACCCTTGGCAATGCAGAAGTAACTAATCTATCTAAAAATTCGTACATACGCTCTCCACGCAACGTAACTTTCACACCAATTGGCATGCCTTTACGAAGTTTGAAGTTTGCAACATCCTTTTTAGAGTTAGTTGAAACCGCTTTTTGCCCGGTTATCTTTGTAAACTCATCAACCGAATAGTCAATAAGTTTCTTGTCTGCTACTGCTGCACCCACACCGCGGGAAACAACAATACGCTCCAATTTTGGTACTTGCATGACGTTTTTGTAACCAAATTCGTCTGTGAGTGCGTTAACCACTCTGCCTCTGTACTCTTCTTTAAGTCTTGGTAAATATGCCATAACTATATTACTTGATTCGATTGTTTTGAAAACCGTACTTTTTTACCATCTTCAGTTTTATACCCTACACGTGTAGCTTTTCCAGATTTTGGATCAACCAATGAAAGGTTTGAAATATGGATAGGAGCTTCTTTTTTCACGATTCCACCCTGTGGGTTTTTCGCGCTTGGTTTCTCATGTTTTGAAACCATATTAACTCCCTCTACGATTGCTTTGTTTTTGTCAAGGATAACTTTCATTACCTTACCTTCAGAACCTTTGTGGTCTCCGGCAGTAACTACTACTGTATCTCCTGATTTTATTTTAAGCTTTGCCATCTTAGTTTTCATATTAAAGCACCTCTGGTGCCAATGATACTATTTTCATAAATTGTCTATCACGAAGTTCTCTTGCTACAGGTCCAAAAACACGCGTTCCTCTCATTTCACCTTGTGGGTTTAAAAGCACACAAGCGTTATCGTCGAAACGGATGTAAGATCCATCAGGTCTTCTTATCTCTTTAGCAGTACGTACTACTACTGCTGTAGAAACTGCTCCTTTCTTAATGCTTCCGTTTGGTGTTGCTTCTTTAACAGAAACTACTATTTTATCACCAATCGAAGCATACCTTCTTTTTGTACCGCCCAATACGCGGATGCAAAGAACTTCTTTAGCACCGGTATTATCTGCGACTTTGAGTCTTGATTCTTGTTGTAACATAACTACTTCGCTCTTTCAATTATTTCTACTAATCTCCAACATTTAGTTTTACTTAAAGGGCGTGTTTCCATGATCCTTACTGTATCTCCTTCGTTGCAGTTGTTTGTCTCGTCGTGTGCTACGTATTTTTTCGTTTTCAAAACGAACTTTCCGTACATTGGGTGTTTTACTTTTTTAACCTCTGCAACTACAATGGACTTATCCATTTTGTTACTGGTTACAACACCAACACGTTCTTTTCTTAAGTTTCTTTTAATTTCTTCCATCTTTCAGCTGTACAATTACTGCACTTCTCTATTAGTTAGTTCCGTCGCTATTCTTGCTATCACCCTTCTCTGGGATCTTAGTTGAACTGGATTTTCCAACGGTGAAATGGTATGAGCCATTTTAAGGTCTGAATAAGCCTTCCTAGATTCAGCGAATGCTTCCTGAAGTTCTGCCGTTGATGCTTTCTTAATTTCTGATTGTTTCATCGTTCAAAAAATTATGCTTGGAAATCCCGAGACATTACAAATTTAGTTTTTACTGGAAGCTTTTGAGCCGCAAGGCGCAATGCTTCTTTTGCTGTTTCAACAGTAACACCAGATACTTCGAAAAGCATTCTTCCTGGTTTTACCACAGCAGCGTAATATTCCACAGCACCTTTACCTTTACCCATACGTACTTCAAGAGGTTTCTTGGTGATTGGTTTATCTGGAAAAATCATAATCCAGATAGAACCTTCTCTCTTCATAAAACGGGTTGCAGCGATACGTGCAGCTTCTATTTGTCTTGCTGTAAGAAATTCTGATTCCAACGATTTTATACCGAAGGTTCCGTACGCTAACTGAGTGCCACGTCCGGCATCGCCTTTCATACGACCTTTCATTTGCTTACGGTACTTTGTTCTTTTAGGTTGTAACATTTTCTTTTATTTAAAAAATTACTTTCTGCGACGTGCTTTGTTGCCACCGCGTCCTGGAGCTCCTTTGCCACCACTCTTTTTGCCAGTCGATAAACCAACAAGTGGGGAAAGTTCTCTCTTTCCATATACTTCACCTTTCATAATCCATACTTTAACACCCAATCTACCATAAGTAGTGTGTGCCTCAACTAAAGCGTAGTCAATATCGGCTCTAAAAGTTGATAAAGGAATACGACCCTCTTTATAAGATTCTGAACGTGCCATTTCAGCACCATTCAAACGTCCTGAGATTTGAACTTTAATACCTTCAGCATTCATTCGCATTGTTGCCGCAATTGCCATTTTAATAGCACGACGGTATGAAATACGACTTTCAATTTGGCGTGCAATACTTGCAGCTACCAAAAATGCATCAAGTTCAGGTCTTTTAATCTCGTGGATGTTGATCTGTACTTCTTTATCTGTAATTTTTTTAAGCTCTTCTTTTAGCTTGTCTACTTCCTGGCCACCTTTACCGATTATGATACCGGGACGGGCAGTGGTTATAGTAACGGTTACAAGCTTAAGCGTACGCTCAATAATTACTCTACTCACACTAGCTTTACTTAAACGAGCGTGGATATACTTCCTGATCTTGTCGTCTTCGGCTAATTTATCGCCGTAGTCGTTGCCTCCGTACCAGTTGGATTCCCAACCTCTAATGATACCTAAGCGATTCCCGATTGGATTTGTCTTCTGTCCCATTTAGTTATTTGCTTTGTGTGTTATCGTTAGCTGCCAATACCAGTGTTACGTGGTTGGAGCGCTTTCTAATTCTGTGTGCGCGGCCTTGCGGTGCTGGTCTAAGTCTTTTCAACATTGTTCCACCATCCACACGGATTTCCTTAACAAAAAGATCTGCATCTTCTATTGAAGCGTCTTCGTTTTTTTGTTGCCAGTTATTGATGGCAGACAAAAGTAGTTTCTCCAATTTACGTGAAGATTCTTTTGAACTAAACTTCAAAATGTTAAGTGCTTTATCTATTTTCTCACCACGTACCAAGTCTGCCATTAAACGCATCTTTCTTGGTGAAGTGGGGCAATTATTCAATTTAGCTAAGTAGATAGTCTTCTTAGCTTCCTTGATTGCATCTGCTCTTTCTCTTTTACGAACTCCCATGGCCTCTTATTTTTTACCTTTGTTTTTAGCACCTGCGTGACCACGGAATGATCTTGTAGGTGAAAATTCTCCTAGTTTATGCCCAACCATGTTTTCTGTAACATATACAGGAACAAATTGGCGTCCATTATGTACTGCGATGGTTTGGCCAACAAAATCTGGTGTGATCATAGAAGCACGTGACCAAGTTTTGATTACGGTCTTCTTATTATCATCAACGTTTTGTTGAACTTTCTTGTCTAGTTTGTAATGAACGAACGGTCCTTTTTTTAACGATCTTGCCATAACTTATTTCTTTCTTCGTTCTAAGATATATTTATTACTCGCTTTCGTTTTAGTACGGGTTCTGTAACCTTTAGCAGGTATACCTTTTCTAGAACGTGGGTGACCTCCAGAAGATTTACCTTCACCACCACCCATTGGGTGATCGACTGGGTTCATCACTACTGGTCTTGTACGTGGTCTTCTACCCAACCATCTACTTCTACCAGCTTTACCAGAAACTAACAATTGGTGATCACTGTTTGATACGGCACCAATGGTAGCCATACAGTTTACCAAAATTAATCGGGTTTCGCCTGAAGGAAGTTTAACGGTAGCATATTTTCCATCACGAGCCATAAGCTGTGCGAAAGCACCAGCACTACGAGCCATAATAGCTCCTTGACCGGGACGAAGCTCGATGCAAGAAATAATAGTACCTAATGGAATAGCTGAAAGAGACATTGCGTTTCCAATCTCGGGAGCAATTGCATCACCTGAAAGGATATTCTGCCCAACTTGTAGTCCGTTTTGTGCAATTACATATCGCTTCTCACCATCTTGATAGTTTAAAAGTGCGATAAATGCTGTACGGTTTGGATCGTATTGAATACTAGCAACTGTAGCAGGAACTCCTACTTTGTCGCGTTTAAAATCGATAATTCGATATTTTTTCTTATGACCACCACCTATGTAGCGCATGGTCATTTTACCTGTACTGTTTCGACCACCAGATCGTTTGTTCGGAGCAAGTAAAGACTTCTCCGGCTTATCAGTTGTAATGGCGTCGAAACCATTTACAACTCTAAAACGCTGACCTGGGGTGATTGGTTTTAATTTTCTTACTGACATTTTTGTCTGATTAAATCTAAGTTACCTTAGATGTTGCTGTAAAAATCTATTGTATCACCTTCCGCCACCTGTACGATTGCTTTTTTGTAAGCATTCGTTTTACCAGTTTGGACACCTGTTTTTGTATAACGGGTCTTCCTATCAGGGCGGACATTCATTGTGCGAACTTTTTCAACAGAAACTCCGTAAGCAGCTTCCACCGCTTTCTTGATTTCTACCTTATTCGCCTTTGGGTTCACTACAAAGCCAAAAACATTTTTGTCTTCAGCGTCTTTAGTAGCTTTTTCCGTAATTATAGGTTTAATTAAGATGTTCATCTTGTTTCTATTTACTTAAGTTTGTTTCAATTCCTTCCAAAGAACCTTCAAACAGCACTAAACTGTTTGCATTCATAATTTTGTAAGTACTTAATTGTGAGTTAGTTATAACTTCAGTACCTTTCAAATTGCGAGAGGACAAATATACATTATTATTTAAATCTCCCAACACAAATAAAGATTTTTTGTCATCAAGTCCTAAACTCTTCAAAACCGCGGTAAAATTCTTGGTTTTTGGAGCGTCAAAAGTAAGGTCTTCTAGTACAAAAATAGCTTTCTTATTCGCCTTCATCGTTAAGGCAGATTTACGTGCCAAACGCTTAAGGTTTTTGTTCAATTTAAAGGAGTAATTGCGTGGACGAGGTCCAAACATTCTACCACCACCTCTAAATACACCAGACTTGATGCTACCCGCACGGGCAGTACCAGTTCCTTTTTGCTTCTTTATTTTTCTGGTAGAACCAGAAATCTCAGCACGTTCCTTTGCTTTGTGAGTTCCTTGTCTTTGATTGGCAAGGTATTGTTTCACATCAAGGTAAACAGCGTGATTGTTAGGCTCTATTCCGAACACATCTGCAGAAAGTTCAACTTTCCGGCCTGTGTCTTTTCCGTTTATATCTAGTACAGCTACCTTCATTATTTCTCGATCATTACATAAGCGTTTTTATGGCCAGGAATTGCTCCTTTAACCACAAGTAGATTCTTTTCAGGAACTACTTTCAAAACTCTTAAATTTTCAACTTTTACTCTCTCGTTGCCCATTTGACCCGCCATACGCATTCCTTTGAATACTCTCGCAGGATAAGATGCAGCTCCAATAGATCCTGGTGCACGCAAACGGTTGTGCTGACCGTGTGTGGCTTGACCAACACCAGCAAAACCATGACGTTTTACAACCCCTTGAAAACCTTTACCTTTAGAAGTACCCGCGATATCCACGAATTCACCTTCAATAAAGTGTTCCACAGTAATTGTGTCACCTAATTTGTATTTTTCTTCAAATCCTTGGAATTCAACGACTTTGCGTTTTGCAACGGTTCCTGCTTTTTTAGCGTGCCCTTCAGCAGCTTTAGTAGCAGTCTTCTTGTCATCGAAACCAAGTTGAAGAGCATTGTACCCGTCAACCTCTATGGTTCTGACTTGGGTGACAACACAGGGTCCTGCCTCAATAACGGTACACGGAATATTCTTTCCGTTCTCGTCAAAGATGCTGGTCATCCCTATCTTTCTTCCAATTAACCCAGACATATTTAATTATTTATTGATTATTACTAATATTTATTTGAATTGCGATAAATCGCGATATTCTATTCAAAGCAAACGGGATCAAAATAAATTCGATCCCGAATGTTACTTTGTTTACCGTTTTTCCCCAACCATCGTTGAGGACATTTTCATACCTGCGCAAGCAGGCATCTCATGACAATAACTTACCTCATGAGATTCCCGCCTTCGCAGGAAATTATACTTTAATCTCTACTTCTACACCACTTGGCAACTCTAATTTCATTAGAGCGTCAATTGTTTTTGAAGAAGAACTGTAAATATCCAATAGTCTTTTGTAAGAACTTAATTGGAATTGCTCACGACTCTTCTTGTTAACGTGTGGAGAACGTAATACTGTAAAGATTTTTTTGTGTGTTGGTAAAGGAATTGGTCCTGTTACTACAGCACCAGTACTCTTTACGGTCTTAACGATTTTTTCAGCAGATTTGTCCACCAAATTGTGATCGTAAGATTTTAGTTTTATTCTTATTTTTTGACTCATAGCTGAAATTATTAATCGTTTGAGGTCCCTCTTGCTTTTGCGATAACATCTTCAGAAATATTTGAAGGTGTTTGCGCATAATGTGAAAATTCCATTGTTGAAGTAGCACGACCTGAAGACAATGTTCTTAAAGTGGTTACATAACCAAACATTTCAGAAAGTGGCACTTCACCTTTAATTACTTTTGCGCCTGCACGGTCACCCATATTAGTGATTGTTCCACGACGACGGTTAAGGTCACCAACAATATCACCCATGTTTTCTTCCGGTGTAATTACCTCTATTTTCATAATAGGCTCCATAATTACAGCTCCTGCTTTTTTGGCAACTTCTTTGAAACCAATTTTAGCAGCAAGCTCAAAAGACAATGCATCAGAATCCACAGGGTGGAAAGATCCATCTTTTAAAGTAACCTTCATACTATCTACTTCGAAACCTGCAAGTGGGCCATTGACCATTGCTTGTTTGAATCCTTTTTCAACAGAAGGAATAAATTCCTTAGGAACGTTACCACCTTTTACAGCGTTAACAAATATAAGTCCTTCTTTAGGATCTTCTTCATCTACAGGACCTAAAGTAAATACGATATCGGCAAATTTACCACGACCACCAGATTGTTTTTTGTAAACTTCTCTGTGATCTGCAGTTTTTGTTACCGCTTCTTTATACTCAACCTGAGGTTGACCTTGGTTAACTTCTACCTTAAATTCGCGACGTAAACGGTCAACGATAATATCTAAGTGAAGTTCGCCCATTCCAGAAATAATAGTTTGTCCAGAAGCTTCGTCTGTACGTACTTGGAATGTAGGATCTTCTTCGGCAAGTTTTGATAATGCCATTCCTAATTTATCAACATCCGCCTTTGTTTTAGGCTCTACCGCGATACCAATTACTGGATCGGGAAAGTCCATACTTTCTAAAACAATTGGGTGTTTTTCATCAGACATAGTATCACCAGTCTTAATATCTTTAAATCCAACTGCTGCTCCAATATCTCCAGCTTCGATAAAATCGATAGCGTTTTGTTTGTTAGAGTGCATTTGGTAGATACGAGAAATACGTTCTTTTTTTCCTGAACGGTTGTTCAAGATATATGAACCTGCATCCAAACGACCAGAATAAACACGGAAGAATGCCAAGCGACCTACGAAAGGATCTGTAGCAATCTTAAAAGCTAATGCTGCAAAAGGAGCAGTTACATCTGGCTTACGAATTTCTTCTTTTTCAGTATCAGGATTAATTCCTATAATACCTTCTTTGTCTGTTGGAGCTGGTAAATAACGACATACAGCATCTAAAAGAAACTGAACACCTTTATTCTTAAATGAAGAACCACATACCATTGGGATGATACTCATATCCATTACAGCAGCACGAAGCGCAGCGTGGATTTCATCCTCGGTAATGGAATTTTCATCTTCCATATATTTTTCAAGCAGGTTTTCATCGTAAGCGGCAACTTCTTCAATAAGTTTACCTCTTAGCATTTTCGACTCTGCTTTTAATTCTTCAGGGATATCAATAACGTCAAAAGTTGCACCAAATGAATCATCGTGAAAGATGACAGCACGGTTCTTAACCAAATCAACAATTCCTTTAAAATTTTCCTCATCACCAATATTCAATACAATTGGCACTGCATTGCTACCCAACATGTCTTTAACCTGTTGGCAAACTTCTAAAAAGTTTGCACCCTGACGGTCCATTTTATTTACGAAACCAATACGCGGCACCTTATAGTTATCAGCAAGTCTCCAGTTAGTTTCAGATTGTGGCTCTACACCATCTACTGCACTAAAAAGGAACACCAAACCATCAAGTACTCTAAGCGAGCGGTTTACCTCTACGGTAAAATCTACGTGACCAGGAGTGTCAATAATATTAAAGTTGTATTCTTTTGTTTCAGGCAAAACTTCAGCGTTTTCCATTGGAAACTTCCAAGTACAAGTTGTAGCAGCTGAAGTAATGGTAATACCACGCTCCTGCTCTTGCTCCATCCAGTCCATTGTTGCAGCTCCATCGTGAACCTCACCAAGTTTATGGCTTACCCCAGTATAAAAAAGGATTCGCTCTGTAGTTGTGGTTTTACCCGCATCAATATGCGCAGCAATCCCGATATTTCTTGTGTATTTTAAATCTCTTTGTGCCATTTTTTAGAATCTGAAATGTGAGAATGCTTTGTTAGCTTCTGCCATTTTGTGAGTGTCCATACGTTTCTTAACAGCAGCGCCTTCTTCTTTAGCAGCAGCAAGAATCTCACCTGCTAATTTTGCAGCCATGGATTTCTCGTTTCTTTTTCTTGAATAGGTAATCAACCATTTCATTGCAGTTGCAATTTTACGGTCTGGACGTATTTGATTTGGAATTTGGAAGGTTGCCCCACCAACTCTACGGCTACGTACCTCTACGTGAGGCATAACATTAGAAAGTGCATCTTTCCATAGCTCCAATGCAGTTTTTTCGTCGTCTGGTTTCTTTTCATCTACAATGTCAATTGCATCATAGAAAACTTTGAAAGCCACACTCTTTTTCCCATCCCACATCATGTTGTTTACGAAACGTGTAACCAACTGGTCGTTAAACCTTGGATCTGGTAAAAGCGGTCTTTTTTTGGCCTGTCTTTTTCTCATTTGTTGTTTTGTTATAGCTAAACGTTAATTAAAACAAACGTTTAACCCGTTTTCATTTTTACTGAACGCAATCTATTGCGTTCCTACTTTTTAGGGCGTTTTGCTCCGTACTTAGATCTACGTTGTGTGCGGCCTGCAACACCAGCGGTGTCTAATGCTCCACGAACAATGTGATACCTAACTCCTGGCAAATCTTTTACCCTTCCACCTCTAACCAATACTATCGAGTGCTCTTGGAGATTGTGACCTTCGCCTGGGATGTATGCGTTTACTTCCTTACCATTTGTAAGCCTAACCCTTGCTACTTTACGCATAGCAGAGTTTGGTTTTTTAGGTGTAGTAGTATATACACGCGTACAAACACCACGACGTTGTGGGCACGAATCCAAAGCAACCGATTTACTCTTCTTGGTTATTTTGGTCCTTCCTTTACGTACTAATTGTGAAATTGTTGGCATATAAAATATGTATTATTAATGTTTAAAAATAAAACACCCCTATTTTTAGGGGATGCAAATGTAGAATAATTATTTAACTAATCAAACCATACTGAATTAATTTTCAGCACTCTTTCATTATTTTTTTAATTTGAATATGAAATGGCAAGTTGAAACGTTAGATTTACAACGTTAATTTATTCGCTTTTTGAAAAAATATCTTGCACTTTTCTTTTTCCTTAATATGTATACCTGTTTTTTCTACGGAATACAAGCACAGGAACTATACCTTACTATAAAGGCTGAAAAACCAATTCCCGATGGCATTACCGATTCCTTGCAAATGCAAACTTCTTTCAAGAATTTTCTATTGCTAAAAAGTGAAACCGATACTCTGCATTTAAAACTACAGCGCATGGGCTACATTGAAAGTGAATTGCTTCAATTGCAAAAAGAAAATGACAGCAGCTACATCGCAGACTTCTTCCTCGGAAAAAAATACAAAGAACTAAAAATTTTCTATTCCGAAGATGATTTCACCAAAAAAGAACTTCAGCGCGTTTCTTCAATAATTGAGGACTCCACTTTCATGCTACCTTTTGAAACCATTCCGGCTTCGTTAAAAAAACTTACAGCACTGCGCAACCAAAAAGGAAATGCTTTTGCACGTGTAAAATTGGCCGAATTTGAAAAAGACGAAGTCGGCAATTTGAGCGCAACACTTTTTATTGACAACGGAAACATTCGCACGGTAGATTCAATTGTGTTGAAGGGTTACGAAAAATTTCCGAAATCATTTCTTAAATATTATGCCGGTGTTCGTAAAGGAAAAACATTCAATCAGAAAAAATTGGTAACGCAAAATGAAAATTTAAACAGTCTTGGTTTTGTTTCAACAGTTAAACCACCCGAAGCGTTGTTCAGAAAAGACAGCACTACAGTGTATTTTTATTTGGAAAAACAAAATAATAATCTTTTTGACGGCATATTGGGTTTTGCTACTGACGAGAAAAGTCAAAAACTATCATTTAACGGCTACTTGAATTTAGAACTTAATAATAACTTAAATTATGGAGAGCAGTTTTTGATTAACTACAAAGCAGATGGCCAAGAGCAAGTAAATTTTAGAACCAAGCTTACACTCCCCTATCTTTTTAGCACACCATTTGGACTGAGTGGAGAATTAATGATCTTTAAAAGAGATAGCACTTTTATAACTACAGAGCAACAAGTGCGTACTTCGTACCAAATAAACCCAAAATCTATTGTATATATTGGCTACAAAGGTTTCGAATCAAGCAATCTATTAGATGAAGCTGTTGCAGGAATACCCATAGAAGATTTTACTTCTCGCTTTTTTATTATGGGCGGGAGTTATAAAAAGTCTCAAAACCGAAAACTGTTCCCAATAAAAACAGCAATTTATCTGGACATGGGTATAGGTTCCCGCAAAAAAGAAAGCAAATCTGAGAGCCAATTGGGGTTTGAATCTGTGATAAATAACATCTTTAACTTAAATTACCGAAACTCAATATTTGTGCAAAATAGTACGAGCGTCCTGTTTAGCGACACCTATTTAGTTAATGAATTGTTCCGCTTTGGAGGCATAAACAGTATTCGCGGTTTTGACGAGAATAGTATTGACGCTTCACTTTTTTCAGTTTTGAATACTGAATACCGCTATCAATTTAATGATGGCGTATATCTACACAGTATAATAGATCTTGGTTATTTCGAAAATCAAACAATTATGATAAAGGAGAAATTATATAGCTTTGGACTGGGTCTAGGACTAAATACTAAGGCTGGTATCTTCCGCTTCAATATTGCCAATGGGAATAGGCAGAATGCGGACTTCAACTTTTCAAACACCAAAATACACATCAGTATTTCATCAAAATTTTAACATTTCGTTCAATAAAACTACAATACCTCTTAAATAAACCCAAAAATTGGGAGCAAATACTTGTGTAATTAACTTTTTATTGTGATTTTTGCCGTTGGCTAATTCAAATAATCTATAAAAATGAGAACAAAGTTTAGTGGAATTTTAACGCTAGTATTAGCGTTAGTTGTGCAGCTTACCTTCGCGCAGCAAAAAACTATTACAGGTACGGTGACGGACGACACAGGTCTGCCATTGCCTGGTGCAAACGTTATAATCAAGGGGACAAACACTGGTACACAGTCAGATTTTGATGGAAATTATTCCATTTCTGCTAGTGTGGGCCAGACGCTTACCTTTAGTTATGTAGGTTTTGACACCAAGGAAGTAAAAGTAGGTGCCCAAAATAAAATTGACATGAACCTTCAACCAGGTGAAAGCTTGAATGAGGTTGTTGTTACTGGGTATTCTACAAGGAACCAAACGGTACAGACTTCGGCAGTAGTGTCGATTTCCGCATCAGAACTTGCGCTAATGGCGCCAACTACCAGTATTGACAATATGCTGCAAGGTAAAGCGGCCGGGGTACAGGTAACTGCTGCTAACGGTAAGCCAGGTCAAGGAGCTTTTGTTCGTATTCGTGGAACAGGATCTCTTGTTGCCGGTGCATCTTCTCCACTATATATTGTGGATGGATCGCCTATTAGAGAGGAAGATCTTTCTAATATCCCAAATGAGGATATTGAAAACATTACAATCCTAAAAGATGCAGCCACCACTGCTCGTTACGGTTCACGTGGAGCTAACGGTGTGGTTGTAATTACAACTAAAAATGGTAATCGTAACAAAGATGCTGTAATTCGTTTCAGCTCTCGTTATGGTACATCTTCATACATCGATCCGAATTATACAATGATGAATGCTTCGGAAAAAATGCAGTATGAAGCTGAATTGTATGCTTTAGGTGTTACAGGCGCTGCAGGTACTCCTGGAGTAACTACACAACCTGGATCTATAGAGCGTCAAATGCTTTTAGATAGAGAAGTAGATTGGGAAGATATTATTTTGAAAGATGGTATTATCCAAAACAACAGTGTTTCCGTTTCTGGTGGTGCTGAAAAAATGGATTATTACTTCTCTGTATCAAATGATAGAAACACAGGTATTATTGACAATATTGATGGTTTTGAAAGATTAGGTACACGTTTGAACGTTAATTTCGACGCAAAAGAATGGCTTACTGTAGGTGTAAACGTAGGATACTCTAGATCTATGAGCGATGAGCCAAGAGATAGAAACAATACGCAAAACCCTTTTAGAGGTATGCTTGATTACAACGCTTACGAAACTGAATTCCTTTTAAATGATGACGGAACTACTCAGTTAGATGACAACGGTAATCCTATCTACAACCCAACACATACTGGATTTCCTATCCGTGGAGCACTTTTAAGTGAGCCGAGTGAAGATATTGAAAACACCACTATTGGTAGTGTAGACGCTTTAGTAACCTTTAGCAAAAACTGGAGTTATGGCTTTAATGTAGCTGTAAACTGGGGAGCTACAAGAAGAGAAAGCTATTCTAAACCAGGAGGTATTTTAGATATCATTCTAAATGGTTCTCCAACTGGTAACAAATTTGATGATCAACAACACAGATTAGACTTTACGGTAAGTAACCGTTTAATGTACAATTTAAATAAGAACAACCACAACTTAAATGTTTTGGGTCTTTATGAATATAACATGAACGAGTTTAATCGTCAGTTTGTTAGAAGTAAAGGTTTTCCTTCAGCATTATTGACTACTCAAGCTAACGCATCTGAACTTAACGATGGTTTTACAAGTAGAACTAGATTAACTTTAGTTTCTTATGGTGCTTTTGCTGATTACGATTTCAAAGAGAAATATTTACTTTCTGCTTCTGTACGTCGTGATGGATCGTCTAACTTCGGTACTGATGTAAGATTTGGTACTTTCTATAGTGGAAGTGCTGGTTGGAACATTGCAAAAGAAGATTTCTTTGGTATTGATGCAGTAAACGATTTAAAAATTAGAGCTGCTTATGGTACTGTTGGTAACAGAAATGGTATCGGTAGATACGCATCTCAAGGTACAGTAGGTTTCGATTCTTATCCAGGTGGATCTAGTACAATTCCTACACGTGTAGCTAACCCAGAATTACAATGGGAAACTACTGAAACTTATAATGTGGGTGTAGAACTTAACATGTATAACAACAGAGTTCGTTTAGTTTCTGATTACTTCATCAGAAATACAACAGATTTGCTTTTCCCTATCCCAACTGCTTATGAAGCAGGAGTAGGTTCAATCGCAGGTAACTTAGGTGAGATTCAGAATAAAGGTCTTGAAATTTCGTTACAAGCTGATGTTTTCCGCAGTCCTGATTTCACTTGGACTTTAGGTGGAAATATCATATTCTTGGATACAGAAGTTGTTGCTCTTCCAGAAGGGGAAGACGTAACACCAAATGCATTTTTCATTCGCTACCAAGAAGGTCGTAAAATTAACGAACATTTCTTAGTACGTTATGCTGGTGTAGATCCTGCAACTGGTAGAGGTTTATTCTACGGAGCTGATGGAAATACTTACTTTGCCGATGATTTACCAACGGATGAAAATGACAATCGTGTTTTCCAAGGAAAATCTACAATTGCAGACAAAGAAGGAGGATTCTTTTCCAACATTGTTTACAAAGGATTTGGACTTCGTACAGATTTCGTTTTCAAAGCAGGAAACTGGATTAATAACTTTGTACGTTCTGACCGTGAATCTGATGGTTTAGCTATCACAGATAATCAATCAACAAACGCGTTTAACTACTGGCAACAACCTGGAGACACAGGAGTGCTTCCAAGCCCTATCTATGCCACTACAGATGCATCTGTTATGGGCAATTCTGACAGATGGTTAGAAAAAGGAGATTACATACGTATGCGTAACGTAACTCTTTCTTATACATTCCCAAGCAAGACCTTAGAGAACACAGCAATTAGTTCACTTAGAATTTATGCTCAAGGACAAAACTTGTTGACATTTACTAAATTTTGGGGAGATCCTGAAGTAGGTCTTTCTTCTGGAGAAACCATTTCATTCGCAAATGTTGTTGCTCCTGGTGAAGCTACTTTATATAGTTACCCAAATACCAAGTCATTTCAAGTTGGATTGGATGTTAGTTTCTAATTTTAAAAAAAATTGATACAATGAAAAAAATAATTTATAAAATAACAGTTTTAGCTCTAATCGTAGGTGGATTTGCATCTTGCGATAGCGAACTAGATCAAGTACCATTCGATGAATTTGGTACTGAAAATGCTTACGTTACTGCAGCAGATTTTGAAAACGCTGTTCGTGGTGTATACGCATCCTTAACTTCTGCGTCTGTTTATGGAGGTAGTGATGCTGGTGGTATGTTAGATGCTCCAGATGTACTTTCAGACAACGTTACTTTTGCACAAAAAGGACGTGGAACTAGAAGAACATTGCATAACTGGCAGTATGGCGCTTCTGATGCACCTATGGGTGGATTATATCAGGTTGCTTACACGCTAATTTACCGTGCAAATATTCTTCTTGCAGCAAGTGAAAATTTTGAAGGAGAAAATAAAGCAAATATTGTAGCTGAAGCAAAAGCTTTAAGAGCATTGGCACATTTTAACATTATAACTTACTTCGGAAAAATCCCTACGCAATCAGGAGATGCAAACGGAAGTTTAGGTATAGCTTATATGTCCGAACCAGAACCATTAGCAGAACCTGCAAGAGAAACTGTAGGTGCTGTTTATGACAAAGTGATATTAGATTTAAAAGATGCGGCGGCTAACATCAATGCAACTAATGGAGCAGGACGTATGGGTAAAGATGCTGTAAATGTTCTATTATCTAGAGTTTACCTTTATATGGGTCAATGGCAGAATTCAATAAATGCAGCAAACCAAGTAACAAAAGCTATCGCTCCACGTGCAGATGTAGTTGGTGTTTGGGAAGATGCTAACCAAAGCGGTCTTACATTTTATATTCCTGTTAACCCACCTGTATTAAGTAATACAATTGGAGTTACATGGAGCCAAGGTGGTAATACCAACCTTATTCCAGAATATGTTGTTTCGTTTGAATTATATAACCTTTTTGCTGATGATGATATCCGTAAAGCTGCATATACTTTTCAAGCAACAAACAATAACGATGGCTTAGCTTTTAATGCAATCAAAAAGTTATACAAAAGAGGACCTAGTGGTGCTCCTGGATTAGTGGATATTAAAATATTCCGCGCAGCTGAAGCTTCTTTAAACAAAGCTGAAGCATTATATAACTTAGGCCAAGAAGGTCCTGCTAGAACTGCTCTTGATGCTGTAAGAACAAAACGCTACACTTCTCCTCCAAGTGGAGAAACTGGAACTGCGCTTCGTGATGCAATTCGTTTAGAAAGAAGGTTAGAATTTGCTTTTGAATCTCAAAGGTTCTTCGACCTAAAAAGATGGGGACAACCAGTAGAACGTGAAAGTTTTGGTGATTTAGCTGATGGTTCAGGAACTGCTTCAGATCAGTTAGCTTTACCAGCAAACAGCAATAAATTTCAATTGCCAATACCACAAACTGCTTTGGATTTAAATCCAAACTTATCACAAAACCCTGGGTATTAATAATTTCTAAAATCTATCAAAAATGAAAAAAGTAAATATATTATTAGTTATTCTTGCCATAGCAGTTGTCGCAGTATCTTGCGAAACATATGACGATTATAACGCAGAACGCAAGACTACTGTTGGTTTTGTTACCCTAACTAAGAACCTAAGTGTTCCAGAAGGTGGTACAAAAACAGATAGCGTTAAGCTTTTTGTGTCTGATTTATCAAGTTCTGCAAGAACGTTCACTGTAATTACAGTAGCAGTAGATACTTTACCATCAGCAGATGAAAACTTAATTTTTGAAAGTACAGTTACTTTTCCAGCAAATACGCGTGAAGTAAACTTTGGTGTTACTGCAGTAGATGTTTCTATTGACGATACTAGACGTTTCTTCCGCCTTGCAATTCAAGGAGAAGCAGATGTTGTTTCTGGAGGTAGATCTCTAATAGGTGTTAAAAACTAATTTTTAACCACCTTAAATTTATAAAGCACCCCTTGAAAAAGGGGTGCTTTTTTTTACATATACTTTAAAGGGATATAAAATGAATATTCTCTTTACCTTTGCCAAAATCCTTTAAAAAAAACAACAACTGTTATGCAAGATAAAAATAATACCATCTTCGGAATTTACCCTATAAAAGAGGCACTCGCCTCTCAAGTTGTTTTTGATAAGGTTTTTATCCAAAAGGGAATAGAAAGCGATAAAATTGAAGGCCTGATTAAAGATTTGGAAAAGGCCAATGTTACCGTAAATATTGTTCCGTTCGAAAAATTAAATAAACTCACTAGAGGAAACCACCAAGGTATTGTTGCACTTACTTCACCTGTGGCATTTCATTCTTTGGAATCAGTAGTTGAAAAGGCATTAGAGAGCGATAAAGCTCCCCTCTTCTTAGTTTTAGATCAGATAACAGATGTTAGGAACTTCGGAGCGATTTTACGTACCGCTGAATGTACCGGCGTAGATGCAGTGATAATACAAAAATCTGGAGGTGCTCCAGTTTCGGGCGATACCGTAAAAACTTCTGCAGGCGCTATTTTTAAAATTCCAATTTGTAAAGTAGAGCATATTAAAGATGCTATTTTCTACCTACAAGGCTCAGGAATTACAACGGTTGCTGCAACAGAAAGAACTCAAAACGAAATATATTCCGTAGACCTAGTTAGGCCATTAGCAATTATAATGGGTTCTGAAGGTAAAGGTGTATCAAAATCTGTACTTGGTTTAGTAGACGAAAAGGCTTCCCTTCCACTTCTTGGCGAAATTAACTCTTTGAACGTTTCCGTTGCTTGTGGTGCATTTTTATATGAAGTTACTAGACAAAGACGCTTGTAGCATTATTCATTTTTGTCTTTTGCACCTTCCTTAAAACTGTAGACTATTTTAATAGTATTGCCTTCTTGTTCGGCTAATTTCTTTATTGATGGATGTGCATCAGCATGAATGGTTTCAGCAGTTTCCACAGGTTCTTTTGGCAGTTCTATAAAATTACCGTTTTCATCAAACTGTTTTAAAAAAGGATCTTTTTCTGGATTATAATTTTCCTTCTCCCACTCGTACTTCTTTCTTTCAATGGGCTTGGTTTTAAATAAAAACGCAAAGAGGAAACCTACAAAAAATCCAGATAAGTGACCCTCCCAGGATATTTCAGGATTTACAGGAAATACATACCACAACATTCCGCCATAAAGAAATACTACTGCCAAAGCTAAGGCGGTAAGCTGAAACTGTTTCGAAAATATTCCTTTAAAAAACGTGAAAGCTACAAGCATATAAACTACCCCACTAGCGCCAATATGTAATGCAGAACGACCAATTACCCAAGTAGCTAAGCCAGTTAATAACAAACCCAGAATTAGTACTTTCCAACGTATATCTCTATAAAAGTAAAAGAGTGCGGAACTTAAAACGAAAAGCGGTACCGAGTTGTTAAATAGGTGTTTTAAACTCCCGTGAAGAAAAGGACTAAAAATAACACCCCGCAATCCTTCAACGGTACGCGGAAAAACCCCAAAATAATTGAGATTAATATTGAACCTAGTTTCAATCCAAAATACAATCCAAAGTATCATCACAAATAGCAATGGATATCCGATAACGTCTGGGCTGAATTTTAACTGGTTTGAACTCTTCATATTTCACTGATTACAAAAAGCAATCCTAAATCCAAATTTATGATAAATTGTCAGTGAAACCGTTATATTAAAATTGTAATTTTGAAAACTATGAATGCACCCCTCGCAGAACGAATTCGTCCCACAACATTAGACGGTTATTTAAGTCAACAACATTTGGTTGGACCTAAAGGTTCACTCACTTCACAACTAGCTACGGGAATGATTCCCTCCATAATTTTATGGGGTCCTCCGGGAACCGGAAAAACAACGTTGGCAAATATAATCGCCAACGAAAGCGGTAGACCATTCTATACATTAAGTGCTGTAGATAGTGGTGTTGCTGCCGTTCGAGAAGTAATTGAAAAAGCGAAAAAAAGCGATAATTTATTTTCTACTAAAAACCCAATTCTATTTATAGATGAAATACATCGCTTCAGTAAATCGCAACAGGATTCACTTTTAGGAGCTGTTGAAAAAGGATGGATTACCCTAATTGGTGCTACTACAGAAAATCCAAGTTTCGAAGTTATTCCCGCATTATTATCACGCTGTCAGGTTTACGTTTTAGAATCGTTTAGCCGCGAAGATATGGAAGCCTTATTGAAGCGAGCTTTAAAGGAAGACGACGTTCTTTCAAAAAAAAATGTAATCTTAAAGGAAACCGAAGCGCTTATTAGACTTTCTGGTGGCGACGCGCGTAAACTTTTGAATATATTAGAGCTGGTAGTTCTTTCAGAAAAAGATACCAAAGTCACCATTACAAACGAACTGGTAATGCAAAAGGCGCAGAAAAACACTGTGCTTTATGACAAAACGGGCGAGCAGCATTACGATATTGTTTCGGCCTTTATAAAATCCATGCGTGGCAGTGATCCTAATGCAGCTGTATATTGGCTAGCACGAATGATTGAAGGTGGCGAAGACATCAAATTTATTGCGAGAAGAATGGTCATTTTAGCTTCTGAAGATATTGGCATTGCAAACCCAAATGCACTTTTACTTGCCAACAGTACTTTTCAGGCCGTTAATACGATTGGCTATCCAGAAGCGCGGATAATATTAAGCCAGTGTGCCATTTATTTGGCAACTTCGCCTAAAAGCAATGCTTCCTATAAAGCTATTGGCGAAGCCCAGCAAGTAGTTCGACAAACGGGAGACCTATCTGTTCCATTGTCTATTAGAAACGCTCCTACAAAGCTAATGAAGCAATTGGGCTACGGAAAGGAATATGAATATGCCCATAATTACGAAGGCAATTTTATTCCCCACGAATTCTTACCCGATGAAATTAAAGGAACAACATTTTACAGACCTGGAAACAATCCCAAGGAAAATGCTTTGAAAGGGTATTTAAAGCAGCTTTGGAAGGATAAATACAACTTTTAATTCACCGATTGGTAGACAGTTAATGAAGATCCATCTTTTACAGTTAAATTTCCAGCAGCGTCAAAAGTAGCATCTGAAACCTTTCCCGAAGTATCCATAAATTTAACGACAGTCTCCATTACTATTATTTTTCCTTTTAAAAGAAGTCCGTCCTCTGCACTCGTAGTTTCTTCGTATAATGAATAACCTTCAGCAGTTTTTCTAAGCAAGAATGTTTTTCCTGAATTTGAATAGTTCGAAAACTTTTCAGTAGGCATTATATTTTCCGAAGTATTTATAGCTTGAATTCTAACGGGAGTGTTTACTTCAGTAACAACTGTTTGGTGAGTAACAGTATGGGTGTCCTTTAGCAACGCCACATCTTTCTGCTTTACGCGTAAAATATCTATGCTATTAAAAGCTTTCCGCAGCGCATCTTGATACGATTTGTCAAATTCTTTATACTTGCTCTTTCCCTCTTGGCTTCTATATATTTCGACACCATTACAATCCTTCAGTGTAACTTGTAGTTTTGTGCCAAACACAGATTTAAGTTCTTCAACATTGGCATACAATCCGTCACAACGGTTCGTATTTGGTGCCTCTGCTGCCGAATATGCATTAAATCCACTTTTATCGAAATAGAATTCCGCCATTGAATTCAACTTATATTGATCTTTATTTTTTAAGAAATCGAATTGTTGTGGAACAATTACAAAACTATAATCGCTCAGATTCATATTCTGTGCCCCAACATTTATGGTTAAAAGAAAAGCAATTGCAAGTAGTAGAAATCGTGTCATTCTTCGTCAATTATTATGTTAAACCCTAGCTGTAAAGATACGCTTTTTGCCTTTGCCAAATTACCATAACGCAGAAGGTTGTCTGCGGCAACATAAATATTTACTTTACCAATATCTGCTGAAACCCCTAAACCTACATTTGAAAATGAATACGAATCTACCGTATAAGTTGCCTTTGCCGAAAGAAAATCTGTAAACCTTCTAAGGTAAAAAAGCGTTCCCGCCATCTGCGGACCTTTGGGTCTAAATATTGAATAGAACTGTAAACCAACATTCTGTTTATGAAGTTTTCCGCCACCCATATTTAAACAATCACAAGCCCCCGAGCCATTAAATCTTCCAAAGCCATAGCTTATTGAAGCGTTAAATTTCATCGGTCTAAATTGGGTGTACCCAGTGTTTAATGTATCTATATCAACTTCGCGTTCTATATCATCTTCAAGATCGTCATAATATGGAAAGGTGGATTCCCCTTCACTTAAAGGCGGAAAAAGTAAATTTATTCCGTCTAGCGTATACGTTCCATGAGCCCGATACGTTTCCACATCTTTGGTATGAAAAATTGCACCCACATCCAGCGCACTCCCCGAAAGTGTCCATGCTTCGTTAATATCGTAAGTAAACCCAAGGTCTACTCCTACTCCAATATTGCCACCAAATAAAGCACGCCCGAAAATTTCACTAGCTACCTGTGAAGACCCATCTAATTCCCGAAGCGGAACATAACCAGAAGTTTCTACGGTGACATCGGCATTTTGAATAGTGTGTTCGTAAATATTCTCTGAACTGGCATCGCCCAATCTTGTTGTAAAAGTTCCGGAATTGTTTACACTGCGGAAGCTAATCATACTAGAATAAACTTTCAGCCGAGCGCCCACCGTAAGTCTATCACTTATTTGTTTATTCGCACCAAAATGATACACTGTAGTAAGATCGCCAGTCGCGCTTATTTCACCTAAATTAAAAGGATAATCTAAATAGTCTCTATTTCCCTCCCAAGCAAGAATTGCTAAATCTCTGGGGAAATAGGCTATAAAATCTAACTCTTCATAAATTCCACCCGAAAAATATATATCGTTCTTTGCGCGCCATCCAAAATTAATGAGTTCCAATTGTTGGGTAGCAGTGAAGAAATCTGAATTTTTCATTTCGAAAATCTTTTGCAGGATTCTATCGTTAATATCACCATTTCCTTCCTGGAAAATATCATAAACATTAACCCCCGATGAACCACCATTAAAATGAATTTGCGAGAAAAACGGAATCCCGAAGTGTTTTTTCTGGCTTACCTTACTTCCAGGGTTTAGCATCAACGATTGGGGTATATCGTCGAAACCGTAGAGTATTTGCTTATTTTGTGAAATAGCGCAAAAGCCCACGAAGCATAGTATGTAGGGTAAAAAATTTCGCATTGTTTAGTTTTCCAAAAAATAGGTGGTTTTGGACTTTAGATTTAAGGTGCCATTTAGATTTTCGTCAGAAGTATCGATGGTTACCGAAACAACAACTCTATTAGCTTGGGTAAGACGCAGTATATCTTCCCCTTCAATATTTTCAGTAAATTCTGTAATTACAGGAGTTGTAATAGTGCCTTCAGAAACGGCAGTTTGCGCAACGTAGGTAGTATCGTTGGCTTCACTTAAAAATTGAAAATCAACTTGAAAATTTCGAGGTATGGAATTGGTGAATTTAAAATAGAATTCTGCTCGCTTTAGTTTTTCCTGAAGACTATTGTCGTCCAGAAATCTAATTTCGGTGGTATCTCTAACCGTTAGAATTGGGTTAGAATTGATTGTATCAAAAAAACGATCGGCAGACAGATTGAAGTAAATTAGGTTTAATTCCATAACCGGAGTTAACGCAATATCTTCCGTTTGATCAAAATCAGTATCCTTTATGCAGGCCGTAAATAGTAGGCAAACACAGATCGCAAAGATAGTGTGGGGGAATATCTTTTTCATAAATGGGGTTTGTATACCAGTTACTAACGAACTTAATGTAGGATTATTATTACAAGTGCCGTTTAATTTCTGACAGTTCGCTAATCGCAAAATAAGGCGCGATTACAATTTCATTTCTGTAATTAAAAAACAATGTATGCATTCCAGCATTTTTGGCGCCTACAATATCCGCCTCAAAACTATCGCCAATCATTACGCTTTTTTGTGAAATAACGGAAGCCTTTGTGAGTGCAGTTTCGAAAATAACGGGGTGTGGCTTTTTTAACCCAGTTTCCTCAGAAGTGGTTACCGTTCTAAAATACTTTTTAATACCACTATTTTGAAGTTTTAAATGTTGCACTTCCTCAAAACCGTTGGTAATAATATGAAGATTGTATTTTTCTGAAAGATAGTCTAGTATTTCAATAGCGCCCAAAAATAAATAATTGTCCACAGGAAGCTCTTCAATGTAACTATGCGCGAGGGCGTCTATGGTTTCTATTGGAAATTTTATATTGAAAATGTCAAACGTTTCAGTCAATCTGCCTCTTCGTAATTCCTCTTTGGTAACTCGATCTTCACGATATTTTTTCCAATATTCAAAATTTATGGGCTCGTATTCTTTTAAAAAATCGTTGAGCGACAAATCAATTTTATATTTTTCAAAAACGCGCTGAAATGCCAAACCAGAATTTCGGTCAAAATCCCAAAGCGTGTGATCTAAATCGAAAAAAACATCAGTAATTTCACTATTCTGCATATTCCTGTAATTTTTCTGAAAAAATGGAGCGCCAAATCTTATTGCTTTCTTCCGAAGAAAAATCTTTGTTTGAAAAAATCATGGTAAAAGTTCCATTTACATTTTCAACTTCAGCAATCATGGCATTAACAACTTTTTCAATATCTGAAGCATATTTTTTGTGAAACGCAAAGGTCGTCATTGCTGCCGGATGCACCACTAAAGGCGTCTTTATTTCATAATCTAAATCATAAAAAAGAAATGGAGTACAGGTTCCTGCTCGAAAACCAATGGTGTCGCGAAAAACCATCGTAAAATCGCGATTTACTTCCAGTTCAACTAAATGTCGATAGATGTCCGGTAAGTTCACCAAAAACTCCGAATTCATTGAACTGCTAAGAGATCGATTGGTAATTTCTTCCATCCGACGTTTTTCACTTTTTAAAATATCGTAATTACTAAGCGCGTTGAACGAAAAAATGAGCCCCACATCTTTATAATCAGACACGTATTTAATGAGTAATTTAAACTTCTGTCTGTGCGTGTTCATACTTTCATTAAAGGACAATGCATTGCCCAAAAGAAAGAAAATAGTGAGCCTAAAATTACTGCGATTGGCTTTGTTAACAATCCATTTAAACGTGTCTAAAGGATCGCGTTTTAGCCCTAAAATAACCTGTGTACGATCTATTATATTTAGAAATTTTCCCTGAACAAGGCTGTCAAAATAGCCTACAACAGAGCGAAAAATACCTTTTTGTTTGTAAGCATAGGGTTGTGCGGCCTCGATAACGGGATGAATAATAATCTTTTTTTGGGGAAAATCCATTTCTGGAAAAGCCTCTAAAAGTTTACCTTTAAATATGTAAGCCCAAATATCTACAATTGGCTGATGCAGGAATCCCTCTTTAAACGCCAAACTTTCCGAAGCCATAAAACGCCCCGTTTCGTCTTTAACGTGCGGCAAATATTCTTCGTAACGCGTTAACATAAAAAAGCTGGAAGAAAAAATATCGAATGGCAAAGCGCTACTATTAGAAACTGAAAAGAAACCGTAAGTATCTTTCCACTTTTTTACAGTAACCTCGATTGCTTCAAGCCCCTGCTGCTCTAAAAGTCCTTCGCTTTGGAAAAAGAGCTCATTACCGAGTGGTTTTTTACCGTAAGAAATTTTTGGCCCAGTATGCGCAATAAACTCCTCAATTACAGAAGTAAAAAGCACATCAATGCCCAAAATTCGCAGACAGATATGCTTGAAAATATAGGAAATTCGAGGCGTAAGTTTTTGGGTGTAGATTAAAAGCATAGCGGATTACAGCATATTTTCATCGGCAAAGCTAAAGTACGCTTTTTCGGTAATTATAAGGTGGTCCAGCACTTTAATGTCCAAACTATCGCCCGCAGTCTTTAGCTTTTTAGTGAGTTGAATATCTGCATGACTGGGCTTCAATGTACCCGAAGGATGATTGTGCGCCAAAATAACACCCACAGCTCCAAGTTGCAAGGCTTCTTTAAATACTAAACGAACATCGACCACCGTACCCGTTATTCCGCCTTTACTGAGCTGGGCGCTTTTAATGATTTTGTTGGAATTATTTAGGTAAAGAATCCAAAATTCTTCGTGCGGAAGTTCACCAATTATGGGCTGCACATATTCAAAAACTGAATTGCTTGAAGTTATTTTTTTTCGCTCTAAAGCCTCTCCAGCCCTTCTTCTCCTCCCCAACTCCATTGCGGCGGCAATACATATGGCTTTTGCTTCGCCAATTCCTTTAAACTCCATTAATTCGGTAATGGAACACCTTCCTAATTCGCTTAAATTATTGCCTACAGATGCTAAAATTCGTTGGCTCAATGAAACGGCACTTTCATTTCGGCTACCCGAACCAATTAATATTGCAATAAGTTCCGCATCACTCAAGGCTATGCGTCCTTTCAGTAACAATTTTTCGCGTGGACGATCGTCTTCGTTCCAATTTTTTATGGAAAATGATTGGTTTTCTTCCATATTTTTAGGTTTTCATTAAAGATAATAAGGAATGCTTAAACGGCATAAATAATTGAAAACAATCTTCTTAACTAAGAGATTTCAATTATAATTGAATAAATTTATAACTTCTAATCGATATTAAACAACAAAAATGAAATCACTTTTTGAAACCGAAACTCACGCGGAAATAAAGGAAAGATTAAACAATCTAACCGCAGAAAGTCAACGAAGATGGGGAAAGATGGATGTAGCTCAAATGCTTCATCACAGTCAACAAGCTTTAAATGTTTCCCTGGGAAAAGGTAATGTGAAAGAACAGTTTTTCCCTTTGGCATTTCTTTTCAAAAAATCGCTTTATAACAATAAGCCGTGGAGACAAAATTTACCTACTGCAAAGTCTTTCAAAATTTCTGAAACGAAAGATTTTAATAGCGAAAAAATTGAAATTGAAAAATTAGTGGATGAATTTCATACTAAGAAAAACCAAACAAACTGGAATCCGCACCCCATTTTTGGGAAGTTTACCCCTCAGCAATGGGGACAAATGCAGTACAAACATTTGGACCACCATTTGAAGCAGTTTGGAGTATAATATAAATCCAATTTTTAAAATAGAAAAGGGAGAAAAAATATGTTTGAGCAAGCTCACATAACATATAAAATATAATTTATAAAGGGGTTCGCTGCGCGCATCCCTCAAAGCTCCGCTTTGAAAAAGAAAAGGGAGAAAAAATATGTTTGAGCAAGCTCACATATTTTTTCTCCCTTTCTTTTTATTCGTGACCGCGAAGGGATTCAAACCCCCAACCCTCAGAGCCGAAATCTGATGCGCTATTCAGTTGCGCCACGCGGCCAAATTCCTGCGAAAGCAGGAAACTCTTTATATTTTTTCTAATTAATCATTAAGAAAGCCGAGACTTTACTGCAGTTGAAATAGTTTTACCATCAGCCTTTCCTGCAAGTTTTGCGCTTACTAAGCCCATAACCTTTCCCATATCTGCCATTGATGACGCTCCGGTTTCGGCGATGATTTGATCCACTATTTTCACTACTTCTTCTTCGTTTAATTGTTGTGGCAAAAATTGCTCTATAACTGCAGCCTGCAACAATTCTGGTTCTGCCAAATCTTCACGCCCCTGCTCTTTATAAATAGCTGCGCTGTCTTTACGTTGTTTAACTTGCTTTTGAAGTAATTTTATTTCTTCAGCTTCTGATAATTCTGTTTTTGAACCAGTTTCAGTTTGAGCCAAAAGCAATGCAGATTTAACAGATCGCAAAGCTTCTAAAGCTTGCGTGTCTTTTGCTTTCATTGCGGCCTTCATTGCCTCCATAACATTTTCCTGTAAGCTCATTTTTTGTGTTTTTAAATAGAGTGCGAAGATACTTAATAATAGGCAAACGTGAAACAGTAAAAAGTTAGAATTATGTGGCGAAACTAACTTCAAAAAAAGACCCGAATTTATTTATGAAATTCGGGTCTCAACATTAAGTGAATAGATAATTCTTAATCTACATTATCATGTAAAAATGAATTGTTTTTTCGCAATTCAATGTCATCAGCATCGGTGTTTACCGAAGTTCTTGAAATGTTTGGCTCGTTTTTAGTATCGTTCAAGTCAATTCCCATTCTTTTATAAGCCGGTTGTTTTTCAATCTCATCAATTCTTGATGGACTGTTTTTAAACTTATAATTGAATTCCTTCATTTTTCTTTTTCGCTCTTCAGCCCGGTCACTCAATATTTTTGAAATTGGCGAGTTCATTGGGTCCTCATCATCGCGAACATCATTTTCCTTTTCATTAGGCTCAGAAATGGTTCTTTTTTCGAAAACAATTTCTTCATCTACGATTTCCTCCTGTGTTAGCTTTTTAGGCTTAGCACTATTTAAATGGTTCTCAACTTCTTGGTAATCGTCCAAGCTGTAGCGTTTAATGCCGTTTCCCGATACTTCTGTAATAGGAACAACTTCTACATGGTCTTTTACCTCAATCTCTCCCAAATTGTAGAAAATGGCATCCTCCTTTTTTTCCTTCTCTGCACTCTTATGCGAATTAGAATTTATGGGAAGATCGAACATTAATATTTGTTCATCATTTTCTTGGGAAGGCGCTTCAGCTTTATTAAATGCCTGCTCTTCTTTTCTTTTTGATGCTTCAACAATTACAAATTCGTTGACGTTTATTTTATTTACTTCAACTTGGTTGAATTGATCTATATTCTTAGTTTCAACTTCATCATAAGAAACGTTTATGTTCTTCAATAATTCTGAAGTTTTAATATAGCCTTTAAAAGGAGGTGTTTCTTCTATTTCCGCGTCATCAAAGAGCGTGTGCTTCAACACCGTAGTTTCTGCTTTGGGCTGTGTATTTACAGGTTTTTCTGGCAATCTTACAGGACTAGCAGTTGCTTTTGGCGTAAGGTTTTGCTCGGCTCTTTGCTCATCTTCCAGCGTATGGATTATTTTTTTTGTTTCAGTATTTACAATTTCATTTTGCTGTTCAATATTGAAACCCGTAGCAATTACAGTAATAGAAATAGAACCTTCTAAGTTTTCTTCGTCACCTACACCCATAATAATGTTTGCACTGTGGCCAGCTTCATTCTGAATGTGATCACTTATTTCACCAATTTCATCAATTGTAATTTCGTCAGTTCCAGAAACGATAAGCAGCAATACGTTTTTGGCACCTTTAATTTTATTGTCGTTCAACAATGGAGAATCCAATGCTCTACCGATTGCTTCTTTAGCTCTATTGGCACCAGAGGCAGTAGCGCTTCCCATAATTGCAGTTCCACTATTGGCAAGTACTGTTTTCGCATCGCGAAGGTCAATGTTTTGCGTGTAGTGATGCGTTATAACTTCGGCTATCCCACGAGCAGCGGTGGCCAAAACTTCATCAGCTTTTGAGAAGCCCGCTTTGAAACCGAGGTTTCCGTAAACTTCACGTAATTTATTGTTATTGATAACAACCAAAGAATCTACATTTTGACGTAGTTTTTCAACTCCAATCTGTGCTTGGTCGTTTCTAGTTTTTCCTTCAAACTGAAATGGAATGGTTACAATCCCAACAGTGAGAATGTCCATATCCTTCGCCATTTTTGCAATTATAGGCGCAGCACCAGTACCCGTACCACCACCCATACCAGCGGTAATGAAAATCATTTTGGTATTTGTGGTAAGCATACTGCGAATTTCTTCCATGCTTTCAACAGCAGATTGCTCGCCAACTTGAGGATTTGCACCGGCACCTAAACCTTCCGTTAGGGAAACTCCCAACTGGATTTTATTTGGAACTGGACTATTTTCTAAAGCCTGTGAATCTGTATTACAAATCACGAAATCTACTCCCTTTATGCCCTGGCTAAACATATGGTTAATTGCATTACTTCCTCCACCGCCAACGCCAATAACCTTAATCACATTGGATTGGTTTTTGGGCAGGTCGAATGAAAAATCTTCAAGTTCTGTGTTGCTGCTCATAGTTTTATTTTTAATTGCAATTTTTTTTATTTTTTCTTAGCTGTGTACTGTTACTGAACACTGAATTCTTTTTTATTCAGCGTTATCTAAAAATTCCTTGAATTTCTCTGCCCATTTATCAAAAAACCGTTTCGATGTTTTTTGTCCTTTGGCATCTTCTATTTCTTCGTCTTCTTCGCTTTCTTCCTTCGTTACAGTTGTGCCTGCTTTCTTTTCTTCTTCAACGTCATCTTCATGTGGAAAACGTTTCATTAATGATGACTTTTCTTTGCTTTCCAAACTGTTAAGCACCAGACCTACTGCGGTTGCATACATTGGGCTGGTAGTTTCAGCATCGCTATCGCCAGCTAAATGCTCATTGGGATAACCAATTCGCGTGTCCATTCCTGTTATGTATTCAACAAGTTGTTTAATATGCTGAAGTTGTGCGCCTCCACCGGTCAATACGATTCCGGCAATTAGTTTCTTTTTTGGATCTTCGTGACCGTAATTTTTAATTTCCATATACACTTGCTCGATAATTTCGATAACACGTGCGTGGATAATTTTTGAGAGATTTTTTAAACTTATTTCTTTTGGCTCTCTACCGCGTAACCCTGGAATAGATACTATTTCGTTGTCTTTGTTTTCACCAGGCCAAGCAGATCCAAATTTTATTTTCAGAAGTTCAGCTTGCTTTTCGATAATAGAACAGCCTTCTTTTATGTCTTCGGTAATAACATTTCCGCCAAAAGGAATTACTGCCGTATGGCGAATAATTCCGTCTTTAAAAATCGCCAAATCTGTAGTTCCGCCTCCTATATCAATTAGGGCTACACCAGCTTCCTTTTCCTCTTGACTTAAAACTGCCTTCGCAGAAGCCAACGGCTCCAAAGTGATTGCAGATAGTTCTAATCCTGCACTTTTTATACATCTCCCAACATTACGGATAGAGGAAACCTGCCCTACAACAACGTGGAAGTTAGCTTCCAAACGCGCGCCGTACATTCCAATTGGCTCCTTTATTTCCGCTTGTCCGTCTACTTTAAAATCCTGTGGTAAAACGTGCAATATTTCTTCACCGGGAAGCATAACCAATTTGTGTACTTGATTGCAAAGTCTGTCAATATCTTCTTCCTTAATTACGTCTTCGCCATTAGGACGGGTTATGTAATCGCTGTGTTGCAGACTTCTTATATGCTGGCCTGCAATACCAACAACCACTTCCTTGATTTTCATTCCAGAAGAAGTCTCTGCATCTTGCACTGCTTGCTGAATAGACTGTATAGTCTGGGTAATGTTATTAACAACGCCGCGATGTACACCAAGGCTTTTTGCTTTACCAATACCCAAAACTTCCATTTTGCCATAATCGTTTTTTCTACCAATCATTGCAACTATTTTGGTAGTTCCGATATCCAATCCTACAGCAATATTATCGTTTTCCATGGCCTTACTTTTTTGTGGCTATTACCTGATTTTCAAAATTCAGATTTACCATTTTGTACCCAACTAGAGTACTGTCTTGTTTTGTTTTTTTATAAAATGCTTTAAAGTTTTGAAACTTTTGTTCTATATTTTCCGGTTGTCCGAAGTGCACTTTAAAATCCATCATTCGAAGCTCCAATTCTACAGTACCATCCGCTTTTCGGTTTATGCCCACTACACTGCTCTTCATAAATTCATCTTCTTCAATTTTAAGCAGCAAAAGAGTAACTTCATTAAAATTATTTTTTGAAGTTCCCGTAATTATGGGCACTCTTGCAGAGTAAACTTTGGACAGCGGCATCTTTGTTCCATCTGCATCTAAGTAATAATCTGGCGAGGCAGACACTCTGCCTATTGGTTTACGTTGCTCAATCTTCGCTCCCAACGCACCATCAACCGTTACATACACTTGAGCATCACGAACCATAGGGTTTTCCCGCAGTCTTTGCTCCATCTTCTTCAAAACTAAAGTTTCTTTACCTATGCTCGTAACCTTAGCATGATTTTGTATCAACAATTTATTAACCGTATCGAAGGTTATAAAAGGGCTGTTTTCATCTATAAATTCGATCTCTAGTTTTGTGATTTTTCTTGCATCATTTCGCTTTTTTGTAAAGCTGAAAAGAAACGCCATGACCACAAGCAACACTATAAATTTTATAATTTCGAGACTACGCTTCATTCTTTAATATTTTGGATAATTTATTCACCTCGGCACCAATGTCTCCGGCACCTACCAACAATTTCACTCTGCATTTTGACTTTAATAAAACTTCTGGCAAAGCAGATTTAAAGACCACTCTTTTATGCGTTGCATTAATTTGATCTAAAAGCCATTCCGAAGTAATTCCTTCAATTGGCTCTTCCCTCGCAGGATAGATATCTAACAATATCACTTCATCAAATTGTGATAAACTTTTTGCAAAACCCTCGGCAAAGTCGCGCGTTCTGCTAAAAAGATGCGGCTGAAAAACAATCTGTTTATGATCATTCGGGTACATTTCGTCCACCGCTTGAAAAAGTGCGTCAAGTTCTGTAGGGTGATGTGCGTAATCGTCTATCAAAACCAAATCTTCAGTTTTAATTTTATACGAAAAACGACGTTTTACACCTTTAAAAGATGCCAACGCTTTGGGCAGACAATCGGTCGGGGAGCCTGCTAAAATTGCCATGCCCAAAGCCATAATGGCATTTGTAAGATTATGATGACCCGGAAGATGAAATACTAAATTATTCATCCTTCCAGTCGGAGTTTTTAAGTCGAATAAATATGCGCCGTTTTCAATTCTAATATTTTGTGCTTCATAATCTGCACTTTCGCCAACTGCAACGGTCATTCCATCCAAAGGAAGATGCTGTTTTATGAAAACATTTTCCTCTTTTTCCACTAATTGTGCAAAAGTTCTAAAGGCATTTTCTATTTCAATAGCATCGCCATAAATATCTAAATGGTCTGCATCCATTGAGGTTACGCAAGCAATATCTGGTCGCAACTGAAGAAACGATCGGTCAAATTCATCTGCTTCAACAACTGTTATTTCGCTTCCTTTGTATATAAAATTCGAATTGTAATTTTCTGCAATCCCACCCAAAAAGGCTGTTACAGGCATATTACATTCCGCCAATAAATGTCCTAATATTGCTGAAGTTGTGGTTTTTCCGTGCGTTCCAGCAACGGCTAAGCAAAGCGTGTTTTTTGAAACTTCACCTAAAAGTTGCGCTCTTTTTAAAATTGAAAACTCTTCGGACAAGAAGTAATTTAAAATCTTATTGCCTTTTGGAATTGCCGGAGTATAAACCACCAAAACATTTTCCTTTAAAATAACTTCGCTTTGAATTTCAGAAATATCGTCAATAAAAGTCACCGAAATTCCTTCGGCAACCAATTCGTCAGTTAAGTCAGTCGGCGTTTTATCGTACCCAAAAACAGCCTTCCCCTGCATTTTGAAATATCGTGCAAGCGCACTCATCCCAATGCCGCCGATACCGACGAAGTAAAAAGTTTGTATGTTATTTAGGTTATTCATTTTTAATTTGTTTTGGGTTTAGAAGTTTAAAATTTAGTGACGAATGTCTGCTAAACTTTTAAATACATAAACCTTCTCAACTTTTACTCAATAATTTTTCAATCTCTTCAACTATATCTTTCGTAGCGTCTGGTTTCGCTAGTTTCTTTATGTTTGCTGATAGCTTTTTCTGCATTTCTTCCGAAGCTATTAACTCTGAAAACACATTTTCAAAAGTTGCATCCAGTTCACTTTCTTTAATTAACACGGCTGCATTTTTTTCTGTAATCGCCTTCGCATTTTTAGTTTGATGATCTTCAGCAACATTTGGCGAAGGAATAAATACAACTGGCTTACCAACCAAACACAACTCTGAAATCGAAAGGGCGCCAGCTCTCGAAATAATAAAATCTGCTGCGGCATATGCCAAATCCATTCTGTTTAAAAACGTATGGACTTGCACCGTTTTGCTGCCTTTGTTTTTATAGGTTTCTTCGTAATATTTTCCGCATTGCCAAATAACTTGAAGGTTATGCTTTTCAAAGAAAGGAAGCGATTTTTCTATTAATTGGTTTATCCGTCGTGCACCCAAACTTCCACCCAAAACCAACAACGTTTTTTTATCACTTTTTAAATTGAAGAAAGCCATTGCTTCTTCTTTTTTTGTGGAAATATCCAGCAGATCTTGTCGCACTGGATTTCCTGTAAGTTTAATTTTTTCGGATGGAAAAAATTTATCCATTCCTTCGTAAGCAACACAAATTTTCTGAACCTTGCCGCTCAACCATTTGTTCGTAATACCAGCGTGACCGTTCTGCTCTTGTATTAGGCATGGAACACCTCGCAAGGCTGCCATTCGCAATAATGGAGCACTTGCAAAACCACCAGTTCCAATTGCAACATCAGGTTTAAATTCTTTTAAAATTTTCAAGGATTTTCGAAAACTGGAAACAAGTTTTAAGGGAAAGGCGAGGTTTTGTAAAGACAAACTGCGTTGCAAACCAGAAATCCAAAAACCTTTAATTTTGTAACCAGCTTGTGGCACTTTTTCCATCTCCATTCTATCCTTTGCACCTACAAATAAAAATTCAGCATCAGGGAAACGGGTTTTTAACTCGTTTGCAATAGCAACTGCAGGGTAAATATGCCCTCCGGTTCCGCCGCCTGATATGATGAATTTTTTAGGTTTCAAAAGTTTTTTATTTTTTGTATTTCGTATTTCTAAATTGTTTCACTTAAAATGTCTAATGGATTTTCCTCTGCTTCTTCTTTCGGTACAACTTCGCGCTTTGCACTAACACTTAAAATCATTCCTAAGGCCAAACACGTCATCCAGATTGATGTTCCACCACTACTTATCAACGGTAAATTTTGTCCCGTTACAGGGAACAATTCCACCGCAACCGCCATATTTATCATTGCTCTAAAAACAATTGGCAAGCCTACTCCAATTACGAGCAACTTCCCAAAAATGGATGTGGATTTATGTGCTACAACTACTATTCTAAATAATAAAAACAGATACAGCACCATTAAAAACATACCGCCCAACAAACCAAATTCTTCTACAATTATTGCATAAATAAAATCTGAAGAAGACTGTGGTAAAAAGTTTTTCTGAACGCTTTTCCCGGGTCCTAAACCAGCAATTCCGCCAGAGGCGATGGCTATTTTCGCTTTTTCAATTTGGTAATCTGCTTCAGTATCTTTATCGTCACTAAAATTTTCAACACGGCTCATCCAAGTATCCACGCGGTTTGGGAACACATCTGGGAAAGCCTTTGCCGTAAGTACAAAAAGTGTCAGAAATATTAAACCAGCGCCAAGGATTATTCCTAAATATTTTAAAGGGTAACCGCCCACAAATACCAGTACTACTATCATTGCAAAAAAGATTGCGGTGGTTGAAAAGTTAGCCGGAAGTATTAGCGCGAGCACAATGAAAACCGGTATCCAAAGCGGTAAAATAGTTTCTTTGAAAGTAACTTCTTTATCTTTTATTCGCGAAAGATATCGCGCCACGTAGGTCATCAATACCACGCCCGCCAAGGTAGAAGTTTGAAAGGTGATACCCACAAAAGGCAGACGTATCCATCGGCTTGCATTGGCGCCATCTATTGTAGTTCCTTCGGCCATTGTAACCATTAACAACAAAATAATCACCGGCATCGCGATGATGGATAGCCCTCGAAAATAGTGATACGGTATTTTATGAACACCATATAATATTCCAAAACCTAATACTAAATGCGAAAAGTGCCGCAACAAATAAGGCATAGTACTTCCATCGCCATATAGATAAGCAAGGTTGCTGCTCGAGCTATAAACCGGCAAAAAGGAAAAGAGCGCCAAAAGCCCCACAACTCCCCAAATTGCTTTATCACCTTGTATGTAATGGAAAATGTTTTTCACGATAATAATTATATTCTACTGTCTTTAAAACTTATAAATTTCTAATTGCATCTTTAAATTGTCTGCCACGATCTTCGTAGTTTTCAAATAAATCAAAACTTGCACAAGCCGGGGAAAGCAGTACTGTATTATTTCGCTCAGCCAATTTGTAAGCCATCTTTACTGCCATTTCCATTGAATTTGCTTCAACGATTGTATCTACAACATTTCCGAAGGCATCAACTATTTTTTGATTATCAACGCCTAGGCAGATAATTGCTTTCACTTTTTCGTTTACCAAAGGCAACAACTCACTGTAATTATTTCCCTTATCAACTCCGCCAACAATCCACACGGTTGGATTTTCCATACTATCCAAAGCATAAAATGTAGCATTTACATTCGTGGCTTTAGAATCATTGATGTACAACACATTGTTTATTTTCAAAACTTTTTCTAATCTATGTTCCACACCTTGAAATCCTTCAAGACTCTCGCGTATGGTTTGTTTTCTGATCCGCAATAGCGTAGCTACTGTAGATGCAGCCATTGCGTTCTTTACATTGTGTTCCCCTTGTAATCCTATTGTTGCGATTGGCATAGTAAATTCTGTATTATTTATTTTTATTATTAATTCGTTGTTTCTTTTGAATGCGCCTTGTTTCAATTCTTTTTTTACTGAAAAAGGCAGCGGTTGCGATTTTATAGGATTTTGTGTAAGCCATTTAATGATTTCCACATCGTCAGCATCATAAATAAAATAGTCTTGCGACGTTTGATTCATTATTATCCGAAATTTTGAAGCGATATAATTTTCGTATTTATAATCATATCTGTCCAAATGATCTGGACTTAAATTGGTTAAAACTGCGATGTGCGGAGCAAAGTTTTCGATGCCGTCAAGTTGAAAACTGCTTAACTCAAGTACGAAATTTTCATACTTATCTTCAGCAACTTGCTCGGCAAAACTTTTTCCTATGTTTCCACCCAAAGCCACATTTAAGCCGCCGTCTTGCAATATTTTGTGCGTCAGGCTGGCAGTGGTAGTTTTTCCGTTACTTCCAGTTATTCCAACAATTGTCGCTTTTGTATATTTTGAAGCGAATTCAATTTCAGAAATAACCTTCACTCCTTTCTCGTGCAATTTTTTGATTATTGGCGCCTTTTCGGGAATTCCCGGGCTTTTCATCACTATATCTGCAGAAAGGATTTTTTCATCGGAATGACCTTCCTCTTCCCATTCAATCTCATTATTTATAAGAACTTGTTTGTACTTGTCTTTTATTTTTCCGAAATCTGATGCAAACACTTCAAACTCCTTCTTTTTACCCAAAAGGGCAGTTCCAACTCCACTCTCTCCGCCGCCAAGAATCACCAGTCGTTCCATTAGCTTATCTAATTTTTAATGTAACAAGCGTAATTATTGCTAAAAATATTCCCACGATTAAAAACCGGGTTACAATTTTGCTTTCGTGAAATCCTTTTATTTGATAGTGATGATGCAATGGCGCCATTCTGAAAACACGTCGCCCTTCACCAAATTTCTTCTTTGTGTATTTAAACCAAGTAACTTGTAAAACCACAGACAGATTCTCCATTAAAAATATTCCGCACAGAATGGGGATTAGCAATTCTTTTCTTACTGCAATGGCTATTACGGCTATAATACCACCAATAGTTAAACTACCCGTATCACCCATAAATACTTGTGCCGGGAAGGCGTTATACCATAAAAACCCAATTAGTGCCCCGACGAATGCCGTGATAAAAATGGTCATCTCGCCTGTATTCGGGATATACATAATGTTTAAGTAATCTGAGAAAATAACGTTACCCGAAACCCAAGCGAAAAACGCAAGTGTAAGCGCAATAATCACGGATGTTCCCGCGGCGAGTCCGTCAATTCCATCGGTAAGATTAGCACCGTTTGAAACTGCTGTAATAATGAAAATGACAATAGGAATAAAAATAAGCCACACATAACTTTGGTAGTTATCGCCAGCCCAACTTATAAGATTGGAATAGTTGAATTCATTCTCCTTTACGAAAGGAATTGTAGTCAACATTGCCTTATCCTTTACATAAAAAGTACTTGTAGATTCCTTTTCAATCACTCGAGCTATTTGAGTTTCCGCTTCAGGATTTTGAACAGTTCTTTCAACTACAATGTCTGGATGCAGATACATTGTAATTCCCACAAAAAGTCCCAAACCTATTTGCCCAATTACTTTAAATTTTCCTGGCAGACCTTTTTTATCGTTTTTGAATTTTTTAATATAATCGTCAATAAAACCAATTGTTCCCATCCAAAGAGTAGTTACAATCAATAGGATTACATAAATATTTTCAAGTTTCGCGAAAAGCAAAACCGGTATAAGTGTGGCCAGAATAATAATAATTCCACCCATTGTTGGGGTTCCAGCTTTTTCGTTTTGACCTTCCAAACCGAGGTCGCGTATAGATTCCCCAACCTGTTTTTTTCGGAGGTATTCAATTATTTTCTTACCATAAACCGAGGCAATAAATAACGAAAGGATAATCGCCGAAATAGCACGGAAGGAAATAAAATTGAACAAGCCTGCGCCTGGTATATCGTATGTTTTATCCAAATATTCAAATAGGTAAAAAAGCATTTGGCTACTTGTTTAGGTTAGTTAGTGTTTGACTTACTATTTTAAAATCATCAAAATCGAAGCGTTCGCCATTAATTTCCTGATAGGTTTCATGACCTTTTCCAGCAATTAAAATAATGTCGTTTTCCTGCGCCATTTGGCAGGCGGCTTTTATAGCTTCTTTTCTATTTGTGATTGAAATTGTTTTTTTATAATGAATTGCAGGCACGCCCGCTTCAACCTGTTCAATAATTTTATCAGGATTTTCAGTTCGGGGATTATCGCTTGTAAAAACTACCTTCGTACTCAAAGAGGCTGCAATACCACCCATTATTGGGCGTTTTTGAGCGTCGCGATCGCCGCCACAACCCACAACGGTAATTACTTCTTCATTGCCGGTGCGAATTTCATTAATGGTTTCCAAGACGTTTTTTAAAGCGTCAGGAGTATGCGCATAATCAACAATGGCGGTTATTTTTTTATCAGAAATTAAATACTGAAATCTGCCATCAACACTTTCTAAAGTACTCATGATTTGAAGTACTTCAAGTTCCTCCAGCCCCAGTAATTGAGCGGCACCGTAAATTGCAAGCAAATTGTAAGCATTAAAACCTCCAATTAATTTTACCCACAAATCTTGATTGTTAATTTTTAGAAATTGACCCGTAAACTGACTTTCCAAAACCTGCGTCTTATAATCAGCGTACGTTTTTAAGGCGTAGGTATATTTCTTCGCTTTTGTATTTTGAAGCATCACCAAGCCGTTTTTGTCATCCACATTTACCAATGCAAAAGCAGCTTTTGGTAAACTGTCAAAAAACGCCTTTTTCACATCGCGGTACTCGGCAAAATCTTTGTGATAATCTAAGTGATCGTGCGAAAGATTAGTAAATATTCCACCAGTGAAACGCAAGCCCTCCGTACGTTTTTGATGAATGCCGTGCGAACTAACTTCCATAAAGCAGAATTCAACCCCAGCATCTACCATTTCGCGCAGATATCTATTAATTGTAAGAGAATCTGGCGTGGTGTGTGTGGCTTTATATTCGGTGTCTCCCACCATTATTTTTACGGTAGAAAGCAATCCAGCTTCAGTTCCGGCTTTTTTGAAAAGTTGGTATAAAAGTGAAGAAACCGTAGTTTTTCCATTAGTACCAGTTATACCTACAAGCTTTAATTCATCTGAAGGATTACCGTAATAATTGGCAGCCATTATCGCTAAAGCGCGATGCGAATCTGTAACCTGCACATAGGTAATTCCGTTTACAATATTTTCGGGTAAAGTTTCGCAAATAATAGCTAATGCCCCTTGATCTGCGGATTTTTTAATGAATTGATGCCCGTCAGAAACAGTTCCTTTTATTGCGATAAACACATCATTCAACGAAACATTTCTCGAATCAAATTCAAGATTGCTTATAGCCACAGAGGTATTACCAACGACGCTTTCGATGGTTACTTTGTACAGTATGTCTTTTAACAATATCACGATAAACTCAAGGTTATTAGTTGTCCTTTTTTCAGTAATTGTCCAGATTTTATTGATTGTGTTGAAACTGTTCCATTACCCACAACTTGTACTCTAAGTCCTAGATTTTCTAATAATGAAACTGCATCCATACCTGCCATTCCAGTTACATTTGGGATGGTTTTGGAAGACTGTTGCAGATTTGTATAGTATTTTTCGAAATCTTGCTCAATCGCTGGATCTGGCTTTTCTATTCCATCTACCTTATCTACATTTCGAGATTCGGTGAATATTTTTTGCGCTACTCTTTTAAAAACTGGTCCGGAAACATCAGCTCCATAAAACCCTTTTTTAATACTTGGTTTATGGATAATTACTATACAGGAGTATTTTGGATTTTCTACGGGAAAGAATCCTGCAAAAGATGAAACATAGCGACGATTGCTCTTCCAATCTGGCATCCAGTATTCAGTTTGGGCGGTTCCTGTTTTTCCTGCCATTGAAAAATCTGGCGAGTAAAGTGATTTACCCGTACCGCGCTTCACAGTATTTTTCATTATTTCCTTGATTTCGTTCAAGGTTTCATCAGAGCAAATCTTAGGATTTATAATCTTGGTGTCGTAAGTAGTAACCTTTTCATTCCAAGCACGTACCTCCTTTATAAAACGCGGTTTCACCATTACTCCATTGTTGGCAATAGCGTTGTAAAAGGTTAAAGTTTGTAATGGAGTAAGCTTTAACCCATAACCGTAAGCCAAAGAAGGTAAAGCATTCTTGCTCCAGTTTTTATCGCCTGGTTGAGGAATCATGGGCTGTCCTTCGCCTTTGATTGCTACACCTGTTTTTTCGTTCAGGTGCCAACTTTTTAATCGATTAATGAATTTAATCGGGTTTTTGGAATAACCTTCGTCAATAATTGTAGCTAAACCAATATTAGAAGAAACTTCCAATGCCCTTGCAGCACTAATTTTTCCAAAGCCACCGCGGTGCGAATCGTTAACTGGTTTTCCGTAGAAAATTTTTCTACCATTTCCGGTATCTACAATACTACTGGTGTCAATCACTTTATCTTCCAAAGCTGCCATCAATGCCATCACTTTAAAAGTTGAACCAGGTTCGTGCGATTCACCAATGGCGTAATTAAGTTTTTCGTAATAAGTACCGTCAGAGGTGCGCCCCAAATTAGAAACGGCTTTTATCTCGCCCGTCGCAACTTCCATAACGATTACCGTTCCGTGCTCAGCTTCATAATACTCCAGTTGCTTTAGTAAAGCGTGGTGCGCAATATCTTGAATGTTCACATTTATAGTTGATACAATATCAAAACCATCCTGCGGCTCAATTTCATTATCGTCAGAAACTGGTTTCCATTGACCTTGGGCTATTTTTTGCTTTAAACGATGCCCTTCCTTACCAGTTAATAAATCGTTGAAAGCACCCTCTAATCCTACTGCGTAATAACCAGGACGATCAAAGGCTTCATCGCCTACCGTACGCTGAGCAATTTTCCCAATGGGATGTTCGCGAACAGTACGCTGCTCCACAATAATTCCTCCTTTATAAGGTCCTTTGCGGAAAAGCGGCATATTTTTCACTTTTATATAATCTGAATAACCCAAATTTCTTGCTACAAGTAAATACCTGTTTTTACCGGCACGGGCTTTTCTGAACATATTTTGATAATAAGAAACAGGCTTCCCAAACATGGCACTAAGACCTTCGGAAAGCGGCAATAAATTTTCTTTGAAATCATCCGAAGTAACTGTAACCGCATCAAAACGGATATCGTATTTTGGCACCGACGTAGCCAATAGACTGCCATCATCGGCATATACATTGCCCCGGTTTGCAGGAATTACGAAGTTTTTAGTGGTATTTTCTTTGGCAAGCGCGCGATATTTTTCGCCGTCAACAAACTGAATGTTCATCAACTTAATGCTAATGGCTAGCGCAAAGAGGAACATACATCCAGCAACGATGTATAAACGGTTTAATATGTTTTTTTCTTCGTAAGCCATTCTTTGTCTTCAGTATTCAGATGCGTGTTGCCTATTTTCTTTATTGTTTTTTTCTTATCCTTAATCTTTCTTTTCAATAATGCGAATTCGCTTTGGTGGATTTGTTGAAGGTTGTAAACCCCGACTCTCCATTGCTGCAATAATTTTGCTCTCCATACGCGCCTGCATCAGTAACATTCTTACATCCACATATTCGCTTTTCAGCTCCTTTACATTTGCATTCAATTTTGAAATTATGTGCACTTTTTTATCAGCGCTATGCGAACTGCCAATCATAACTAAAGCCAAAACGGAAAGAAAAATGATGAAACGCCAGTTTTTTAGCGCATCATCACTTACCAAAAATTTCCCTTTGATTATGTTATAAAAGCCTTCTTTCATATTATATTTTCTTTGCAATGCGAAGCTTGGCACTTCGCGCTCGATTGTTTAGTTTAATTTCTTCTTTGGTAGGAATTATGAATTTTCCCACGGCTTTAAAAGGCACTTCCACTCTACCAAAAACATCCTTCTCCGGCTCGCCTTCAAAGAGCCCACTGCGGATGTAACGTTTCACCAACCTGTCTTCCAGCGAATGATAGCTAATCAAACTAATTCTTCCGCCTGGTTTTAAAACCTCGTTTGTTTGAAGTAAAAATTCTCTTAACGCCTCTAACTCTTGATTAACTTCAATTCTGATTGCCTGATAAATCTGCGCCAGAATTTTATTTTCTTTATATGCCGGCAAAAATCTTCTCAACACTTTTTTAAGCTGCTCGCTAGTTTTTATTTTTTGTTCTGCTCGGGCCTCTACAATTACACGTGCTATTGCAGCAGCATTTCGCAATTCACCATAATTTGAAAGCACATTTCGCAATTGCACTTCTTCATATTTATTGACAATGGTAAATGCCGAAAAATTACTGTCGCGGTTCATTCGCATATCCAAGTCGGCCTCAAAACGGGTTGAGAAACCTCTTTCTGCAACATCAAATTGATGCGAGGAAACGCCGAAATCCCCCAAAATGCCATCAACAGTTCTGTGACCGTGAAATCTTAAAAATTGTTTCAGAAATCGAAAATTCTGATTGATTAACAAAAATCTTGGATCGTCAAGCGCGTTCGCCAAAGCATCTTTATCTTGATCAAAAGCAATGAGTTTTCCGTCTGGGCCCAAGTGTTTTAATATTTCACGAGAATGTCCGCCGCCACCGAAAGTAACATCTACATAAACCCCATCTGGTTTTATGTCTAGGCCTTCAACTGTCCTTTTAAGTAAAACTGGATTATGATATTCCGTCATCTTCGTTGCTTTTGTTTCCCATCACCTCTTCAGCTAAATCTGCAAAATCATCTGCAGCATCATCAATAGCTTGTTCATATTTCTCTTTATCCCAGACTTCTATAATATTTATGGCAGAAGAAAGCACGATTTCTTTACTGATGCCCGCAAAAGAAAGCAGGTCTTTAGGAATCAACAAACGCCCCGTAGCATCGAGCTCAACGGTTTTTACACCTGCGGTGAATCTTCTAATAAAGTCGTTGTTTTTTCTGTTGAAGCGATTTAACTCGCCCATTTTTAACATCAAGGCATCCCATTCTTTCATTGGATAAATTTCCAAACAAGGCTGAAAAACGGCACGTTTTATAATAAAGCCCTCAGGAGCCACTACTGCTAACTGCTTTTTCAGCGGCACAGGCACCATGACGCGTCCTTTTACGTCTGCTTTACATTCGTATGTACCTATTAGATTGAGCATTGTGGAAATTTCCTATTTGCAAATTATAGTTTCAAATATATAGAACTTTTACCACTTTTTACCACAATCTACCACTTTGTTGATAAGTTTTACCACTTTGTAGATAACCCAGATTCTGACTTTCAAAAAACAAAGGCAACGCATATATAGAATCTATGAAATTTTTTTGCTTACTTTTGTGATTCTAAATTGCACCAACTAAGAATGTCAATAAACTTAAAGCGAGAAGGAAAATTTACATATTCAGAAATTGGTGAAGGCACACCGATTGTTATCCTTCACGGACTAATGGGAGGATTAAGCAATTTTGATGGCGTCGCTGATTTTTTTCCACCTAAAGGCTATAAAATCCTTATTCCAGAATTGCCTATTTACAAGATGACTTTGTTGCGCACTAATGTGAAAAATTTCGCAAAATACGTGGCGCAGTTTATAGACCATTTGGGCTATAAAGAAGTGATACTTTTGGGAAATTCATTGGGAGGACACATTGGTCTGCTCTGCACAAAAATGTATCCAGAGAAAGTAAAAGCACTTATAATTACCGGTAGTTCGGGGCTTTACGAAAGCGCTATGGGCGAAAGTTACCCTAAACGTGGGGATTATGAGTATATAAAACAAAAAGCCGAAAATGTATTTTACGATCCTGCTGTTGCCACCAAAGAAATTGTAGACGATGTTTACGAAACCGTAAACGACAGAACTAAATTGATACGCACACTTGCAATTGCAAAGAGCGCAATTAGACATAATATGGCGCAGGATTTGCCAAAAATGCATACCCCAACTTGTATTATTTGGGGGAAAAACGACAATGTAACCCCTCCAGAAGTAGCAGTAGAATTTGATGAGCTTTTACCAAATTCAGACTTGTATTGGATCGATAAATGTGGCCACGCTGCAATGATGGAGCATCCCGATGAGTTTAACGAACTACTTAACGCTTGGCTAATTAAGCGAGGACTTTAGCGGTTTCAGGGTTTTATAAAAAGTAATTTCCCGAATAACTTATAATTCATAATTCAAAAAAATGCATATTAAATCTGCGGAATTTTTAATGAGCAACAGCGAAGTTGCTAAATGTCCGAAAGACCGCTTACCAGAATACGCCTTTATTGGCCGAAGCAACGTTGGGAAATCTTCCCTTATCAATATGTTGATGCAACGTAAAAGCTTGGCAAAAACCTCTGGAAGACCAGGGAAAACGCAGCTTATCAATCATTTTATTATAAATAAAAACTGGTATTTAGTAGATTTACCTGGCTACGGCTATGCCCGTGTTTCAAAAAGTAGTAAAAAAACATTTCAGAAATTTATTACCAATTACTTCGAAAAGCGCGAACAAATGGTACTCGCTTTTGTGTTGATTGACTGCAGACTTGAGCCCCAACCTATAGATTTAGAATTTATACAATGGATGGGTGAAACAGGAATTCCTTTCAACATTATTTTCACAAAAGCAGATAAAGTAAAACCACTAGCTTTAGAACGAAATATAGCAGTATATACTGAAAAAATGCTAGAAACTTGGGAAGATATGCCTCCGTATTTTGTAACCTCTGCTAGTAACTTTATTGGAAGAGATGAAGTTCTAAATTATATTGACAAGCTAAATGCTTCAGTCATAGATTCAGAATTTTAAACTCTTTAATCCCGCTTTAGCTCCAACTTTTCAGCAAAATAATCGCAGAAATCGCGCATAGTGGCGCTCATTTTTTCATCATTAGTTGCACGCTGAAATGTTTCTGCCATGGCGCTCAATGTTTGGTGAAAAAAGATCTTCATTTCATCTACCGGCATATCTTTTGTCCAAAGGTCTATACGTAGCGATTCTTGCTTTTTATTGTCCCAAACTGAAAGCATTACAGCTTTAGTTTCTTCATTTGAAATCCCTCCGTCTTCTGCCGTCCATTTAATTGTTTCGGGGATTTTATTTTCGTCTAGCCCAACGTTTAGTCTTATTTCCGAAGTATGTTTTATTGCCATTATTTCTTTGGTTTGTATTTTGAATTTGTAAATATTTCGTCAGCTTCAGTTGCCATTAATTGCTGAACATCAGTATTATTATTTTGCATGTAGGCACGCACTATTTTCCAGCCTAAATATCTTCCTAACATCCCTGGGGATTCGTTATCTATTTCAAGATAAAATTTCGAAAACGGCGCAGGGCTTACAAAGCGTGCAGCAAGTTTTGGATCTGTACTGTACAACAATTCCTTTTCTATAAAATAACGCCACATATACTCCTCATTCTCCTCTGCCCATTGGAATTCTTCTTCGGTATAACCTATTTTTTCGGCATCCGTCGTATATGGAAGCCATAGTTCTTTTAAATAAAGTTCTTTTCCGAAGAACACAATTTGTCCTAAAAATGATCTTCTATTAGGTACTTTAATATATTGCCTTGCATATCTTTCAGCAACATCGGGACCAATTTGACTAGGCTTCATTTCCTTCGCAATATATTTATCTATCCCTTCATAAAACCGATGCTGGCTTCCCAAATAATTGTCCAATCCTATCACTAGCATACTATCGGCAAGAATTACTTTGTTTCTATAATCAACATCAGATGTTGTGGTAACCACTACAGGTGTTGAAAATTCTGGAAAATAATATTTTATATGTTGAAACAGGGAAACAAGTACTTCCTGCAAAGTGTCTTCATTTGGAAACGCTTTTAGAACCTCGTTCTCCAATTCTTTTTGAAGTGTATCGGTTAACTTTTCAACCCAAATACTATCGTTATATTGTTCTGGAAAAAATGATGGAAACTCTGCTTTCAACTTCGGTAACTCATCCGGCGTTGTAGACCCAAACGCTTTGTCGAAACGGATAATTTCGACATTCATAGGAATTTTTCCTATTTCCTTTTCAACCTTACTTTTGGAATTGCACGAAAAAAGCAGAACCACAAAAAGTACCGACACAAAATATTTTATCATATAAATAATCTTATTGTAGGTTAACGACTTTCCTTTTTATTAATTTTATCTTTAACCACTTTTGCGATGCAAAGGTATTATTATAAAAGATTAAAAACACGGAAAATGCATACCGAAAAAGTTATAGATTATATTGTAAACTGGCTAAAAAACTATGCTGTAAATGCAAAAATGGACGGCTTTGTAGTAGGAATAAGCGGCGGAATAGATTCTGCAGTAACCTCTGCACTATGTGCTAAAACTGGACTGCGCACGCTTTGTGTGGAAATGCCCATACACCAAGCGCCCAACCAAGTAAGCCGCGGACGTGAACATATTAAGTTATTGAAAAAAAAATTTGCGAATGTAGCCAACACAGAAGTTAACCTAACTTCCGTTTTTGAACAATTTAAAACCGAAGTACCACAAACTGCTAATGATAGTTTTCTTGATCTATCTTTAGCCAATAGCCGAGCGCGTTTACGAATGACGACATTGTATTATTTTGCAGGACTGCACCGGTATTTGGTGGCAGGTACGGGAAATAAGATAGAAGATTTTGGTGTAGGCTTTTACACAAAATATGGCGATGGCGGTGTAGATTTAAGCCCGATTGCCGATTTAATGAAAAGTGAAGTATACGAAATTGCAAAGGCATTAAACATACCCGATTCAATAATAAAAGCAGCTCCAACCGATGGACTTTTTGGCGATAGCAGATCTGATGAAGACCAACTGGGTGCAAGTTACGACGAACTGGAATGGGCGATGAATACAATAGCAAATGGCAAACAAAATGATGACTTCACTGATAGACAAAAGGAAGTTTTAACCATTTACACGAGACTTAACAGGGCCAACCAGCATAAAATGGTGCCAATTCCTGTTTGCGAAATTCCTCAAGAATTGAAATAAAATGTTATTTACCGAATAATTTGGCCATTAAACGAAAGGCTACTTTTTCTTACCCTAAAGGTTTTATTCTCTCATAATGTATTGTTAATATTACATAGGAAACTTGCCCTGCTTGTTAATATGAAATTATACAAAGATGAAAAAAGTTGTAATCGCTGACCATCATCCTATGACTAGGGACGGTGTTTCGGTCTTGCTAGAAAGCACAAAAGAATATTCTGTAGTGGGAAATGTATCTCGTGGATCTGAATTATCACAATGTATTGAAAGAGTACGTCCAGATATTTTAATTTTAGAATTAAACATTCCAGAAATCAACGGGTTTCGCACATTGCGAAGCTTACACGAAGAATTTCCTAAAACTCGAATTGCCGTTTTTTCATCGCATCCCGAAGAAATTTATGCACTGCGGTCTATTAAATCGGGAGCCTCTGGTTATATTCCTAAAACCTCTAGTTCTGAAACTATCCTAAATGCTATTAGACGCATTGCTGTTGGCGGAGTATTTTTAAACGACGAACTGGCAGCAGCTTTCAATAACTGTTCGTTAAACGATAACACAATTATTGGTAGATACAAAAAACTTTCAGCTAGAGAAATAGAAGTGCTTAACCTTCTTTCAAATGGCAAACGCAATAAAGACATTGCATCGCTCTTAGAAATCAATGAAAAAACCGTGAGCACCTACAAAACAAGACTCTTAAAAAAATTAAATCTCTCAAATTTGGCTGAATTAATTAACCAAGCCAGAATGTTTCAGTATAATTAATTTAAAGCACGCGATTAAGTTTATTGGAAAGCACTTTTTTAAGGCTTATATAATCTACAATTTCCTGAAGGCCAGAATCATTGTCGGTATTCTTTCCCTCCTTCATCAATTCAGACAATTCATTTATTTTTTGAGAAACCAAGTGACGGCGTAGATTTAGAATAGTTTCACTAACAATTTGGGCAATCGTCTTTTCCTTCTGCTTAACATAAATTTCTTTCCGCTCCCAATCGTGCAACACATAGCGCTCCTCTTCCATTAATATATGGGTGACGGCAGATGCTAGTTCGGGTTTCAAATCATTTATAAAAGTTTCAGCTTTCGCTTCCGGATTTAGGTTAAACCTGTTCACTACTTCAAAATATAAATCTTTGAACTCAGGATTGGTAAACTCAATTTCATCATCCTGCAAATCGAGATATATCTTTTCAAAAACCCGAGATTTGTGAATTTCAGGTTTAAGTGAAATCTCGCCCTTGTCATCTGCTTCAAGTATTAAATCTTCAAAATCTTCCTCAACATTTCCATAAAGCAGCAACAGCTCAATTATTTTTTGCTCCAATTCAAGCTGAACATCTACTTTTTCAAACTTTTTTTCCGCAGGAATAACTTCAAATGGTTCCTGCTGAACATTGGTTTTTTTGGCAGCTTCCTTTTTGTCTTTCTGAAAAATCTGCGCTAGCGTATTAAATAACACTTGTTCCGAAATATCCATAATCCGCGAACATTCCTTAATGTACACTTCACGCTGAATAACATCGGGTATTTTCGCGATGCTATTAACCATATCGTGGATGGTTTCACTTTTTTTAATCGGGTCGTTCTTTGCATCAGTAGCTAACAAAGAAGCTTTGAAAGTGATAAAATCTTTGGCGTTTTCTTCTAAATAGAGCGTGAGTTCTTCCAAAGAATTTTTACGCGAAAAACTATCTGGATCCTCCTCTTCTGGGAAGGTGCAAATTTTCACGTTCATCCCTTGCTCCAAAATCAAATCTATCCCGCGAAGAGAAGCACGAAGCCCCGCAGCGTCACCATCAAAAAGAACGGTAATGTTTTTGGTTAGGCGATTAACTAGCCGAATCTGTTCCGAAGTTAAAGCCGTTCCCGAAGAAGAAACAACGTTGTGAATACCCGTTTGGTGAAACTGGATAACATCTGTATATCCTTCCACCAAATAGCAATTATCCTCTTTGGCGATGCTTTGTTTGGCGTTAAAAATTCCGTAAAGCACTTTACTTTTGTGGTAAATATCGCTTTCGGGAGAGTTTAAATATTTTGCTGCTTTTTTATCTGAAGTTAAAATACGCCCACCGAAACCTAACGTACGACCGCTCATACTTAAAATCGGAAACATTACCCTTCCCTTAAAACGGTCAAACTGCTTTTCTTCTTTTACAATTGAAAGACCCGTTTTCTCAAGAAATTCTAGCTTGTAGCCTTTTTTAATGGCGTGGCTAGTAAAAGCATCCCAAGAATCTGGCGAATAACCCAGTTCAAACTTTTTAATGGTTTCGTCTGTAAAACCTCTTTCTTTGAAATAGGAAAGACCAATGGCTTTGCCTTCTTCGGTTTTTAATAAGGTGCTGTGGAAATAATTTTTCGCGAATTCACTAACTAAATAGAGGCTTTCGCGTTCGTTGGCCTGTTCTTTATCTTCAGAAGTTTGCTCGGTTTCTTCTATTTCAATACCATACTTTTTAGCTAAAAACTTTATGGCTTCTGGATAGGTGAAATGTTCGTGTTCCATTAAAAATGAAACTACATTTCCGCCTTTTCCGCTACTAAAATCTTTCCAAATCTGTTTAACGGGACTCACCATAAAACTCGGCGATCGTTCATCGGTAAATGGGCTGAGACCTTTATAATTGGTTCCAGATTTTTTTAGCTGAACAAAATCACCAATTACCTCCTCTACGCGGGCGGTTTCAAAAACGTTTTCTATTGTGGTTTTGGAGATCAAAGTTGTTGTGAGTGGTTATTGGTTAATAGAATGAAGCTCTCGGTAAAAATAACAATATATAAAAGAGAAACCTACAAGGTTTTGAAAACCTTGCAGGTTTATAAACAAACGAATAATGAAAGTCGTTCTGGCTAATCTACATCGAAGCGTAAACCTAGAGAAACGTTGTGTTGGTCTACGGGATTGTTTTTAAAAATTGTGTTGAGATCGTATTTGGCATATAGCGCCACGCCTTGCCAACCTATATAACCACTAAGGCCGTAGATAAATTGGTTAGTGTTATAATTTGCTTTTAATTTTAGTTTTTGGTCTTCGCCATCTTCTTCAAATTTTAGTTTTTGACGAGTGCTCAAATTTATTCCCGCATAACCTCCTAGACCAACTGTAAGTTTATTTTCGGTATTATAACGAAAGTAATCATCGTGCTCTATCTTTTTTGAAGGCCCAAACTCGAAGTGAAATGGCACAACTAGATTGTCCATTCTAAATTTTGACTTGTCCAAATTTAAAGGATAGGTTTGCAGCTCGGTCTGTTCTCCAGCATCTACAAAAAATCGGTTGTCTGTTGGCTTCAATCCGTTAAATTGGAAGGATACACCATACTTAATTCGCAACCAATTTGTGTTATCAAAAACACGGGTTTTCCACGCCCAGCCAAGTTCGGCAAAACGGCTTCCGGCAACTTTAAAGTCGGAATCTTTTAAAGATTCGCCTTCTGTTGTGGCGTTGTTCAGACCAAAAGCGAAGACGAGATCTGAGGAAGTTCTCCGATCGTACTTTCGCTTCTTTGTTTTGACTTCTATATTCAACAAGCCTTCTTCCTTACTTTTTTTATCATTATACCCAATACGGATGCTTAACCCGCTATCATCAATGTCCCTAGCACCATTTCGCTTTAGCAGTGCAATCTTATTATCAATTATCGCCAAACGATTTTCGATGTTTAGCGCGTGCTTTTCTGCAGCTTTTTGTTTTAAAATTTCGCCCTCTGCTTCGGTAACGCCATCACTGTTTAACAACGTATTTATTCTTTCAATTTCTACTTTTAGCGCGTCTTTTTCCTCTTGGATAATCTTTTCTTTTAACGCACTTAGCTGCTCAACAGCAGTTTGTGTTTCTGGGGTTGTTTGCTGTGCTTGTGCATAAACACCGGCTAAAAGCCATATTGTGAGCGCAAGTGTAATCGTGATTAGTGATTTCATAACTGTTCGATTTTTTTGATTAATGATGAATTATTGATGAATGTTAATTGATACTTATAATAAACTTTTGCCTGTCTTTAGACTGCACAAAAAATGTTACGCTAGAGAGGAGATACAGCTAATCATTTCGTTCCGAAACGGCGGTGCGCACTTTTTGAAAACCTTCGCCGAGGGCGTCAAAAACTTTGTCGCGGAAGCTTTTTTCCAACTCCACTTCCACATCCTGAAGCAATGCAGTGGCATCTACTTTCGGGCTGTTTAAAATTCGTTGGGTCTGTATTTCGCGGCGAGCGTTGTTTAACAGGTTTTCCACTTCACTTATAGAAACCTCCGAGTTATTCTGCTGAAGTTTTTTAACCGAAGCAACCACTTCATCTATTTTATTATTCAAAAGTTTTTCTTCTTCCTTCGCTAATGCTTCAGAATTTAAGCCCGAAGTGGTTGCATAAGCATCCTTTTTAGATTGTTTTTCGCTTTCGGAAGTTGTTGCAATAGCCTCACTTTTTTCTATCTTTTCATCAATTACAGATTTTTTCTGCGGAAGTGTTTTTAATTGAGTTGAATTCGTTTCTTGTTTCTTTTCAGTTTCTTTTTCTGAATTATTTTCATCGGAAACAATTTCAGTAACTTCAGAGTTGTTGGGAATAATTTCAGATTCATTTTCAATCAATTGCTCGGGGTTTTCTTCTACAATTTGATTGATTACTTCTGTATTATTTCTGCCTAAGAAAACCGAGGCCAGAATTAAGAAACCCACAAAACTTGCTGCAGCGTAATACCAAAGCACTGGTTTCTTTTTAGGTTGTTCGGCATCTAATTTTGCCTCTAGTTTTTTCCAAGCTTCGGAAGAAGGTTTTAGTTCCCTCGCCTCTAGCTTTTCGCGAATATTATCTTCTAATTTATAAGGTGCCATAACTTATATTATTTTGTTGTTTTACCATGTTTTGAAGCATTTTACGTGCTTTAAAAAGTTGTGTCTTTGAAGTGCTTTCACTTATCTGCAATAGCTCTGCAATTTCACCGTGTTTGTAACCTTCAACCGCGTAGAGCACAAAAACCGTTTTGTAACCGTCGGGCAGATTGTCAATCATTTTTTGAATTTCAGCCGTTTCTAATTCGGTTTCAATAAAAGTGGAATGGGCGGTTGTATTCTCAATTTCAGATTCAGAAATAAAATGTAATTTTTTGTCCTTCCGAAGTTGCGAAATACTTTCGTTTACCATTATTCGGCGTATCCATCCTTCAAAACTACCTTCGTTTTTAAAAGCAGTTAAATTTGTAAATACCTTGAAAAACCCGGTTAACATTACCTCTTCAGCCAAATCGTTGTTTTTTAAATACTGTCTGCAAACACCCAACATTTTGGGCGAAAACATTTCAAACAATTGATGCTGCGCGCGGCGATCGCCTTTAGACGACTTGCTAATCAACTTAGAATAATTTTTATGTAAGGGTATTATTTTCAAAATACGCTTCGCTTTTATAGGCTTCTATTTTAATAGACGCAGGTTTTTTAAAAAAGGTTGCCTGGAAGAAAAAAGTTTTCAGTTTTCAGTGGCAGTATTCAGTTTACCACTGGAAACTGAGACTGCAAGCTGCTACTTTTTCCGGTCTATAACATAATTCACCATCAACTCTAGCGAATCTTTATAGGGCGAAGCAGGATAGGTATTTAAAAGTAGAAGCGCTTGTTGCTGGAAATCCTTCATTTTTACAACGGCATAATCCAAACCGCCATTATCCCTCACAAAAGCGATAACTTCTTTTACGCGTTTGCTGTCTTTATTATGATTTTTAACGGAATTGATAAGCCATTTTTTTTCTTCGGAAGTCGCATTATTTAAGGCATATATTAAAGGAAGCGTCATTTTTTGCTCCTTAATATCGATACCCGTGGGTTTGCCGATATGCTCGTTACCATAATCGAAAAGATCATCTTTTATTTGAAAAGCTGTACCGATGAGTTCGCCAAACTTGCGCATTTTTTCAACTTCTTCATCTGGTGCCATTACGGAACGGGCTCCCATTGCGCAACAGGCTGCGATTAAAGTAGCTGTCTTTTGACGTATAATTTCAAAATAGATTTCTTCAGTAATATCGAGTCGGCGGGCTTTTTCAATCTGAAGTAATTCACCCTCGCTCATTTCGCGAACTGCGACTGAGATTATTTTTAGCAGATCGAAATCATCATTATCAATAGAAAGTAATAATCCTTTTGAAAGCAGATAATCACCCACTAACACAGCAATTTTATTCTTCCAAAGCGCATTTATAGAGAAAAATCCGCGACGGCGATCACTGTCGTCCACCACATCGTCGTGCACTAAAGTTGCCGTGTGTATTAATTCAATTACCGAAGCGCCACGATACGTGCGTTCGTTTACTTCGCCATTGTTGGTCATTTTCGCAATTAGAAAAACGAACATGGGTCGCATTTGTTTTCCCTTTCTATTTACAACATAGTGCGTAATTCTATTGAGAAGGGAAACTTTAGACGACATAGAAGCGGAGAACTTTTTCTCGAAAAGCTCCATTTCTAATTCAATGGGAAGTTTTATGCGTGAAACTATCTTCATAAAGCGTCAAAGATAGTTAAAATAGGACGACAGTTTCAAACCAGTTTAAAAGCTAGAAGGGTTTATTGTCTGTTAGAAAAACTAAGTTTAACAGAATTAATAATAGGCGACCCATCAGTCCTTTATTAAAACACCCTTGTTGCAAGTTTATAAACAGAATTGTGTAAGTACGCTGTTATAAAGATAGTGATACATCAGTATACGAGGATATATATACGAATATACTAAAAGGCGTTAAACCGTACGGAAATAAGCAATCCCGAAAGCTCAAAACCTATTTTTGGAAAATAAATTTAACCCTAATAATATTTAAAATGAAAAAAATTACATTAATGGCCGCATTATTTGCTGGCTTTGCAATGACTGCACAGACTACTTTTTTCTCAGACGACTTTAATGACGAAGATGTTTCAGATTGGACTCTTTACGATGAAGATGGCGACGGAAACTTGTGGGCTGATCTTTTTGTTGTAGAAGACACTGACGGAAACCCAGTAACACCGATTTCAATTATTTCAAGATCTTGGCAAGGCGGTACTGCTTTAACTCCAGATAATTGGATTGTTTCTCCAGCTATTGATTTGACAACTGCTAGTGGAAACGTTGAATTAACTTGGAAAGTTCAGGCTGCAGCAGCTGAATGGGACTTAGAAAAATATACTGTATATGTTGCCACTAGTAGTGACATCGTTGATTTAGAAGCTGCTACGGTAACTTTCACTGAAATTTATGATGACCCAGCAGATGCAGGAACTCAATTTGAGCGTTCTTTAGATCTTTCAAGCTTGTCTGGTGAGACTGTTTACATAGCTTTCAGACATCACGATGTTAGTGATATGGACTTTCTTTCTATTGATGACGTAATGGTAAGTGGTGTTTTAGCTGTTGGAACTAATGAGTTCAAAGGTTTTGAATACTTTGTAGCAAACAACCAATTAAATCTTTCAGCAAGCACTTTAATGGAGAATGTTGCACTTTACAATATGTTAGGTCAACAAGTTGTTTCTCAAAAATTGAGCAGCAACAACGAAACTATTGAACTTTCAGGATTACAGTCTGGAATTTACATTGCTACTGTATCTATTGACGGAGCAATCAAGTCTTTTAAAATCGTAAAAAACTAATTTACGTTTTATATTGAATTGAAAAGAGCGGCCTTTGGCCGCTCTTTTTTTTATTGTTTATTTGCCAACTGCCCACAGGCAGCATCAATATCTTTCCCTCTGCTTCGGCGGACTGTTACAGGAATTCTATCGTGTTCCAACGCTTGTATATAATCGTCTATTATGGATGAAGAAGCCTGCTGAAAATGACCGTCGTCAATAGGATTGTACTCAATAATATTCACTTTACAAGGCACATATTTGCAAAATGTAACGAGTGCTTCAATATCTGCCCACTTATCATTTATATCTTTCCAAACAATGTACTCGTAAGTAATTTTACGATTCGTTTTGCTATACCAATATTCCAAAGATTCGCGAAGGTCAACTAAAGTGAAGCTTTTTGCAAAAGGCATAATTTGCTCCCGTGTTTCCTGAATAGCGGAATGCAATGATACAGCAAGGTGAAATTTAACTTCATCATCTGCCAATTTCTTTATCATTTTAGGCACACCAGATGTAGAAATGGTAATCCGTTTTGGAGACATCCCCAAGCCTTCTTCCGAAGTAATTTTTTCAATAGAACTCAAAACATTTTTATAATTCATTAGTGGTTCGCCCATTCCCATAAAAACAATGTTTGAAAGCGGTTTGTTGTGATATAAGCGACTTTCTCTGTCAATAGCCACTACTTGGTCATAAATTTCATCGGGGTTTAGATTTCGCATTCTTTTAAGCTTCGCCGTAGCGCAGAATCTACAATCTAAACTACAACCTACTTGTGATGAAACGCAAGCGGTGGTGCGCTTTTTTGTGGGAATTAAAACTGATTCAACTATAAGATCATCATGAAGCTTTACAGCGTTCTTAATTGTACCGTCATTACTTTTTTGAATATGATCTACCTTAATGTGGTTAATAACAAAATTTTCATCCAAATGCGCGCGCGTTTCTTTGGAAAGATTCGTCATATCATCAAAACTATGAATTCCTTTGCTCCACAACCAATCGTAAACTTGGGTTCCACGAAAAGCTTTGTCGCCAATGCTTTCGAAAAAACTTCGAAGTTCTTCTTTTGAAAGTGCTCTTATATCTCTTTTTTCTGCAATCATTGTGCAAAATTACTGTATTTAAAAGTAAAATGCCCCTTTCCTTTGCAGAATAGAGGCATTTCAACAATAATAGAATTATGGTTTATTTATTAATAATAATCTTTTTGGTTATAGAATCCTTGCTATCCTCATCTATTAAATAAAGGAAATATACACCATCAGCTAGGTTTGCCACATTTATGGTGTTATTGGTATTAGACAATGAGCCTGAATGGATGCGTTGCCCCAAAGCATTCAAAAACTGAAATGATAGGTGCGGAAATCTAGTGTTCTCAACCGTAATGGTTGTACTAGCCGGGTTGGGATAAATTTTAAGGTCTCCAATAAGTTCAAAATCTGGAATATTCAAAAGATTTTGAATCGTTTCTACATATGTGTGACCCGAATTAGTGGGGTCTAACCACTCCATCAAGCGAGTTTCGGGAGTGTTACCAGCATTCCAAGAAACCCCAAACCTGCCATAAATATCGTACTCCTGATTATTTTCTAAACCGACACACGCAGACTGACCTGCATATAATTGCCCGATAATACGTCCGTTTTCGTCAAAAAGTGGCGAACCAGAAGATCCACTTTCGGTAGTGCCAATTTCCCAGCCATTACCACTTCCATGGGCGCCACCGCCAATTAACCATACTTCTGTACCATTTGCATCAACTTTTGTGGCGCCAGAATCATCGCGGCATATTTTCATAATATCGCCATTGGGGTGGTGAATTCCCACTTCGTAAAGCGGGTCGGTATCTGTGTTGTCCCATCCAGCAAAAGCAACATCCCAAGAATCTGGGATTTTCTCAAAAAGCTGAACCAACGCAAAATCACTTTTGCTATTGTTCGCTTTTAATTCGGCGCCGCTGATGGTAAAATTTGTTTGTAAATCTCCACTCTCTTCATCGGTTCCGCAGACAGGATTTGGACTTACCCAATTAAAACGAATAGTCCATAACGCCGGACTACTATTATCCAAACAATGATTGGCGGTTAATATGTATGGCGTTTTATCACTCTGTGTATTATTCACCAATGCAGCAGAACATAAATGCCCGTTTCCTAAATTTAAGAGTGCTACTGATTTTTTAATTAAATCTTTTTTTGTGTCGAAATCGCTACCAACAGAACAGTTTACATCGTAATTACAATCTCCAGATTCGTTCATACCGCGAATGCCTTCAACGAATGCATTTACACTACCCATTCTGTAACCATGGATAACATTAGTTATTTGAAGTCGTGGTGATTCTTTCGTGCTAGGAGGCTGATAGTATTCAATCCAGATAATTTCACCTTCTACAAACCACGTTCCCAATTGACCGTTAATTCGGGTCTGCGCATTATTAAAAGTTCGAGTAATATCCGTTCTGTCTTGATTGTATAGTTGAACTCTGGAGCCTGGGGGTAAATAAAAATCGCTAAAATTTACACTCAAATTAAGCGCTCCGTGGGATTGGATGGTAGTGCGCCATATTTTAGCACCATTGGGAAGTGTAGTCCACAACCCACCTTGATTCATATTTAGGTTTAAAGGTATTTCAATTCCGTAGCGCCAAGGCATACTTTTGTCTAAGTCGTTAATGCTATCTTGCTGTACTATTAACTCTAAGTCTAAAGTTGGAAGGCGAATAACATCGGGCTGTTGTGGTAAATCTAAATCCCAACTCATAGGGAAATCATCCCCATTACCTTGTGGAAAGGCAATAAGAACGTAGAAACATAAAATGAAGAAAATCGTAGTTTTTTTCATTAAGCCCGCTGGTTAGTATTTTTAAAAACGAACACTAAGGTATCTCTTTATTTTGACATTTGGAAACCAAACGCTTACAAAATAAAAAATCCCGATTTATATCGGGATTCATTAGTATTTATGGGGCTTGATTTAGATAATCAACATTGCATCACCATATGAGTAAAACTTGTATTTTTCTTTAATAGCTTCTGCATACGCTTCTTTAATAAATTCGTGTCCAGCAAATGCTGAAACCATCATTAATAAAGTAGACTTTGGAGTATGGAAGTTACTAATCATTGCATTTGCAATACTGAAATCATACGGAGGAAAGATAAATTTATTAGTCCAACCTTTGTAAGCATTTAGCGTGTGGTTTGAAGAAACTGAACTCTCCAAAGCACGCATTGCCGTTGTACCTACAGCACATACTCTTTTTTTCCTCTGAATACCTGTATTGATAATATCTACAGATTGCTGAGTAATTTCCATTTCTTCAGAATCCATTTTATGTTTTGAAAGATCTTCAACCTCAACAGAGCTGAAAGTTCCCAAGCCTACGTGCAATGTAACTTCTGCTATACTTACACCTTTAATTTCAAGACGCTTTAACAAGTGTTTTGAAAAGTGTAAACCAGCGGTTGGCGCTGCTACAGCTCCTTCATTTTTTGCAAAAATAGTTTGGTAACGTTCTGCATCTTCTGGTTCTACTTCTCTCTTTATATATTTTGGAAGTGGAGTTTCGCCCAATTCTGTCAATTTATTGCGGAATTCTTCATAAGAACCGTCAAAAAGAAAACGAAGCGTTCTTCCACGAGAAGTTGTATTGTCTATAACTTCTGCAACAAGTGTTTCGTCCTCGCCAAAATATAGTTTGTTTCCAATTCTAATTTTTCGCGCTGGATCTACCAAAACATCCCAAAGACGGGTTTCTGGATTCAACTCTCTTAAAAGAAAAACTTCAATTCGAGCTCCTGTTTTTTCTTTATTTCCGAACAAACGTGCAGGAAAAACCTTTGTATTGTTGGTTACCAGTACATCATCTTCATCAAAATAATCAATAATATCCTTGAACATTTTGTGTTCAATTGTCTTGGTTTTTCGGTTTAGCACCATAAGTCGTGATTCGTCACGGTTTGGAGCCGGATACTCAGCCAATAATTCCTCTGGAAGAGTAAAGCCAAAATTTGAAAGTTTCATTCCCATATTGCGAGTTGTCTTTAGATTTTAAAAGGCTGCAAATATACAACCTCAAAACAGGCGTTGTCAAGTAAAAGACCTTTTATTATTTGGAAATCTTTACTATAGCTTACTGGCTGCTAACTTAGAAGGTTTATTATTTTGAAGAATCGCTTAAAGAACAGTCAAAACCCACTTTTTTTAAATCTTCCCAAAAGCTAGGATATGATTTTGAAACTACTTCTGCATTGTTTATTGTCAAGCTTGTTTTAACCGCCAGCGGCGCAAAGGCCATCGCCATTCTGTGATCTTGATAAGTTTCTATCAACACATTCGGGTTAATTTGAAAAGACTTTTCCAGATTTAAAGAATTGTCATCAATTTGAGGCGTTGCCCCTAATTTTTCCAATTCGTTTTTTAAAGCTGTTAGCCTGTCGGTTTCTTTAATTTTTAAGGTGTGAAGCCCCGTAAGCTTGCAACCTATGCCCAAACCAAAACAAGTTACGGCAATAGTCTGTGCCAAATCTGGCGTATTTGTAAGATCGAGCATAATAGAATCTGGTAATTCTATATTTTTTTTCGAGAGCGAAATAGTCTTTTCTGAAGTATTAAAAACAGTTTGTACGCCCAAAGAATCGTAAATCTGAACCAACGCAGCATCGCCCTGTAAGCTTTCTTCAGAAAAACTTCCGAGTGTTATTTTGCAATCTTTAGATAGCGCTACCAAACTATAAAAATAAGACGCCGAACTCCAATCTGATTCTACTGTTAATGAGGTGCTTTCTACAGTTTTTGCCGATGAAATGGTGATTATATTTTTGTCGAAATTTCCTTCTATACCGATACTTCTCAAAAGTGAAAGTGTCATTTCAATATAAGGCACCGAAGTAGTTTCTCCTTCGAGATTAATTTTCAGACCGCTGGGTAGCATTGGCGCAACTAACATAAGCGCAGAAATATACTGACTACTCACGTTAGCTTTAATCGTTACTTCATTTTTAAGAAGATTTTTACCCGTAATTTTCAAAGGAGGAAAGCCATCTTGATTTACGTATTCAATAGTTGCTCCTAAATTTTTTAATGCATCTACCAAAATACCAATTGGTCTTTCTTGCATTCGTTGGCTTCCGGTGAGCGTTGTTTGGGTAGCTTGTTTTGCCGAAAAATACGCTGTCAAAAAACGCATCGCCGTTCCGGCATGATGAATATCTACAATACCTTCTGAGCTTTGCAAACCAATTTGAAGCGCAACAGTATCATCACTTTCGGAAAGATTCTGAATAGTAATATTTGGAAACTGCGCCTGTAAAATCAACAATCGGTTCGATTCACTTTTGGAACCGCCTATATTGATTTTTACATTTTCTATTGGAAATTTACCGCGTTTAAGATTGGCTTTCATTTCCGTTTATCGTTTTCTTTGAGCTTGGACCTAAATTTTCCAAAGGTTACAAGAAAGCCGTAAATAAAGCCTGCCAAAATAAGGATTACGAAAAACACAAAAGGATTTCTTTCAGTGAAAAAAGTCGTCTCAAAACCTTCTATTGCCCACTTCACAATTGTAAAAAGGATAGCAGAAGCAATTGTTAGCGACAATACCGATTTCCAAAAACCTTTTGTATTTATAACTCTTTTAAACATACTATTTTAATTTTTCGTTGCTGTGGTGCCTGTCGTGATCGCGTTTGGTTTTTACATCCAACTTTTTCTGAAAAGCGTCTTCAAGATCAACACCGGTTTGGTTGGCTAAACAAAGTACCACAAAAATAACATCTGCAAGCTCTTCGCCCAAATCTTTATTTTTGTCACTTTTCTTTTCACTTTGCTCACCATAGCGGCGGGCAATAATACGTGCAACTTCGCCCACTTCTTCGGTGAGCTGTGCCATATTGGTAAGCTCATTAAAATAGCGTACCCCGTGTGTTTTAATCCAAGCATCTACTGCTTGTTGTGCGTTTTTGATATCCATTATGCTTTAGAAAGTACAACTTTTTCGTTTTCTTTCGCTACTAAAAGTTCAAAGAATTTTTTCAAATTTCCGTATTCCGCAGCAGCTATTAAAGAAGTATTGATAGAAAGTTCTACAGAAACCTGAAGTTTATTACCTATTTGCGTAATTAAGTAACGGTAGCTTCCTACTCCTTCTCCTAGATTATACACTGCATTTTCAGGCAATGATTCAACATTATAACCTTCCGGCAAATCTATATTTACAATATAACGATCTTTCATAGGATAGCCGAAATCTATAGGGTATGAACGCGTTTCAGGTTTAAAAGGATTTTCAGTCGTGGCCATAAAAATTAAAGGTGAAAAATATAATTTTCCTGCTACATCTTCAACTGCATCGAGTGTTTCAAAATCATATTCTAAAGCAACGGGTTTCCCTAAGGTGCTTAAATTTTCGAAATTTACATTCGATAATTCTGTTTGCTTCGTATCCTTTTCAATCGCTTTTCGTCTTGAATCTTCGTTTAAACTTTTAAACTCTGTTCTGTATTTGAAAGCATAATTACCAGTAAATCTATTTTGAGCTTTACCCACAATTGAAAAATCTGGATTGATTTCTGCACTTACCATTGCGCTTTTTACTGCGGGAACCAAAGAGTTTAATGAAACCCAACCAGAAGTGCCATCTTTTTTAATTACGCGCCCTTGCCAGTTTAACACACTCGACTTTAACACGCCAATTTCTGCATCTTTATTGGTTGCATCTAGCAATACAATTCCACCAGGAAGTTCAACGCCGGCTATTACATAATTAAAACCATTACGTGTTGGGAATAGCGGAATACCGTGAGTTTTGGTACTTACCAATACTGGATTGGCGTCAAGATTAGCCTTTCGTAACATAGCAATGAGCATTAGGTTAATATCAGCCACATTACCCGATCCTTTTTTATAAGCTTCCTTTACACCTTCGTTAGTGTAATAACCCGTGAAATTATTCCAAGTCATTTTGTTCAATAAAAACGAAAAGATCTTTGATACTTTCTCTTCGGGACTGCTAACACCACTTAATAGACTATTTAGATCATCTTCAAAATAATTGTCCTTTTCCAATTCGTCGCCGAATGAATCTACTTTGTAAATCCCTTTTGAAACATCTTCCCAAGTAGTTGAATAGGATTTCATTGAGCTGCCAGGAAAATCTACATAACTCAATTCAAATTTAAGTCCAGTGGCATAGTTATCAATATTTCCGGCAAATGCTTCTTCTTTCATTGCTGGCACATTGGCTAAATTAATTGTGTAAATATCTTCTTTAAATCTTAAATCTCTCGGTCCACCTTTAGATGTTCTGTTACCGTATATATCGTATTCTGAACGAGAGTTTGCCAATGCAATTGTTCGGTCTCTACCATCCTTTTCAACTTTATAAGGAACCCAGCCTTTTTGATGTGTCTTGAATACGAAATACTCTGGAGAAGCGAAACGTATTTCTACTTTTTCAACCGGAATAATCTCTTGAAAACTGAACTCATCAATGTTGCCGATAAACGGAGATTTAATAGTGTATTTATATTCTATTACGCAGCCTTCACGAATGTCGGGCATTGTAAATTTCGTTTTGTGAAGGTATTTACTTGTTTTTTCTTCAAAAACACCGTCGTTTCTTAATTTCACTTCTTCTATATCACCACTCCCATCCAAAAAGTAAGTATAGGCTTTTAAACCAGTAATTTCATCCTTAGATCCCGAATCGCCTTGATAAAGGTCTACTTCTTTAGAAGCCCAATCAAAACCTTCTTTATTATAGATTTTAACACGCTCGAAAATATCGGTAACCATATAAAAACCATCGCTATTTGTGTATTGAAATTCGGCGTGAATTTCTCTGTATAAAACTGCGGCATCGGCCGTAGGCTCCGTAGGATGCACTTTTTGAACCAATTCTTCTTTGGAAACTTTTCCAAATTTATAATTTTGAGCTACAGCTGTGCTAACAAAACACATAACTGCAATTACTGTAAGTAGGCTAGATTTCATAATATTCTGTTGTTTATTGTACATTTTGTTTTAAAAGAATTTTTGTTTTATCAAGTCGTGCGATTGACCGAAGAAAATCGCGGTAATTTTCATATTCAGAAGGCGGATAATCGCCTTTGTTTATGGTAATTTTTCTGTTGTATATTACTTTATGAGCATCGGTTTTGCTAAAGCTCATCTCGTATTTTCCAAATTTGGTTTCCAAAATAGTTTCTTCGGGAAGACCTTCCACCTCAAAATTTTCAGGTAGCTCAACCTCAACAGAATCTATATCTACATAGCCAGTGCCGATGTAAAGATTTTGTTTTCGGTTTTCAATTCGCGGCGGGATGTGTTGATTTTGATTGAAAATATTGGCGCAAAAAAGATAATCGTTACCTACTGGATTCGCATAATTAGGAATATTAAGTGCTAAATCTTCAGTGAAAACCACGGCTTCTCTATCATTATTGAGTTTTACATCAACAATAGAAAATCCATTTATATAACCCCACTTCTCCTTGTAATATTCATCTAAATCTTCTTGTTTTCGTTTTGGAAGAATATACATTTTATCATACTGAAGTCCTTTTGAAACAGTATTCAAAGTGGCAGTTACATTTCCTTCTGCATCTATCTTTACTTTTGCATTGTTTACTTGTGTATTCTCTTTAGTATTATAAACCGTGGTACGTACAATTTTACCTCCTTCGGGTGTAATTATCAGCACATTTCTATCATCTGTAAAATTACCTATGTAGCCATAAGGAGTGTCTTGGCTGGTACATTCAAGCCACGTTATTTCATTAGCCTCATTAGGAATACCAAGTATAACGTGATTTCCTTGAAGCGAAGAAAAATCTTCCATAATATCCCATTCCATAGCATCTCCATACACAACTGTGTAATACGATGGCACACCAACGGCATCAAGTAACGCCTTTGTATAATTAGTTAGTGCTTTACAGTCGCCATAACTAAGCTTATCTACGTCTGAAGCCAGCATCGGTTTCCACCCTCCAATACCTATTTGTATACTGATGTAGCGAACTTTATCCTGCACATATTTGTAAATTTTTCGAGCTTTACCTTCGTTTGTGGTTTCATTAGCTACTAGACTTCTAACTTGTGCAAGCGTGCCCGCAGGAAGTTCATTTACGTCGGCAAGTAAACTTTTAGCCATCCAGCTTCCAAACTGTTGCCAGTCTTTGCCCGAACCTGCAGTTCCTTTTAGTTTAAAATTATTGAGCGCCACATAAATAATTGGGAAAATTTTACTCTGCGAAAGACTGTGCTCTTCGTATCTTATTGTTTTAAGATCGGTAGCTGTGAATATTAATTCTTCCGGATTTTCGGAAATTGTAATGTTGTAACCTTCTAAATTTTGTGCCTTATACTTAGGCTTATTCAAAGGGTCGAATTTAATTTTCAACACGCTCTTTTTAGTACTTTCAGCATACCCATTCAATGGATACCACGGACTCAAAAATGCAGTATCTCCAGTTTCAGTTTCCTTTTCAAAAACTACAATATAAGGATATGTTGTTGGGGTGTAGTTTATGCCCAACATACGGTCATCACTATAGATACTGGAGCCCGTACGACTCACATCCATAAAATCCTTCTTTTTGAAATGCTCAATTTCTTTACCAGAGGCATTATAAATCCTAACCTCAATATCCTTAACGCGAGAGTTAGGGTCATAAAAGGCATAGAGTCGTGAATCGCCGTCACCAAGTTTGTTAAGCACAGCCGTAACCCGGCGGGTTTTTACATTCATCTTATTGAAATTGCTTACATCAATTTCAACCAACTCATCTAATAACACACTATTAGCGTATTCTTTAAGATCTTTTGGAATAGACGCAATGGAATATTCGTTTTGCGCGAAAATATGAGCACCGCAAAGAAGCAATGCAAAACAAAAAATGTTTTTCATATATAGGAGTTACATGAGGAATAGCAAAATTGAACGATAAGATCATTCATACTAATCAAAATTGAATGTTGCGGGGAGCTAGTTCAAGAATTTCTATAATTGCTTGGCAATATATAAAAAATTTTAAAGGTTAAGAAAAAGTTAAAGGAATTATTCTCTTTTTTTTGAATCTATCCAAATTGTTACCGGTCCGTCATTAATTAATGCCACATCCATCATGGCGCCAAAATTTCCTGTTTTTACTTTTCTATTAATTTCATTTTCAAGCTGAAGCAGGAATTTTTCGTAGAGTGGGATTGCAGTTTCAGGCTTAGCCGCATTTATAAATGAAGGACGGTTTCCTTTTTTTGTATTTGCGTGAAGTGTAAATTGGCTAACCACTAAACAGTCGCCGTTAATATCTTGAACCGAGAGGTTCATAGCATCATTTTCATCCGAAAAAATCCGTAAACGTGCAATTTTTCCTGCTAACCAGTCAATATCGTCGTGGGAATCTTCAGCTTCAATTCCTAATAAAATAAGTAAACCCTGATTTATTTCAGAAAAGATTTTCCCGTCAATGGTAACAGAGGCTTTTTTTACTCTTTGAATTAATACCCGCATTTTGAGTTATTGAGTTAAGGTTAGTTGATAACGGTAATACTTTTAGAAATTTGAACCTTTATTTCTCGTAAATATCTTTTCGGAAATGATCTTCCTCTCCAGCCAAAATTTGCAAATAACTTTTATACCTAGACCACGCAATTTCTTCGTTTTCTAATGCATTTTTAATTGCGCAGTGCGGTTCTTCTAAATGAAGACAGTTGTTAAACTTGCAGTTTTCCTTCAGTTTAAAAAACTCTGGAAAGTAAGCGCCTAACTCTTCTTTATCCATTTCAACCACACCAAAACCTTTAATACCCGGTGTGTCTATTATTTGTCCACCAAAAGAAAGGTCGAACATTTCAGCAAATGTTGTGGTGTGTTGGCCCTGCAAATGCTGGTCAGAAATTTTGGAAGTTTTTAAATGTAAGCCAGGTTCAAGCGCATTAACTAAGGTAGATTTTCCAACGCCGCTATGGCCCGAAAACATCGTCACTTTATCCTGCATCAAAGATTTTACTTTGTCTAAATTTTTACCTGTAATGGCAGAAATCCCTATACACTCGTAACCTATTTTACGGTAAAGAGCAGCAAGAAATTTTATCTCAAGTAATTGGTCTTCGTTATAAGTATCAATTTTGTTGAAAAGAAGCACCGCTTTAATATGATATGCTTCCGCAGTAACCAAAAACCGATCGATAAAAGTGGTAAAGGTTGGTGGATTATTGAGGGTAATAAGCATAAAAGCAATATCAATATTGGCAGCAATAATGTGTGTTTGCTTACTAAGATTAACCGATTTACGAATAATATAATTATTACGCTCGTCTATTTCCTTAATTACACCCACCGTTTCATCGCCTTTTTTCTCAACATCAAAACCTACGTGGTCTCCCACCGCAACTGGATTTGTGCTTTTTATTCCACCAATGCGGAACTTACCTTTTATACGACAATTATAAAAAGTTCCATTTTCCGCTTTTACGGTGTACCAACTACCGGTAGATTTATAGACTAGGCCTTTCATCTCGCAAAGTTGCAAAATCTTTCAATCATTTATCACCTTTTTTTGGTGGTTAATAGATTCCTGATGAATGGCTTTATAAATTTTCAGTACAAACTCTTCACTAAGTCTGTTTTGTTCACCTTCCAAAATCATTCGTCCAAGCACTTCATTCCATCGTTTCACCTGTAAAATGGCAACGTTGTTTTTCTTTTTCAAGGTTCCAATATTATCGACTATTTTCATCCTTTTGCCCAACATGTCCATAATTTGATCATCTATTAAATCTATTTGGGTACGCATAGTATTTAGCTGATTTTTGAATTCTTCCTCCTCGCCTTCTACTTTACGAATTTTAAGATCAACCGTTATTTTATCTAAAGTCGCAGGAGTTATTTGTTGTGCGGCATCGCTCCACGCATTGTCAGGATCAAAATGAGTTTCTACCATTAACCCATCGTAATTTAAATCGAGTGCAGTTTGACAAAGGTCAAAAATAATATCTCGTCTACCTGCAATGTGCGAAGGATCTAAAATTAGCGGCAAATCTGGAAAAGCATTTTGTAAATCAATCGGGATTTGCCATTCCGGATTATTTCGATAACGCGTCTTTTCATAGGTAGAAAAACCGCGATGTATTACCCCAAGTTTAGTAATTCCTGCAGTATAAAACCGTTCTACAGCACCTAGCCACAAAGCCAAATCTGGATTAACAGGATTTTTCACCAAAACAATTTTATCGGTCCCTCGTACAGCATCTGCAATTTCTTGCACTATAAAAGGTGATACCGTTGTGCGTGCGCCAATCCACAAAATATCTACATCGTGCTTCAGTGCCAAATCTACGTGATTAGCGTTTGCAACTTCCGTAGTTGTGAGTAATCCTGTTTCTTCCTTCGCTTTTTGAAGCCATTTCAAACCAAGGGCTCCAACTCCCTCAAAATTTCCAGGTCGCGTGCGAGGTTTCCAAATTCCTGCTCGTAAAACTGAAGTATCTGTATCTTTTAATTGGTGCGCAATTTTTAATAGTTGTTCTTCAGTTTCGGCACTGCAAGGTCCAGCTATTACAAGCGGATGATTCAATCCGAAAGCGTCTAACCAGTTGCGTAATTCCTTTTTATTTTCCATAAATTCAAGTCATAAAAAAAGCCCCAAAATGGGACTTTTCAAAGTATATTTATAATACAATTATCCCACTAGCAAATGTTTTTGAACATATGCCACCACCCTTGGGAAAAATTGTAAATAAGATTTATTTTCATCGCGGCTAAATTAGCTAATAAATATTATTTCGTAAACGTTTTAAGAAAATTTTTACTTCGGAAGCACAATCACTTCGGAAGAAAATTATGTAGTTTTGTTTTTGAAAAATTATGTCGATACACGTAGAAAATATTACTAAAATTTACGGCGAACAGAAAGCGCTGAACAAAGTTTCCTTCACCATTGAAAAAGGAGAAATTGTAGGCTTTTTAGGCCCGAATGGTGCAGGAAAATCTACCATGATGAAGATTTTAACCACCTTTCTTCCTGCTTCGGAAGGCGTTGCAATCGTCAACGGTTTTGAAGTTACCAAAGATGATATAGCCGTTAAAAAAAGTGTAGGCTATCTGCCCGAACACAATCCGCTTTATTTAGATATGTACGTTCGGGAATATTTACTCTTCAACGCCGGAATTTATAATATTCAAAAAACTGAGGTTGAAAATGTTATTCAGAAAACAGGTTTAACTCCTGAAGCTAATAAAAAGATTAGCCAACTTTCAAAAGGATACCGACAACGTGTTGGGCTTGCTAATGCCCTTTTGCACGACCCCGAAGTATTAATACTCGACGAGCCAACAACAGGTTTAGACCCCAATCAATTAGTTGAAATTAGGGAATTAATTAAAAACGTAGGAAAGGAAAAAACAGTTTTACTTTCCACGCATATTATGCAGGAAGTAGAAGCTATTTGCGATCGCGTAATTATTATAAATAATGGTAAAATTGTACTCGACAAAAAGCTGAAAGACCTTAAAAACAATAAACAGCAAATTATTGAAGTTGAGTTTGACTATCGTGTGGAAGAAGTGGCGCTACATAAGCTGCCAAAAATTGAAAAGGTTGAAAACTCAATTGGTTTTGTATATCAGCTTACCTTCGATACAGAACAAGATATGCGAGGAAAAGTCTTCGATTTTGCCCACGATAATGGTTTGAAAATTCTTCAGTTGCATCAAAAAAATACAACCTTAGAAAAGTTATTTTCTGAATTGACTATCGAAAAATAAGTTTGCCTCGATAGAGTTCTTCTACTTCAACAATCGGTGGTCGGTGCATGGAGATTACGTTGCCCAAACTCACAATTTTACCGCGAATAGTTAATTGCGGATTCACAATCATTTCACCAGTACTTCGATGATAGATATATAAGTTTTGCACAATTAGGTTTTCAGAATATATTCTGGAATCGCCAGCATACAAGCCGAAACTTGCATAAGTAGCCGTTCCGCTTAAAAAGAAATTTGAAAGACCGTTAGCAACAATATTTATATTTTCGACTTCTAAATCCAGTTTAAAATCACCATCGATTTGATATTCATCTTCGTTATTTTGATCTTCGGAAAGTAGCGTTAATGAAGGGTATTTCAACACGCCAATACTTTCAATAAGGTATCCGGTGCTACTTCGGATTTCAGTAATATTTGGAGCGGTTATATATACTTTTGTCAGTCCATAATCTTGAGCTAAATTGCAGCTATAGCTGTTCAGAATTTCCAGCTTGCCATTTGTTACGGTAGCCGTTACGTCCGAAATTATATTTTCACCTGTTTCAATTCTTACTTTTTGTTCATCTCCTTGTTCAATAAATAGCTTTATACGATCCCAAACTATAATTTTTGTAAATGGCGGAACATTTACTTCCTTCTCCACAATATCTCCTGAAGATTGAATGCAGTCCCAACTTTTGTCAGAGCTACAGCCTGCAAAGAGTAGAATTAATGCGATGTAAATTATTTTTTTCATACTTAGTATTTCTGAAAATTTCAGAATCATTATAAGCGGTAACCTATGCCAAATTCCACAGCTTCAGCCTTGGCCCAATGAGCGTGTACGGTTACTGCAGCAAAAACGGTATCGCTAAAGAAATATCTTTTCAGACCCAATCTGTTGTAAACCCGATTTTCAAATTCATACGGATAATAAACATAATACCCCAACTGCGAAACAAAAGCGACCTTGTTAAAACGCCACTCATGGCCTACAAAAACGCCAACGCGTTTATGGTCTTCGTCTCCCGAAAGATTATCTTCAGGATATGCGATAGAACGATATGTAATTAATTCTTTTAGAAAAATAGAGTAGAAAACATCTACCCCAGCCGTAAAAGTGCTTTTATAATTAATACGTTTATCAACAAAAGCCGAAATTACCAAAAATGGTTCCTGGCCTAGCCCAACAACATCACTTTCGTTAATACCAGTTCTAAAAGCAAGGTTATATTTAAATCGTTCTGCATGGGTTTTGCTGAGTGAATCTTCCTGCACTATAAATTCTGGAAATTCCTTATAATCTAACTGATAACTTACCCCAGCATTAAGTGCTAACGTATTTGTACTATTATTAGGTGCTTTAAAGTTTGCGTTGCTATAGTGGATAATGGTAAAACCAGCGTGGAATCCCAAACCTTTCCAAATATTCTCACGCACAAAATTTACCTTCACAAACGTTGAACTCAAAAAATGTGTGCCGTAAGCGTTGTTATCGTAGTTTGAAATTGGATCAAAAGGGTCTGTTGCATAAGCAACTCCTTGCCCAACCCTAATCATTAAATTACGTTTTAAAAAGTAGAAATTGAAGTGTCCATAGGCGCTGAAAGCACTTCCTAAATATTCGTTGTGTAAATTTTGATATGCTGCTGTAAAACCCCAATCTGGATATTTAAAGCGTCGCTCCCACTCATTAAAACCATATGTTTTCCTGTTAAATGCAAAAATAAAACCTGTTGGGTGACCAGTTATTATATGTTCAATATCTGGATTGTGTTCGAGAATTGAGCCGTAGAAAAAATCGGCTTCCAATGATATTGGCTTTAATTCCTTATCCTGCGAAAAAAGCGGAAAACAGGTAAGTATTGCTATGAAAGGTAATAGTAGGTGCTTCATTTTTTTTTCAACGGTCGTAAAGATAAACTAATCTTCAAACTTTGAGGGAAAGCATTTATTTTCTTTTCTGCTTAAAATACCTGTGAAGCAATTTCTTTAATATTGCTGCTTTTTCCCATTGAATAATAATGCAAAAACGGCACGCCTGCTTTCACCAATTCTTTGCTTTGCTGCACGCACCAGTCAATCCCAATTTGGCGCACGGCTTTGTTATCCTTCGCTTTTACCACTTCTTTCACCAATGTATCTGGCAAATCTACTTTAAACCTGTGGGGAATTAAATTGAGATGCGACTTGACTGCAATTGGTTTTAACCCCGGTATAATCGGCACAGTAATCCCGGCGGCTCTACATTTCTCAACAAATTTGAAGTACTTTTCATTGTCGAAAAACATCTGAGTTACAATGTATTCTGCTCCATTTTTTATCTTCTTTTTTAGGAAATGAATATCGCTTTCGCTGCTCGGAGCTTCCATATGTTTTTCGGGATAACCCGCCACACCTACACAGAAATCTGTTGGGAATGTATTTTGAAGTTCGTCGTCTAAATAAGTGCCTTTATTCAATGAACTAACTTGATCAACGAGATCGCACGCAAATTTATGACCATCTTTTTCGGGGGTAAAATAGGTTTCACTTTTCACAGCATCCCCGCGTAAAGCCATTACGTTGTCAATTCCTAAAAACTGAAGATCTATCAAAAAGTTCTCGGTTTCTTCTTTCGAAAATCCACCACACAAAATATGTGGCACCGCATCTACGTGATATCTGTTTTGGATTGCGGCACAAATGCCAACCGTTCCCGGACGTTTGCGAACGACTTTCTTTTCTATCAAGCCATTTTTCAATTCCTTAAAAATATATTCCTCACGGTGATATGTAACATTTATATAAGGCGGTTGAAACTCCATCAACGGATCAATATTACTGAAAATGGAATGTATGTTTTCCCCCTTTAAAGGTGGTAAAATCTCGAATGAAAACTGGGTTCTTCCGTTTCCGTTTTTTATGTGTTCGGTTACTTTCATATTCATGCCCGCGAAGGCGGGTATCTTTTTATTATTAATCTGCCAAATTCGTTTTCAACCAATTTGTGGCTTCGTCCAAATTCATATTTTTCCGCTTTGCGAAATCTGCAACTTGGTCTTCCTTTATTTTACCGAGACCAAAATACCGAGCTTCTGGGTTTGCGAAATAATAACCCGAAACCGAAGCTGCCGGCCACATGGCTAAACTTTCGGTCAATTCAACGTCAATGTTTTCTTTCACTTTTAAAAGCTCCCAAATTGTCAATTTTTCCAAATGATCTGGGCAGGCAGGATAACCTGGCGCCGGACGAATCCCTTTATATTTTTCTGAAATTAAATCTTCATTGGAAAGGTTTTCTTCGGAAGCATAGCCCCAATAATTGGTGCGTACTTCTTTGTGAAGATATTCAGCAAAAGCCTCAGCTAAGCGGTCTGCCAAAGCTTTTACCATTATGGCATTATAATCGTCGTGTTCTGCAACATATTTGTCTGCCAATTCCGTAGTTCCAAAACCGGTACTCACACAAAAACAACCCACATAATCCTGAATTCCTGTTTCTTTCGGCGCAATAAAATCTGCTAAAGCAATGTTGGGTTTTCCAGCAGCTTTTTGAGATTGTTGGCGGAGGGTTCGGAAAACACTTCGGCTACGCTCAGTGTCCGCAGCACGGTCGTTGAGCGGAGCCGAAACGACAATATCGTCATCGTTTATTGTATTCGCCTCAAAGACGCCAAAAACTGCTCTTGCTTCCAATAGTTTTTCTGAAATTAATTTTTGAAGCATCTTCTCTGCATCCTCAAATAATTCTAAAGCTTGCTCGCCCACAACCTCATCGGTCAATATATTTGGGTATCTACCGTGCAACTCCCAACTTCTGAAGAATGGAGTCCAATCTAAATAATCAACCAATAAGTTTAAATCGAAATTCTTTATAACCTGCACACCCAATTGCTCCGGTTTTGTTATTTCTGAAGTTTTCCAATCAATTTGAAACTTGTTTTTCCTGGCTTCGGAAATTGGCAAATAGTTTTTTACTTTTTGTCGCTTCAGAAAATCTTGTCGGAAAGTGTCGTATTCCTTTTTTAAATTCTCTTTATAAGGAGCCGAAGTTTCCTTTTTCAACAAATCGCCAACCACTGTAACCGCTCGTGAAGCATCGTTTATATGCACCACGGCACATTCATATTCGGGATCAATTTTTACAGCAGTGTGCGCCCTACTCGTGGTTGCACCTCCAATTAATAACGGAACTTTAAAGTTTTGTCGCTGCATCTCTTTCGCCAAAAAAACCATTTCGTCCAACGAAGGTGTTATCAATCCACTCAATCCAATCGCATCTACATTTTGTTCTTTTGCAGTTGCAATTATTTTTTCCGGCGGAACCATTACGCCCAAGTCGATAATTTCATAATTGTTGCACGCTAACACAACACCGACAATGTTTTTCCCAATGTCGTGAACATCACCCTTTACAGTTGCCATCAAGATTTTGCCAGCGTTTTTAGAATCACCAGCTTGCGGATTTCTTAACTTTTCTTCCTCAATGTATGGCAAAAGATAAGCCACAGCTTTTTTCATCACTCGTGCACTCTTCACCACTTGCGGTAAAAACATTTTTCCACTTCCAAAAAGGTCGCCAACCACGTTCATACCAATCATTAGATTTCCTTCAATAACTTCAATTGGTTTGTCGGCAACTTGTCTTGCTTCTTCAATATCCTCTAAAATAAATTCGTCTATTCCTTTCACCAATGCACGTGTAATACGGTTTTGCAAAGGTTCCTCTCGCCACGAAAGGTCGATTTTACTTTCTCGTGATTTACCAATAACGTTTTCGGCAAAATCTAGCAATCGCTCCGTGGCATCTTCGCGACGGTCGAACATTACATCTTCCACGTGCTCTAAAAGGTCCTTTGGAATATCATCGTATATTTCCAGCATTGCAGGATTTACGATTCCCATATTCATACCCGCTTGAATAGCGTGATACAAAAACACTGAATGCATTGCTTCACGAACAGGGTCATTTCCACGGAAACTGAAGGAAACATTACTCACCCCACCACTCACACTTACGTGCGGCAGATTTTCACGCACCCAGCGCGTTGCCTCAATAAAATCAATGGCGTTTCGGCGGTGCTCGTCCATTCCCGTTGCAACGGGGAAAATATTTAAATCGAAAATAATATCCTCTGGGGCGAATTTTACTTGATTCACCAATATATCGTAAGATCGGCTGGCAATTTCTATTCTTCGATCGTAATTATCAGCTTGGCCCGTTTCATCAAAAGCCATCACGATTACAGCCGCACCGTAACGTTTTATTAATTTTGCGTGGTGGATAAATTCTGCTTCGCCTTCTTTCAAACTAATGGAATTCACAACACATTTCCCTTGCACAACTTGTAAACCCGCTTCAATTATTTCCCACTTACTGCTATCAATCATAATAGGAACGCGTGAAATATCTGGTTCGGCGATTACTAAATTCAGGAATTTCACCATCGCCTCTTTTCCGTCAATCAAACCATCATCCATATTTATGTCGATAATTTGCGCGCCGTTTTCAACTTGTTCGCGAGCAACGGAAAGTGCTTCTTCAAAGTTTCGATTTTTTATAAGTCGAAGAAATTTCTTAGAACCTGCCACATTAGTGCGTTCTCCCACATTTATGAAATTGCTTTCAGGGGTTATGATTAGTGGCTCTAAACCTGATAATTTTAAATATCTTTTATCTTTCATTTCAACTTCATTTGCTTAGCGCCTTTGCGAGAAAAATTGCAGGCAAAGGCGCTAAGGTTTTAGAATGGTAGATTCTTTAAGTCAACATTTCCGCCGGAAATAATAATTCCAACTTTTTTATTTTGAAATCGTTCCCTTTCGCGAAGCAAAGCCGCAAATGCAACTGCACTGCTGGGCTCAACGATTATTTTCATCCGTTCCCAAATAAGTTTCATTGCTGAAATAATTTCAGTTTCTTCAACTCGTATTATTTCTGAAACCAATGCTGTTATAATTGGAAAATTAATATCTCCGAGGAAAGTTTTAAGTCCGTCAGCAATAGTATTTGTGGTTTCGTTGAATTCAATTTTTCCGCTTTTTAAACTTCGAAAAGCATCGTCAACCTCAAAAGGTTCGCCGCCGATTGTTTTGCAATCAGTTCCGAAATATTTCCCTGAAAGTGAAGTGCCAGCAATCAATCCACCACCGCCAACGGGTGCAAATACAAAATCTAAATCTGGATGTGTTTTTAGCAATCCTGCTGCGGAAGTTGCATTTCCGAGGATTACATTTTTATCGTTTGACGGATGAATAAAGGTAGCACCTGTTAACTTTTGAATTCGCTCCGCTTCATTTTCACGAGCAATTGCTGTGGATTCCGATTCCGTAATAATTCCGCCATAACCTTTTACAGCTTCCTTTTTTACTTGCGGCGCATTTTCGGGCATTACGATATATGCTTTTACACCAAGATTTTTGGCCGCCAACGAAAGGGCCTGCGCAAAATTTCCGGAGGAATGTGTTACAACTCCTGCTTTTTTCTGCGCTTCGGAAAGTTGCAAAATTGCATTGGTTGCTCCCCGCATTTTAAAAGCTCCCATCTTTTGAAAACTCTCGCATTTAAAGAAAACATCAGCTCCAACCAATTCATTCAAAAAAGAAGATTTCAATACTGGTGTATTGTGAACGTAAGGTTTTACGCGTTCGCACGCTGCTTCAACTTCAAATTTTGTGGGAATCATACAGTACTATTTTCAGATTGAAAAACTGGGCGCGGTTTGTATTGCGAAGCGATTTCAGCAATGGCTTGAATATGTTCCGGCGTAGTGCCGCAACAACCGCCAATAATATTTACCAACTGCTTGTCTAAATATTCTTTTACTTGTTCTGCCATTTGCTTCGGACTTTCATCGTATTCCCCGAACGCGTTTGGCAAGCCTGCATTTGGATAGGCGCTCACGGCAAGATTGGTGCGGTTTGCAATCACTTCCAAATGAGGCGTGAGTTGTTTGGCGCCCAAAGCACAATTAAAACCTACACTCAAAAGTGGAATGTGCGAAATTGAAATCAAAAATGCTTCTGCCGTTTGCCCCGAAAGTGTTCTTCCCGAAGCATCGGTTATTGTTCCGCTTATCATTACTGGAATATCGATATTTCGCTCTTCCTTTATTTCATCGATTGCGAAAAGAGCGGCTTTGGCGTTCAACGTATCGAAAATAGTTTCAACCAAAAGTAAATCTACACCGCCGTCTATTAATGCTTCGGCTTGTTGACGATATGCAACGCGTAATTGTTCGAATGAAATTGCACGAAAACCTGGATCGTTTACATCTGGGCTCATACTTGCAGTTTTATTTGTCGGGCCCATGGCTCCAGCTACAAAACGGGGTTTATTGGGTTCTTTGGCGGTGAATTCATCCGCAACTTTTTTCGCAATTTTGGCCGATTCGAAATTCAATTCGTAAACCAAATCCTGCATGTCATAATCTGCCATCGCGATGGTGGTGCTTGAAAAAGTGTTGGTTTCCACAATATCTGCGCCGGCAGCGAAGTATTTTGAATGGATTTCTGCAATTGCTTGCGGTTGTGTTAGTGAGATTAAATCGTTGTTGCCTTTAACCGATTTATGAAAATCTTTAAAACGTTCACCACGAAAATCTTCTTCCGAAAACTTGTAACGCTGCAACATTGTGCCCATTGCGCCGTCAAGAATCAATATTCGGTTTTGAAGTTCTTTTTGTATTTTATTCATCGTTTATTTTTCTTTTTGAGACCTACAAGGTTTTGGAAACCTTGCAGGAAGATGCAATGAGTTTTAATGGTTTATTCCTATTATATATCTAATACATCCAAAGACTTTCCGTTTAGCACGATACTATATGTAATTTTTACCGACGCCTCAAATGTTATTGAAACCGAACAATATTTTTCAAAACTCAACTGAGCAGCTCGGATAGCTTTCGTTTCGTCAATTTTTCCTTCCAAATGAAGAGACACGTGTATTGATTCGAACGGTTTTGCTTCGCGAACCTCTTTTCGTTGACCTTCCACTTCCATTTTATACGAAGTGATTTCCTGCCGTTGTTTTTTCAAAATTGAAACTACATCAATCGCACTACAACCGCCAACGCCCATTAATAGAAGCTCCATCGGACTCGAGCCTTTTGGCGTATCATCGGTTTTGTTATCAATAAAAACGGGAACGCCAGATGCGCCTTTCGCTTCAAATAAATACTTGTCGTTAATTCTGTTTAGGGTAACTTTCATAATTAGATATTTTTTTTATTAATAATGACTTAGGACAGTAAAACATAGGACTATTCTTAGTGATTTTTCGTCTTAAGTCTTTCGTCCTACAGCGCAGCGGTCTTAAGTCTTTTTTTAATCTTTATCGCTTATTCGTAAAATATCCCCAAAAACACCACGGGCTGTTACAGCTGCTCCGGCTCCAGCGCCTTGAATAACGATTGGATTGTCGCCATAGCTTTCAGTATATATTTCGAAAAGTGAATCGCTTCCTTTTACGATACCTAAGCTACTTTCTTTAGGCACATTTTCTAATTTTACCTTCAAAATTGCACCGTCTGTTTTTGAGAGATCTCCACAAAGGTCGGCAACATAACGCAAAACGTGATCTGGTTTGGCTGTATTTTTCAGGTGTTGATACGGAGCATCTAATTGGCTTACTGCGTCCAAAAATTCATTTTTAGAAATTGCTCTTAACGATTCAGGAATTAAATTTTCAATGTTTACATCACTAAATTCATTGTGCAAATCCAGCTCTCTAGCTAAGATTAAAAGTTTTCTCCCCACATCGTTCCCAGACAAATCTTCGCGAGGATCTGGTTCTGCGAAGCCTTTTGCTACAGATTCCAAAACAATTTCTGAAAATGGTCTATCCTCACTAGAAAATGTATTAAAAACATAACTTAAAGAACCCGAGAAAATACCGCGAATTCGTGTAATATTCTCGCCCGAAAGATGCAAAAGTTTAATTGTGTCTATCAACGGTAAACCAGCTCCAACATTGGTTTCATATAAATACTGACGCTTTTTTAAAGTCAGTTTATGTCGAAGGTTTTGATAAAATTCTAAATCTAAAGTATTTGCAATTTTATTCGAAGAAACTAAATGAAAACCTCCTTCAACAAAAGCTGAGTAATTATGTACAAAGTCAGCATTGGCTGTATTATCTACCAGAATCAAGTTTTGAAGATTGTTAGTTTTTGCGAAAGAAATTACATCTTCAACATTATAAAGTTCTCCGGATTCTTTCTTTTCTTCCAACCAATTTTTGTCCAATCCCTTTTGCTCGAACAAAATCGTTTTTGAATTGGCAACGGCAAAAATATTCAAGTCTAAATCGCGTCGCCGAGAGATTTCCTCCTTCGAAGAAATAATTTGATTAACCAACTGACTACCTACATTTCCGTGTCCAAAAATGGCAATATTTATCTTCTTCTTTTTTATATTGTTTAGGTCAATTCGGTTCAAAACCGGATTATCTAATACTTGCGTGCTCATAATCTAAAGTTTTTGTAATTTTTCTGAATTAAAAATGGGGTCCAGAATTCCCGCCAATTGTTCATATTCTATTAAAAATGCATCGTGCCCGTGAATGGAGTTTATTTCGGCATAATGCACGTTGTTTTTTTTTGGTTTTAAAATCGAATAAGTTTCTTTTATCTCTTCATTTATATAAAATCCGTCGCTGTCAATTCCTATCAAATGAATAGCACCTTCAATTTTTGAAGCTACATTTAAAAATGCTTCTTGCGTTTCAAAATTAGCCGTCATCAATAAATGGTTCATCAATTTATAAGCTTGCAACTGAAAACGATTTTGCAAAGCTTCGCCGTGATGCAGCAACCAACTTTCCACATTGAAAATATTTTTCGCTTCGTTTAAACTTCTATTAAATTTCTGCTTAAAAGATTGCGGCGTTCTGTAGAAAGTCATCGCGTGAACGCGTGCATCGTGAACCGGATTTTCAGAATTATTTAAAATTTGCTTTTGAACTCTACACTGCGCAATCACCCAATCTGTCGCTTTCCAATCGGTTGCAATCGGAATTAAATTCTGAAACAAATCGGGTTTTAAAACTGCCATTTGCCAAAGAATACTTCCACCCAATGAACCGCCGATTCCGGCAAAAATCGACGGTATTTGCAGGTTTGCTAATCCTATTAAAAGCAATTGGGCAACATCGTAAATGTTGAAATCTTCATAATTTTCTATAAAAAAATCATCGTATCCATTCCCGGGAATATTAAAAGCAAGAATGGTATATTTTTCAATATCTATGCACTTTTTAGAACCAATTAAAGCTTTCCACCAGCCGTTTTCACCGCAAACATTACTATTTCCAGTTAGCGCGTGCGTAACCAAAACAATAGGCGTTTTACCCAATTCCTGCCCAAAAACCTGATAACTTAAAGGCAAGTTTTTAAAGTGAAATCCACTTTGGGTTGTGTAATCTGCAATAGTTATACTTGAGATGTGAGACATTAGATTTGAGATTATTTAATTAAACCAATTGCGTTTTATAAACACTTTCAAATGCTTGTTCCAAATCTGCGGTTAAATCTTCAATATTTTCTAATCCAACGGAGAGTCTTATTAAATCTTGACTCACACCTGAAGCAGCTTGATCAGCTTCACTTAATTGTTGGTGCGTAGTACTTGCGGGATGTATTATAAGCGATTTAGTATCGCCGATATTTGCCAAAAGTGAAAATAATTTCACGTTATCAACAACTTTTTTAGCAGTTTCAAAACCGCCTTTTACGCCGAAAGTAACCAAGCTACTTTGTCCGTTAGGAAGGTATTTTTGTGCAAGACTGAAATATGGATTATCCTCTAAACCGGGATAATTTACCCACGCCACTTCTTCGCGATTCTGAAGCCATTGGGCAAATTTCAGCGCATTTTCACTGTGTTTTTTAAGTCGGATTTCTAAAGTTTCTAAACCTTGAATAATTTGAAAAGCACTAAACGGACTTAAAGCTGCACCGAAATCGCGAAGCCCCTCGAGGCGTACTTTTGCGATGAAAGCGGCTTCCTTTAAAACTTCGGAATAAATTAAGCCGTGATATCCTGCAGAAGGTTCCGTGAATTCTGGGAATTTCCCGTTGGTCCAATCAAAATTTCCAGCGTCAATAATTGCGCCGCCTAATGTTGTCCCGTTTCCGTTTATGTATTTGGTAAGCGAATGGATTACAATATTTGCGCCGTGCGCAATTGGATTCAATAAAGCTGGGGAAGCAACCGTATTATCTACAATAAGTGGAATTTTATTTGCCTTAGCTTCAGTAGCAATTGCTTCAATATCTAAAACATCCAACTTAGGATTTCCAAGCGATTCAATAAAAATTGCGCGGGTATTTTCTTTTATGGCTTTTCCGAAATTTTCGGGCTCCGAAGCATCAACAAACGTGGTTGTAATTCCCAAACGTGGCAAGGTAACATTCAGCAAATTGAAAGTGCCTCCGTACAAACTGCTGGATGCAACAATGTGGTCGCCAGCGTGAAGAAGTGTTAATAATGCAGTTGAAATAGCCGATGCGCCTGAGGCCGTAGTTACTGCGCCAATACCGCCTTCAACAGCTGCTAAACGTTTCTCCAAAATATCGCAAGTTGGATTGTTTAGGCGTGAATAAATAAATCCGGGTTCAGAAAGATTGAACAAGTTTGCAGCGTGATCGCTGTTTTTAAAAACGTAACTTGAAGTTTGGTAAATTGGCACCGCTCGGGTTCCTCCATTGGCGGTTACATCGTGTCCTGCGTGCAACAAGTTTGTTGCGAATTTGTTTTGTGTACTCATTTTTCTAGTTTTTTTGAGTTAATAAAAAGATTAAAACAAAAGTCAAAATGCGCCTTGCGACGTACTTTAATAGAAAAATGTTAAAAAGAATAATTGAAAAGCAATTTCAGATAAGAAATTGTCTTGTCGTTATCTATCGCCAATTCTGATAATTTCAGAATCGTTGTAGAATGTAGCACCTTCATTCCTGAGAAAGGGTTGCTAAGGCGTCATAGGGTCTAATCCCTCGGCCTTTCTTGATAACATTTCAGTAAAGATTTGAACTTTGTGAGCACAAATATAGCGTCATAAAAATTTAAGAACCAAATTATTTGCCAAAAATCTTCAAATAAAATTGTCGTTCATAATATTTTTTTACTTTTGCCCTTGAATATTTCAAGAGGAAAGATTTGACTGATTGCGACCTCATTAAAAAATGCTAAAGGCAGTGAAAATCTCCCTTCGGCGCACCCGTCAAATCCTTACTTGAAAATGACATAAGATTGTAAGACATAGGACTTAAGACTATTAAATTTTCAATCCTTGATTAGAAATAATTTTAGTCTTACGTCATACGTCCTTTTATCCTACGTCGTGTCAATTTTTAAATAATTTTATATACAATTTATGGCCTATTTATTTACTTCGGAAAGTGTTTCTGAAGGACACCCAGACAAAGTTGCGGATCAGATAAGTGATGCATTATTAGATAATTTTTTAGCCTTTGACCCTGAGTCGAAAGTTGCTTGTGAAACTTTGGTAACCACCGGACAAGTTGTTTTGGCGGGCGAAGTAAAGAGCAATACTTACCTCGACGTACAAACAATTGCACGCGACGTAATCAACAAAATTGGTTACACAAAAGGAGCTTATAAGTTTAGTGGAGATTCATGTGGTGTAATTTCTTTAATTCACGAACAATCGCAGGATATTAACCAAGGTGTAGATCGCGAAAACAAAGAAGAGCAAGGTGCAGGCGACCAAGGGATGATGTTCGGTTATGCTACGAATGAAACCGAAAACTACATGCCACTGGCTTTAGATATTTCGCATAAAATATTGATTGAATTGGCTGCTCTCCGTAGAGAAGATGACGAAATTAAATACTTGCGCCCAGATTCAAAAAGCCAGGTTACGATTGAATATAGCGATGACAATGTGCCACAGAAAATTGTAGCGATTGTAGTTTCTACCCAACACGATGAGTTTGATGAAGACGAGCCGATGTTGAAAAAAATTAAACAAGACATTGTTGAAATTTTGATGCCGAGAGTGAAAAAACAACTTCCCGAATATGTTCAAAAACTATTCAATGATGATATTGTTTACCATATAAATCCAACTGGAAAGTTTGTAATCGGCGGGCCACACGGAGATACCGGTTTAACAGGCAGAAAAATTATTGTTGATACTTACGGCGGAAAAGGTGCACACGGAGGTGGAGCTTTTAGCGGTAAAGATCCAAGTAAAGTAGATAGAAGTGCAGCTTATGCAGCAAGACATATTGCAAAAAACCTAGTTGCTGCAGGTGTTGCCGATGAAATTTTAGTTCAAGTAAGTTACGCAATTGGCGTTGTAGAACCAACTTCGATTTTGGTGAATACTTATAACTCTAAAAATGTAAAACTTTCTGATGGTGAAATCGCTATAAAAGTCTCTGAGATTTTTAATATGCGCCCAGCTGCAATTGAAAGAAGACTAAAACTTAGAAACCCAATTTATTCTGAAACCGCTGCTTACGGGCATATGGGGCGTGTTCCAGAAATGGTTTCTAAAGTATTCGAAAGCCCATACAACGGAAGAATAGAAAGAGAAGTTGAACTTTTCACTTGGGAGAAGTTAGATTTTGTTGATGTCGTAAAGGAAGCTTTTCAATTGAAATAGTTCTCGACTCCGCTCGAACGGACAATATTAAATAGCGTCTAAATTATAAATCCCAAATTCCAAAAGTTAAGCTTTGGAATTTGGGATTTGCTATTTGGTGCTTTTTAAGCTTTGATGTTTTTAAAAGTTTACATTCCACCTTTACGTTCCGGAACACGCGGCGTTGGCCAAGTTTGCTGCTCGCCCGATCTTTCATTTATCGGAAGAATAATCTGCTCCCGCGAAGTTTTTGAATCATCTTCTGAAGCCATATAAGCCATTATTGCAGTTAATATTACATTACTCTGCACATCGTCAAAAACAATCTTATCATACGTATCTAAGTTTGTGTGCCAAGTGTAATTCCAGTAATCCCAGCTCAATGAACTTAAGCTAAACGCAGGTGCGCCAGCAGCCACAAATGAAGCGTTGTCTGACCCACCAGAAGCAGGCCAACCCGGAAATGTAGTTTCAATATGCTTGCTAATAGAATCAGGAACTGCTCTCAACCAACGTGAAATATATTCGTAGGATTGTAAAAATCCTGCACCATTAATGCTTTTTACTCTTCCCGTTCCATTGTCTTGGTTAAAGACCGCCTGAATATTGTTTACAATCTCAGGATGATCTGCAACAAATGAAGAAGAACCGTTTAAACCTTGTTCCTCGCTTCCCCAGTGACCCACTAAAATGGTTCGTTTTGGGTTTGGATATACTTTTTTGAGAATACGCATGGCTTCCATCATTACTAAAGTACCAGTGCCATTATCTGTCGCTCCTGTGCCGCCATCCCAAGAATCGAAATGTGCAGAAAGAATTACATATTCATCAGGTTTTTCAGTTCCTTTAATTTCAGCAATTGTATTAAAAGTGGGAACTACGCCCAAATCTTTAGATTCCGCAACCACGTGTATTTTCGGTTTGTCGCCGTGTTCTACCATTCGGTAAAGCATTCCATAATCTTCCAATTGAATATCTACGGAAGGTATTTTTTTAGTTCGGGCACCAAAGATTTTATTCACTCCAAAACCTTTTGACCAATAGGAATCTACAATTCCAGCAGCTCCTGCTTCTTCCAAAGCAGTAATAATACTTCTTCTGTCATAACCGCTTCGTTTTATGTTTTGGTTCCAAGCAGTATTCATTTCATCTCTTTCCTTTTTCATCTTTTCGAAAGACTCTGGCGTTGCCCATTCTTTCCAGTTATCGTCTGGTCTTCCCGTGGATTGTTTCATAGCAATCATCACGAATTTTCCCTTTACGGTTGGCAGCCATTTTTTGAAAGAAAGAGAGTCTTTTATTTCTGGCAGTACAATCAATTCTGCAGTTACTCCTTTTGAGGAAGTACCGGGATTCCACGCCAATTGCGTTCCCGCCAAAGTCTGCACTCTGGGCGAAACCAGATCAATATGCGTTATGCCACGCTCCCATCCTTTCCACTCACCCCATTGTTGATTTTCAGCAGAGATACCCCAAGTTTTATATTTAGCAACGGCCCAATCGTGCGCCTTTTGCATTTGTGGCGTACCTACCAAACGCGGACCAATATCGTCCAGCAATTCGTGACCCAGAATTTCTAATTGTGAATTTTCGTAAGCTTCTTTTTGAATGTTTTCGATAACTGTATTCTTATCCTGCGAAAAGATTGAAAAGCTTACAAATAAAAGGAAGCTAAAAGTTAATAGTTTTTGCATAATGACCATTTTAGGTTTCAAAGATTTTTTTCAAAAATGAAATCTAAAACTACAATTAATTTATGAAACCTACCATTGGAATCTTTAACCGCAAAGGGCGCAAAGAAATTCGCAAAGGACGCTAAGTTTAGGATTAATTTTAAGACTTCACTGGTTTTCAAAAACTGAGCACTTTCGAAATTTTGAATTTGGAATTTGTTCTTTGGTGTTTTAAATAATATTGTGGTTTTTCGCCTTTTGAACTGCTTCTATTTTGCTATGCACTTGCAGTTTTTTGTAGATATTTTCAATGTGTTTTCGCACCGTGCTGGGTGATAAAAAAAGATGTTCGGCAATTACCGTGTAACTCAACCCTTTGCTTAACTGCTCCAAAACCTCAACCTCGCGCGTGGAAAGTGAAATTTCTTCTTTGTCTTTCAGATTCTGAATATCAATCGGATTTCGCAATAATTTCAAAGTTTTCATTGCGATGGAAGGATTCATTGCGGCACCACCATTTAAAGTTTCAATTATTCCATCATACAAATCTTTGGGATTGATTTCCTTTAGTAAATAACCATCGGCACCCGCTTTTATCGCGTTGAAAATATGCTCGTCATTATCAAAAGCGGTAAGCATAATTATTTTTATGTGTGGGTATTTTTGCTTTACTATCTGAGTGGTTTCAATGCCATTGAGGACGGGCATTTCAATATCCATTAAAATTAAATCGAGCTTGTGATTTTCTTGCAGTTTTGTAAGCAGTTCGCTACCATTTAAGGCTGTATGCTTTACGGTAACATCTTCAAAAAAGGAGAGCTTTTCCTTAATCGCATGGATGAGGAAAGAATTGTCGTCAACGATAGCAATTTTGTGCATCTTCAGATAGTTAGTAATTTAAAGATACTAAATTTAGTATTTATAAATTATAAAGAAAATAGGGCAATTGACGTATAAAACCGGATTTTGAAAAATATTGAAAATTACTGATAACTTGGTTTTATAGGAATGTTTAGAATAACTCGTGTGCCGTTTTTCTTTTTTGAAATAACTTCAATATTTCCACCAATTTCGCGAGCGCGTTTTTTCATATTACTCAATCCATTGCCTAAATCAGTGGTATCTGGATCGAAACCTTTACCATTATCTAGAATTTCAATTTTAAAATGATTTTCTTCTTTTGAAATATCCACCTCAATTTCTTCTGCGGAAGCATATTTTAACGCATTGTTTACAGCTTCTTGAATAATTCGGTAAATGTTCATGCCTTCAACCGATGAAAATAGGTGAGTTTCGTCAACATTTTTATCAATATCAAAAGAAAATTCTGTTTGTTCCGAAGCATTTTGCGCGTGTTTAATAAAGTTAGCAATGCGTATTTGCAAATCTTCAAACGTTACCTTTTCTTTATTCATCGCCCAAATAGTATCACGCAATTCATAAATAGTTTGCGAGGCAAAACTGTTGATATTAGTGAGTTTCCTGTTCAATTTTTCACTAATATCCGTAAAGCCGAACTTCACATTATCGATGCTGGAAATTATAAAAGTAAGTTGAGATCCAATATTATCATGCAGATCGCGAGAAATTCGCAAACGCTGTTCTTGCAGTTTGTTTTGAATTTCAATTTGCGATAGCGCAGCTTTCAACTCGCCTTCCTTTTGAAGTTGACGATTTTTCAATTTCTGCTGATTATACAGCAAATACCCGAGTAATCCCAGAATTAATGCCAAACCCAAACTGCCAAAAATAAATGTGTTTTTGCGGCGAACTTGTAAATCCTTTTCCGCCAATTGTGCACGCTGTTGAAGGATTTGGTTTTCCTTTTTTTCGGTTTCAAATTCAATGTTTAATGCAGAAATACGCTCCTTAACTTTTAGACTATGTACGCTATCTTTTACCGTAGTATATTGTTCAAAATAATACAAAGCCGAATCTGCAATATTCAACTTTTTATAAATATCTGAAAGCATTTTGTAATTGTAAATCGTCAGATTTTGATATTGCTTTTTTAGTGAAATAGGCAACGATTTGTGCATTAACGGAATCGCGTCATTCCATTTTTGTTCAGCCATAAAAACTTCGCCCAATTGGGTATAGTTTTCTGCAATTCCCAAGGAATCTGCCCATACTAATCTTTGTTGAAGCGATTTATTAAAATATTCTCTCGATTTCGAGAAATTTTCCTGAAGCCCATAAACGCCAGCCAAATTGCTCCAACTATATGGAATTCCGATGGTATCATTCAAAATTAATTTTATTTCCAGCCCTCGATTATAATAATAAATCGCGCTGTCTAATTCATTGTTTATTTCTTTTAAAACGCCGTAGTTATTGTAAATATCTTTAAGTTCGTTCTCAAAATTATTAGCCTCGGCAATTGCTTTTCCTTTTTGCATGGATTGAATCGCCTTAGGAAAGTCGTTATATTTTAAACTATAGCCCATTTCGCCGTAATAGTCAGCGAGCCTATCTAATTGATTCATGTCTTCATAAATCGTTACGGCCTTAATAGTGCTTTCTGTGCTTTTTTCATATTTGCCTTGATAGCCATAAACTAAAGAAAGTTGGAAATACGCATCGGCCACACCCAGTTTATATGAAATTTTTTCGGCGTCTTTTATATTTTTCTGAAATAATGCAATGATGGAGTCTTGGGGAATATTCAACCCCTGCACATAGAGTTTGTTAATGGAATCTATCTTGGTTTTATTTTGTGAATAGATAGTTGTAACGCTAAATAAAACCAGATAAAAAAGAATAGCTTTTACCATAATTTAAAGTTTTATTTCTGGTTGTACAACTAGGGCTTCGTCCAGATTATACTTTACAAAATTATACCTATTGAGATGAAGTGTTCTAAAATTAAGCTGAGAACGATGCTTGTAAATAGCACTTTCCAACATTTCCATGTTATGGTTATGTGCGTGCCCTATCGACTTTTTCGTGTTGAAAAACCAAACTATTATCCCAATTAAAGATAGCACTAAAACCAATAAAATGGTGATTTGCAGATACATAATTTCTCTTTTGGTTTTGTAGCCTAAATATACTGATTTACAAACCGTAAGCACATAGGGCAGTTGCCCTATTTATTGCGCTCCAACCGACCCCAAATAATCGATTAATTTTGAATTTTTAAAACAAAAGAGCAACCGCAGTTCCTTTACCTTTTTCTGAAATTATCTCCACTTTTGCATTCAAGTCTTTAGCGCGTTTTTGCATGTTTGCAATACCGTTTCCGAATATGGTTTTTTCAATATCGAAACCTTTTCCGTTATCAACTATTTCTAGTTTATAGGAAGTTTCTTCCCCAGGTTCATCACCAAAAGGAAGTGAAACTTTTACGAGAGAAACCATAATTTCCGTTGCTTCTGAATATTTTAATGCATTGTTTACAGACTCCTGCATTACCCTGTAAATATTCATCCCTTGTACAGAGTTAAAAACAGTTTCCTTCAAAAGTGCTTTGTCCACATTAAACTGAAAATCAACATCGCTTGCAACGACGGCTTTTTCTATAAAGTTAGAAATTCGAGCCTGCAAATCGTCAACTAAAATATCTGTTTTGTTCATTGCCCAAATCGTGTCGCGAAGCTCATAAATAGTTTGAGAAGTAAATCCGCTAATTTTTCCGAGTTTTTCGGTTATTGTATTTGCAACACCTTCCATCCCGAATTTTAAATTGTCTACGGAAGAAATTATAAAAGTAAGTTGCGAACCAATATTGTCGTGCAAATCGCGCGAAATGCGCAGTCGTTGTTCTTGCAGTTGATTTTGGGTTTCAATTTTTGCCAAAGCAGTTTTAAGCTCAGCCTCTTTCTCAAGTTGACTGTTTTTAAGTTTCTGCTGCCGAAAAATAAGAAATCCAAGAATTCCGGTAAAAAGCACTAATGCAACCATTCCGAAAATAAAACTGTTTTTTTGCTCGCCTTGTAATTCGCTTTCGGCAAGGTTTGCTCGGGTTTCGGCTAAGTCTCTTTCCTTCTCAGAAATTTTATATTTTGTTTCTAAAGAAGCGGTTTTGTGAGCGTTTTCGGTTGAAAAAATACTGTCTTTTGCAGCCAAGGTTTTTTCAAAATAAAGTTTTCCTTCTTTATAATTATTCTCCATAAAATACGCTTGGGAAGCGGCGCCATAAAAATCTACCGTAGAGACCAACAGATCTGGGAATTCATCCAAAAAATTATTGCCTTTGTCAATATAATCTTTTGCGTTTTTTAACTGCCCCGTGCCCAAATAAGCCGAAATAATATTTGCAATTGCAGAGAGATTTGCCCTCCGTTCAATATTTAATTGGTCCCTTTCTTTAATAGATTTTTCTAAAATTGGGATAGCTTTTTGGTAAGCTCCAGTTGTAATATACACATCTGCCAATCCGTCTGAAGCATTATAAAGAACGCCGTATTCATTAGCCGCTTTTGCGGTTTCAATTGCTTCTTTGAATGTTTTTTCGGCTTCGCTATAATTTTTTTTCAATAAAAGAGATATCCCAATATTGTTAAGCGAAATAGCTATTTCCTTCTTATCCTTGAGTTTCCGGCGTATTTCCAGTGCTTGGTAATGATATTCCAATGCTTTATCCGGCAGGCCCATATCCTGATAAATAAGCCCGATATTGTTATAATATGTATCTGCTTTTGAACCCGAAAGTTCGCTTTTATTCATTTCCAGAGCTTGGAAAAAATAGTCTAAGGCTTGTTGGTAATTGCCTTTGTTCCAATGAAACATTCCCAAATTATTAATTACCATTATGGTAATGGTTTTATAATTATGGGTTTTACTAATATTTAATGCCTTCTCGAAGTAATATTTTGCAGAATCTGACTGTCCAGAAACGTCGTAGTAAATTCCATAGGTATTGATAAGTTCCGCTTCGGAAAAAGGAATTTTCTTGTTTTGGGATTGTGTTATTCCTTTTAAAAGTAAACTTTTAGCACGTTCCGGTTCGTTGAAAATGTAATAGAAACTTATTCTATTGAAAAGCCGAAGTTTAATAGAATCGTTAGAAGATTCGGCAACCTGCCTTAAACTATCTATCTTTTTTTGGGCAGATTGGGAATAAAGGCTTGAACCTCCCAAAACCAAAAATAGTATTATATACAAATTACGGCTCATAAACGGCTTTTGGTGAGTTACCTAAAATACAGAAAAAAATCTAACAAAGTAGTTTTCAAAACATTTGAACTCGTTAAATACAATTAAAATTTAAACCCCATAAATACTTATGGGGTTTTTAACCTCAAATGCTCCTCACTTCACTTGCGGCTTTGAAAAATAATCTGGTTAGTAAATCACTTTATTTTTTAAGGTCGTATGCATAAATGGAATTATTATCTGCTTTGTAATAAAGCAATCCACCTATTTCATCTACTATATATTCTGGTTGTTTGTCTTTTAAAACAATTTCTTTTTCCTTTTTTCCGGAGTCTTTGTTAATTTTCACCAAACCTACTCCGTCGTCAAGTTTTGTAAGAATAAATTGATCATTTTTAGTAGCCGCTGTGGCTTTAAAACGTTTCAACATTTCGGAGACGGAGGCACCACTAGCTGCGGCCATTCCTCCCGCTAAATCTGCGTCGCGTTCCGACTGACTATCATAACCTGCTAATTTATTCTGCACAGAAGAATTAGCTGCCGCCACTGCCGTTGTTGCCGCAGCAACTGCCGCAACGCCTGCAAGTATTGCCCCCATAGCGCTTTTCCCTGGAGCGCGATAATATTCCTGCCACTGCTTGCCACCGTTCCAATCCATTAAATGCATATTTTGATCGCTAGTAAGAAGTATGCCTCCATCACGAATTTCTACGTGTGTTGGGTCTTCCTTTCCATCAAATTTTGATTCGGCTAAAGTGCTTACTTCCCCCGAAGTAGCATCTACCGCATACAAGGTTTCGTCAACACTTATAAGAAAGCGGTTATTCTTTTTGTCTAAAGTAGAGCTTACGGCATCTGCTCTTTTATATTTCAATGGTTTCTTCCAAACTTGATCGCCTGTTTTTAGGTCTACAATATTTGCATCTTCTGAAGTTATATAAATCAGTCCCTGTGGCGTGTGTGCCATCGTTAAAATGTTTTCTCCCGTCTTTAAAGGTTTTTTGAAAAGCGTTTGCCCATCGAAAGAAATTTTATTGATTCCGCCTTCATAAATTCCGAAGAGAATACCATCTTCCATTACATAAAAATGCTGCACATAGCCTTTAGTTTTTGGCGCTTTATCCCAAAGATCTTCACCGTTTGTGGCGCTTAAAAATGCAATGTTCGATTCGTTTTTTGCTGCAAAAACGCTATCGCTACCGCCGTCATTTTGATTACTCACTACAGCAATTCCATTGGGTAGAATTTCAAAATTTGCCACTTGCCCTTTTACTTTATGATCGTCTTTCCAAAGCTCCGCACCATTAATTCCCAGTTTGTGAATGCGGGTATTTTTTCCTTGGTTTACTAATTCAAAGGCATAAATTTCAGTTTCTGAAATATCTGCAACAAGTGAATTCATATTTTTCATATCATTTTGCCAAATAAGTTCTCCAGTTTGAGCTTTCATATTAAAAACCCCTTGCGAAGTTGGCACTACCAGACTATTCTTTAACAAAAGCGGAGTTCCGGTTACCACATACGTTTTCGCAATACCTACTCGTCCGGGTTCGCCAATATCGAACCTATAATCTTCTTTTCCGGTGTTAAGGTCATAAACAGCCACTTGTTGCGCATATTTCTCTTTTGAGGTTCTGTTTCCGCTTACTACTAGTTTATTTTGAGGCATCATAACGTGTAATGTTATAACATCTTTCCAACCATTAGTTTCAGTACTAAAAAGTGTTTTTCCCGAAATATAGTCAATAACGGTTTTTTTAGAGCTCAAATTAGCAAAGCCACCTTGGTAAATAACTACATAAGGTGCATTCGGAATATAGGTAAGCTCCTCTGGCTTAACCCTTCCGTACTCGGTAAAGTTGAACAATAGTTGGTTGCTACCTGGCTTTATCCCCACTAGGCCATCGTTGGTTGCAACCACCATTGTTCCTCCTTGTGTTAAGCTCATTTCATTAATTTTGGCTCCAGTATCGTAACGAAAATCTGGTTCCTCTGCTCTTTGTGCCAGCAATGGATTACTAGTAAAAAACACAAAGCAAAGCAATACGTAAAAAAGAATTGAAGTTTTCATAATCGTGGTTTTTTAAATGTTGATATTCAAAGATGCCTCGAAATAAAGGTGCAATCAATAGGGCAATTGACGTATTTGACCCCTAACCTCCAAGGGGTTAACCATTGCGTAATTCTGTAATTCCCCTTTGGGTGCTAGGGGGACAAAAAAAAACCGGAGGTAAAACTTGCGTTTCGCCCCCGGCCCACGTAAAAACCTCAACATCTGAGATTTTTCTTAGTGTGTTTAATTATTGAAAGTTAAGATCGAAAGATCCTTCTGTAATATTTTTTATGGACTGATCGCCGTTTACGTTTTTAGCCATAAAGTTGAACGTGCCCTTAATGTTAGTATCAGTTTTTTCAGAAACTTTAACCTCGCCTACAACGCCACTATCTTGGTAAGGAGCAGACCATGTTTGTGAATCCATGGGGTTATCTATATTTGCTTCAATATATGTAGCAGTTACGAATACATTTGAATCTGTAAACTCATAAGTTCCAGTTCCATCATAATTATTGATGATAATAAAAATTCCTTTACCATCTGCGTCGGAACCCTGAAGGGTAATCGTAGTGGTTCCACCACCAGTAGACTGACTTGCCGTTGAAGCAATTTCCATGGATCTAAAATCACTGCCTCCAACTTTTGCAGCCACGGTTCCAGAGCCGGCCGAGCCACCTCCGCCGCCATCGTCGTCTTTTTTACAAGAAGTTAAACTCACGGCTGCGATAGCCATTAATACTAAAATTGATTTTTTGAAAAATTTCATAACGTTTGGTTTTAGTTCTCCGCCGAAGCGAATACGTGAATACTATTTGAAACAAAATTGCCTCATTCACAGATAGTTCACAATAGGGCAGTTGCCGTATTCTGCAACATTAACCCCCAAAAGCGCAATGAATCTCTAAAATTTTATGTGTGGAAATCGATTTTGAATTGAAGCCATTTTCTGCTGAAGTTTCTCCAAGAACTGAAGATTCTCCGCACTTTCTGAATTGAATGGCCTGTGAAGTAAACCATTTTGAATAGAAGAAATTTCCTTCTGAAGTGATTCCGTTTCTGAAGCAATCCAAACTTCAGAAAATTTTTGCCAAATAATTTCAATCGCCGTTTTATTTGGGTGAAGCATATCTTCAGCATAAAATCTGTAATCGCGCAACTCGTCCATCATTATTTCAAAAGAAGGGAAATAAAAGCTACTCGACTGCGCTGGAAGTGACAATGTCTGCTGAATTGCAGCAATTAGATGTGCTTTGCTGAGTGAATTTTCTGTGAAACCATCTTTTATATGGCGCACCGGCGAAACTGTATATATAAAAGTAACATTTGGGTTTATGGCAGAAATTTTTTCCGCAGTATGCTGAATGCTTTTTGAAATAGTATCGATGGAAAGTAATTCCTTTTTAAAATTCTGCTGCGGAAGTTTGTGGCAATTGGCGACTATTTCATCACTTTCCAAATGTCTGTAAACCCAGGATGTTCCGAACGTAAAAATTATATGTGTTGAAGTATATAATGCTTCACGTAAATTTTGAAGTGCCGAATTTAAATTTTTCAGGAAATCAACGTTGTTCAAAGCTGCAAGCTCAGAATGTGCCTCAAAACATTTCCAAATTCCGTTGTGCTCAAAAATATCTTCTTCGGAAAAAAAGTCGTTTTCAATCGCCCGAATTATTAGTTTTTCAATGGAAACTGGATTAAAAATTATTCCAAACGGATTTTGCAGATTCTGAAATTTAAAAAAATCAAACTTCTCCCCGATGTTTTCCGAAAAACAACTTCCCAACAATAGTATATCCGAAGAATAATCTATTTGATTTTCTTCGGGTTTAAGTGGTATTTCAGTTTGAAGTTTCATGTTTCATTGTGGTTAAACTCAGCGAGCCTCCGTGGTTCTCCGTGCAACTCTGCGTAATAGTTATTTCACAGAGTAGCACAAAGAAGATGCAGAATTACACAAAGGATTTAGCTTTTATTAAAGCTTCGTCTATTCCTGCTGGGTTTTTACCGCCTGCTGTGGCAAAAAACGGTTGTCCGCCACCGCCGCCTTGGATGTATTTTCCAAGCTCGCGAATTATTTTTCCAGCATCGAGGCTTTTTTCGATTGCTAATTCCTTCGAAATATAACAAGCTAGTAAAGCTTTTCCATCGTATTCGGCGCCAAAAACTAGAAATAGATTTTCGGTTTCACCGCCCATTTCAAAAGCCAAATCTTTCATACCGCCAGCGTCTAAATCAATCTTTTTAGCAAGAAAATTCACGCCATTAATTTCTTGAATTTCACTTTTCAAATCGCCTTTTAAATTCTTGGCTTTATCTTTTAACAAATGCTGAATTTGTTTCTGTAAATTGCTATTTTCTTCCTGCAAGCTTTCAACTGCTTTTACCGGGTCTTGCGAATTATTTAGTGCTTTTTGAAGAGATGCAAAAGATTCACTTCTATCAATAAAATATTGTTTTGCCGAATCGCCAGTAATAGCTTCAATTCTTCTAATTCCAGATGCAACTGCGCCTTCCGAAGTAATTATAAAATGCCAAATATTATTGGTGTTCGGCACGTGCGTTCCACCGCATAATTCCATCGATTTTCCGAATTTTATAGCACGAACTGCATCGCCATATTTTTCGCCAAAAAGTGCAATTGCACCTTCGTCGATTGCCTGTTGGTACGGAATATTTCTACGTTCTTCTAAAACAATTCCCTCGCGGATTCTTGCGTTTACAAAATCTTCAACTTGTTTTAATTGTTCATCCGTCACTTTAGCATAATGTGAAAAATCGAATCGCAAATTTCGACTGTGAACCATGCTACCTTTTTGCGCTACGTGTTCGCCCAAAATATTTCGCAAACCTTGATGAAGCAAATGCGTTGCGGTGTGGTTTGAAGCAGTTCGGCTTCGTTGCAATTCGTCAACTACTGCATTAAAACTAGCTTCAGGATTTCTTGGAAGCGTTTTTGTAAAATGGATTATTAAGTTGTTTTCCTTTTTGGTATCTACAATATAAGTTACGCCGCCATCTGCCGCTTTTAAATAACCTTTGTCTCCCACTTGCCCACCACCTTCGGGATAGAAAGGTGTTAGGTTGAAAACAAGTTGGTACATTTCGCCATCTTTTTTGCTTTCTACTCTTCGGTAACGTGTAATTTTTACCTGAGTTTCCAGCGTATCGTAACCCACAAATTCTTCAACATCGTCTTTTTGTAAAACCACCCAATCGCCAGTTTCCACTTTCGTGGCTGCGCGAGAACGATCTTTTTGTTGCTGAAGTTCAGAATCGAAGTCCTTTTCATTTAAAGAATAACCGCGTTCACGAAGAATTAAAGCAGTTAAATCTATTGGGAAACCGAAAGTATCGTACAATTCGAACGCCTTTTTACCTGAAATTTCCTTGGAATCCGCAGAATCGATAATATTTTCAAGTAACACCAAACCTTGATCGAGCGTACGAAGAAACGATTGTTCCTCTTCGCGGATAACATTTGTAATTAAATTCTTTTCTGTGATAAGTTCTGGAAAAGCCTCCCCCATTTGGGCACTTAGAGTTTCAATCAATTTATAAATGAACGGTTCTTTTTTGTCTAAAAACGTAAAACCGTAGCGGATTGCTCTTCTTAAAATTCTTCTTATTACATATCCGGAACCAGTGTTGCTTGGCAATTGTCCATCTGCAATAGAAAAAGCTACCGCACGAACGTGATCTGCAATAACGCGGGTTGCGATATCTTTTTTCTCGTCTTTACCGTATTTAGAATTCGTTATCGCTTCTATTTCACGAATAAGCGGTGTAAAAACATCAGTGTCATAATTACTTTGTTTGTTTTGCAAAGTCATACACAAACGCTCAAAACCCATTCCCGTATCAACGTGTTGGGAAGGCAATTTTTCTAGGCTACCGTTGGCTTTTCGGTTGAATTGCATAAAAACCAAATTCCAGATTTCCACTACTTGTGGATGGTCATTGTTCACCAAATCTTTTCCTGAAACTTTAGCTCTTTCTTCGGCAGAACGAATATCTACGTGTATTTCGCTACACGGTCCGCATGGGCCTTGTTCGCCCATTTCCCAGAAGTTATCTTTTTTATTACCGTTTAAAATACGGTCTTCGGGTACAAATTGTTTCCAAAGATTGTAGGCTTCGGTATCGCGCTCTAAACCTTCACTTTCGTCCCCTTCAAAAATTGTAACGTAAAGAATTTCTTTATCAATTTTATATACTTCGGTTAAAAGTTCCCACGCCCATTCTATTGCTTCTTTTTTAAAATAGTCGCCAAAACTCCAGTTCCCGAGCATTTCAAACATGGTGTGGTGATAGGTATCCATTCCCACTTCTTCCAAATCATTGTGTTTTCCGCTAACGCGCAGACATTTTTGGGTATCGGTAATTCGGTTGCTTTTTGGTTTTCCATTTCCTAAGAAATATTCCTTAAACGGTGCCATCCCACTATTGACAAACATTAGTGTAGGGTCGTTTTTAACCACCATTGGCGCCGATGGAACAATGGTGTGTTGTTTCGACTTGAAAAATTCTAAAAATTGGGAACGTATTTCCTTGGACTTCATTTCTTATAAAATTATGCTAAATTAATGGTTGGGCGCAGAAGGAAACTATTTCTATCTTTGTAAAAACGTTACATTTACTCCGCGCTAACAACAAAGCGCAAAAATAGCAATTTTTTAACGCATGTCTAAGGTTAAATATTACTACGATAGCGAAACGCTCTCGTACCGAAAAATAGAAAAGAAAAAGGGTCGAAGACTAAAGATTTTCGCGCTAAGTATTCTAGGCTCGTTACTGAGTGGATTTCTGTTGCTTTTGGTTTACATAAACCTTCCATCTGTACAAACTCCCAAAGAATTATCCTTACAACGGGAAGTGAACAATATGCACCTGCAATTTGAACTTTTAAATAAAAAGATAAATCAGGCACAGGCTGTACTTGCGGAAGTTGAAGATAGAGATAACAACCTCTATCGCGTATATTTTGAAACCAACCCTATACCAGAAGAACAGCGAAAAGCAGGTTTTGGAGGGATAAACCGATATAAAGATTTAGAGGGTTTTAATAATTCAAAATTGATAGCAAACACAACTCGAAATTTAGATATTTTGACGAAGCAAATCGTTGTGCAGTCAAAATCGCTTGAAGAAATAGCTAAACTTGCAGTGAATAAAGAGAAGCTTTTAGCTGCAATCCCCGCCATTCAGCCAGTAAAAAATGAAGACCTTACACGCATGGCTTCAGGTTATGGATACAGAACAGATCCATTTACAAAAGCACGAAAGTTTCATTATGGAATGGATTTTACCGCCTCACGAGGAACACCAGTTTATGCAACTGGCGATGGTAAAGTTTCACGTGCCGATAATAACGCCACGGGCTACGGAAACCACGTTGTTGTAGAACACGGTTATGGCTATGAGAGTCTGTATGCGCATTTGTACAAATACAATGTGCGTCCGGGACAAAAAGTTCAGCGTGGAGACATTATTGGCTTTGTGGGAAGTACCGGAAGAAGCGAGGCGCCTCACTGTCATTACGAAGTTTTTAAAGACGGTGATCGCATTAACCCAATTAATTTTTACTACGGAAGTTTAACTGCAGAAGAATTTGCAGATATTTTGAGAAAATCACAAGAAGAAAACCAATCGCTTGATTAATTCTAGATGCACATAGACCTACCAGAAAAATTGTATTATGGCATCGGCGAAGTAGCCGAAGCTTTCAGCGTGAATACCTCGCTGATACGTTTTTGGGAAAAGGAATTTGATGTACTAAAGCCCAAGAAAAATGCAAAAGGCAATCGCAAGTTTACACCTCAAGACATAAAAAATCTTGAACTCATTTATCATTTGGTAAAAGAGCGCGGTTTTACACTGGACGGCGCTAAAATCCATTTAAAGGAAAACAAGCAAAAAACACTAGACCAATTTGAAATTATTAGAAAATTGGAATCGGTAAAAGCAGAATTATTAAAAATTAAAGAACAACTCTAAATCAATTGTATCATGAAAAAATGGTTACCTCTTATTATTATTCTTGGAATTATTTTTATAATTGGATCATCTTTGGCCAGTCAAAACAACAAATTAGTTGTGCTAGACGAGAAAGCAACTGCGCAATGGGCTAACGTGGAAAGTTCCTATCAACGTCGGGCAGACCTTATCCCTAATATTGTAAGTACTGCAAAAGGCTATGCTGAATTTGAACAGTCAACTTTAATTGCTGTTACTGAAGCCAGAAGTAAAGCGACCTCCGTTACTATTGACCCTTCAAACATTACCCCCGAGCAATTGACACAGTACCAAGAAGCTCAGGCTGGTGTTACTTCTGCCCTTTCGCGTTTATTGGCTGTTTTTGAAAGATATCCAGATTTAAAAGCGAATGAAAATTTCAAGGAATTGATAAACGAATTGGAACGTACCGAAAACCGCATCAACGTTGAAAGAAATAGATTCAATGAGGAGGCGCGATTGTTCAATACCGAAATCAATCAGTTTCCTACAAAGATGTTTGCAGGTGTTTTAGGCTTCCACGAGAAAGCATACTTTAAAGCAGATGCAGGCAGCGAAAATGCTCCAAAAGTAGACTTCGACTTAGGAAAAGACAAAAAATAAAGTTTACAGTAAGCAGTTGCAATTGGCAGTTGGAAGTATTTTTCAACTGAACAATATTTCAGAATTTAAAAAAAAATAAAGCATGTCTAAAGTTGAAGATTTTCTCACCAAAGAGGAAGAAGCAGCAATTATTGAAGCAATTCGTATATCCGAAAAAAATACTTCGGGAGAAATACGTGTGCATTTAGAACCCAGTTCTATCTCTACCGAAGAACCTGGCGAGCAAATAGATGCATTTGACCGCGCTGCAGAAGTTTTTGATACGCTTAATATGGCCAAAACTCAAGAACGCAACGGCGTGCTACTATATGTTGCCGTGAACGATAGAACCCTCGTTATCTTGGGTGATAAAGGCATTAATGAAATTGTGGGACAAAACTTTTGGGAAAGCACCAAAGACGTTATTATTAGCCATTTTAAAAATGGTGATATGAAACAAGGTTTGGTGGAAGGAATACTAAAAGCTGGCGAACAATTGAAAAAGCACTTTCCTTATAAAAAAGATGATAAAAATGAATTGCCGGACGATATTTCGGTAGGATAATTTTTAAGTACAAAGTGTTTCGGCTCCAGCCAGCAACCGTATAAGTTGGCAAAAAAAATTCAATGAAAAAAATTCTTCAGAAATATAAATTCGTATTAGTATTAATCGCGATTACATGTTGCTTCCAAAATGTTTGGGGGCAGTATGAAATTCCACCAAAACCAAAACTTGCGGAGCAAACTTCGGTGTACGATTATATAAACCTACTTACGCCTGCCCAAGAATCTGCCTTAAAAAATAAGTTGAAACGATATGCCGATTCAACTTCCACACAAATAGTTTGTATTATAATCGGTACTACAAAAGGTGAAGACATTTCAATTCTAGGTGCAGAATGGGGACAGAAATGGGGCATTGGTCAAAAAGATGAAGACAACGGAATTGTAATTACCCTCGCCAAAGATGACCGCAAAGTGGACATAAACACAGGTTACGGAATTGAATATAGAATTACCGATTTAATGTCTGAACGTATCATTAACCGCATCATGATTCCCCAGTTCAAAACCGGCAATTTTTACGAAGGTTTAGATCAAGGTAGCGACGCCGTTTTTGCGGCTCTAAAAGGAGAATTTAAAGAAGATCGCGATTTCGGAAAAAAAGAAGACGGTACTCCTATACCATTCTTTATTATCTTCATTTTTATCATTATTATTATTGCGTTAATCCGTAAAGGAGGCAAAGGCGGAAAAGGCGGCGGTAGGAGCAGTCTGTTAGACATAATTGTACTTAGCAGCCTTGGACGAGGTGGTTTTGGCGGCGGCGGAGGCGGCTTCGGCGGCGGAAGTGGTGGCGGAGGCGGCTTTGGTGGCGGTTTCGGCGGCGGTGGCTTTGGAGGTGGTGGCGCTAGCGGTGGTTGGTAAAACCCCCTAATCCCTGAAGAGGAACTTCTTTAAGATATCGAAAAGATTTGTTCAGAATGAAACTTCCTGCAAGGTTTTTAAAACCTTGTAGGTCTAAAGATGTTATAAAAATGAAACTTTCATTAGTATCAATTTTCATATTCACCCTTGTTTTTTCCTGTAAAGGTCAGGATCGAGATTATTCCGAAGTTTTTCCAGAAAACCCAAATTCATTAGCTGTAGTAGATAGTTCGAATATATTTTCAACTGCAGAAAATTACGAGCTTGCCGCCAAATTGGTGGAGTATGGTGATGCTACAACACGACAAATTGTAGTGGTGACTGTAGACTCTATTTCGCCCTACAATGATATTCAAAAGTATGCCAGCGATTTGGGAAGTTATTGGCGTGTGGGCCAAAAAGACCTCGACAATGGCCTGGTAATCGTGCTTTCAAAATCACTCAGAAAAGTGGCTATTGCTACAGGGTATGGCACAGAGAAAATTTTAACCGACTCGATATGCGAACAAATAATCGATAGTACTATGATTCCTGAGTTCAAAAACGGTAATTATTTTAAAGGAATCGACAAGGGTGTTGATGCGATAATTGAAGCCTGGAAATAAATCAATCCCACGGATTATCATCTATCTCTCCTTTTTTACCAAGCGTATTAAATTTATAGCTCAGCGTAAGCATAAAATATTGCTTTAAAACCGTACTCTGGACATCTTGTATATAATCTTGGTTTGAAGTCCGCTGGACGTTATTATTTTGGTTCAACAAATCGTAAACTTTAAGAGTTGCACTACCGCTATCTTTTAGGAATGAATAGGTTAATGAGCTGTTCCAAAAAACATAACTTCTGTTAAAACCATCGGCAACATCAGCATTATATACGTATTCGATATCATTGCTCCATTCTAAAAATTTCGGAACAAAAGTAGTAGCTCGTAAATTGAATTCGTGCCGCGTGTAATTATTGTCTTCAAATGTGTCTATTTCAAAACTATTGATGCTATAATTAATGGCGTACCTAGGGGTTATTTCAAATATATCCTTCCATCTGAAACTCGTATATAATGATGGAGTATAACTAATTGTTCTACTGCTGTATTGTACGTTATTGATAAAATTCACATTTTTATTGCCGTGCAAATAGATGAACGCTCCGTATTTAAAAGTGCGTAAACTGTCAATTTTAAAATTTTTATTAAAACCGAAATTTCCCGAAAAATTATATGTGCCATTCACGTTTGTGTAGGTGGTAGTCCTAACAAGGTTTTCGTCCACGGTGGTTTTCGGCACTACGCGGTCATTGGTTATTTCGAGATTTAAGTAAGAATAGAAGCCAGATTGATTTTTAAAATCGTAATTATTTCCTCCAAAATAAAATCGATGCTCGTTTGAAGGTTTCAAATCTGGGTTTCCGTTGGTAATATTCAATGGATCTGAAATATCTACAAAAGGTGAAAGTTGGTCTATATCTGGAGCATTATTCTGTAGATAATATCCTGAAAATACGCTAAATGATTTAGTGAATTTATATCGAAAATTAACACCCATCTCCAACGCATTAAAATCGTTTTTGAAGTTTATATCTCTTAGCGCATCATCGCTTTCCAGCGTTCTAAAAACATAACCAACATTCACACTGGCATAGATTTTTTCGGAAGAATAAGTCACGCCCATTTCTGGACTGGATTGCTGATTTGTATTAGTAAAATCGGCACTCTGCGCAGTATTGAAATCTGTATATTCTTGTGAAACTACATCAAAATCGAAAACATCTACTTGGTCTTTTCGTTTATCTTTTTCAAAAGAATATTCAAAATTTAGAAAAAGTGTATCAGCAATAATGGGCACTCGCCACGATGGCGTTACAGTAAAGTCTGAAGAACTTTTTCTGCCATCAGAAAGTTGATTTCTTGAGATTGTATTTGGGTCGTCGCCAAAAATTTGTGTTTCACTATTTGTATAATCCTGATTATCGATAGCGTTAATTTTGTTGTTGGTTATAACTCTGAAAAAGCCTCCCTTAGCTCCGTACTTTTTGGTGATTGTGAGTCTGTTGTTAAAATCACTTCCCTGTCTTTCGCTGTGATTATCGTTATTAGATTGATTAATCAGTTCCTGATCTAAATCACGGCTTTCTTCATTTTTGGTGAAATCAGAAATAGCTTTATTAAGTGTTAGTTGCGGGCGAATAGAAATCAAAAATGTAGAATCTATTTGCGTTTTAAAACTCATGTTTGCCGTATGGCTATCATTATCATTTTCTGATTTAGTATTCACATTTGAGAAATATCTATTCTCTGGTAAAATATTTTCACGGTTTCGCAACTCTTCGTTAAAAGTATTTGCAGAAGAATAAAAATAATCTGCGCTTAGGTCTGTGCCTTTTCCAAAGTTATCCGCAATATTGGCACCAGCGGTACGAGAATTGGTAATACCATCGCCTCCGCCAAACGACCGCCCGTTAATGCTGAAAGAACCATTGCTGTTGAAATTAGCATTTCGAGCGCTACCGAACATTTTCTCTATTTCCCCAAAACTAAAACCTGGAGAATTTATATTGTTCCCTCCCGCAAGAGCGCTAACCCGAAGATCATTGTCAAAGTAATTTATAAGGCCGGCATATTCAAAACGTTTATCTGTTCCACCACCAGCTGCCACCCTTCCAAAAATACCTTTGTTCTTTTCTTCGTCAATTTGGATGTTTATGGTTTTGTTGTTTTCATCACCTTTTTCACCTGTAAATGCTTGAGAATCTGTTTTGGTATCGGTTACCTGAATTTTTTCAACAATTTCTTTAGTGAGATTTCTGGTAGCAATAGTTGGATCATCACCAAAAAACGGCTTCCCATTGACCAAGATTTTGTTAACAGGCTTTCCGTTAACGGTTATATTGCCCTGCGCGTCCACTTCAACGCCCGGAAGTTCTTTCAGTAAATCTTCAACAGTGGCGTTCTTTTTTGTATTGAAAGAAGCTACATTAAATTCTAAAGTATCTTTTTTGATTGTAATGGGAGCGCGCGATTTTACTACTACTTCATCTAGATTTGCTACCGAAACCGAAATAGGAATAATCCCCAAATCCTGAATTGGTTTATCTAAATTTATTTCCTTTTGAAAGTTTTCGTAGCCAACAAAACTGATGTTCACTCGAACGCTTTTTTCTGAAGTTTTCCCTTCTAAAGCAAATTTGCCATTTTTATCGGTAATGGTGTAAGTAATCAACGTACTGTCTTTTACTGTTTCCATAAAAACGGTGGCAGCTTCAAGTGGACCGCGGGTTTCACTGTCGATTAAAGTACCTGAAACGTGAACATTTTGGGAAAAACCAAAAGAAACAAATAGGAAGAAAAAAATTGAAAAAAATCTCTGCATAAAAAAGTGTAGCAACTTTAATTTACAATCGAATATAAAGCTATATTTTGAAAAATTCAATGCAAATTTAAAATAAAACAGTCCCCTCCTTTTTAAAGATTTTTGCATTATAATATTTCGGTGAAACTGCAGTATTTACCATTAATTACACGTTAAAAATAACGCAATACCATAGTGGAAACTAATTGGTAAATAGGCGAATAATCTTCATTATAAAGGCTAATTCGGTAAAAAATACATCTTTTCAAAAAATAGTAAACGAAAAAAGCTGCTAAAATATCTTTAGCAGCTTTTAAATTTATAATACTCTCTTTTTACTCTTTGGGAGTTTTATCCTTTTTATCCATCGCTCGTTCGCGAATTTCGGTAATACTAATAGGATTAGCTTTGTCGCAACGGTTAGGCATTTTTAAAGATCTAAACGTGAACCACACTCTAGTTCCGTTCTTCTTAAAATTACCCAACAAATTAACGGGGTCGAACATAACGGTTCGCTCATCTTCCAAAGCGATTACATATTCACAATCGCCCTCTACCGTTGAATGTATAATTATCCCCTTGTATTCTTTAACGTTCGGGGTCGAAACTTGAGCTTGAGCTTGAGTTTTTACGCTACTTTTAGAAGGGCTTGTTTTAGGTTTTGTGGAATTGCACGACGCTAGGCTTACGACAGCAAAAGCAAGAAAGAAAATTTTTTTAACGGTTGTCATATTAAGGATTTTATAATAGCTAAGGTAAGAAAAAAGGCTGTTTATATTAAAAAAACAGCCTTTTTCTTAATCTAGTTATTTTACAAGAATCTTCTTGCTGAGCTTATTTTTAGAGTTTCCAATTTCAACTATATAAGTACCAGCACTAACTGCTCCCATATCTATTGTAGTTTTATAGTACGCTGCATTGCTTTTTTTAACTTGCTGTTGCATTACTCTTTTACCTTGAATATCGTACACGTTTAGTCTTAAAATATCACTTGTCGTTGTATTCAACAAACTTAGGTCAAATGTTTTATTATCTACAGATGAAATTATAAGATCTGAAGCATTCATCACCAATTCATCCACACTTGCTGTACTAGACAATTTAAACGACGCTATACGTGTTTTTCTTGGCTCACCTGAGTATTCACCTGTAAACCAAAAAGTAAGGTCGTCCACAGGGTCTCTTGTAAGTTGTGAATAATCTCCATAACGCGCATTATCTGTTACCGAAGTAGTTCCTGCAACTATCAATTCTGGCGCAATAGTCATATTACCAATTGGGTCTGAGTTCATTCGACCTGTATAATATAATGACGGAAAAGTAGTAGCTCCAGACTTTGTAAAGCCCATACCTATGTTACCTTCTTGATCCATAGCCATTCCAGAAAGGAAAACACTTTCGCCACCTGCATCTTGAAATGTACCTTCTTGATATTTAACCCAAGGTGCTGCTACACTTGGTCTTCTAAGTTCAATCCAGCGAATACCACAAATTCTAGTTCCATCTGTTACTTCTACTGGGAAGTTGATTAACATAGATTCGTGCGTACCAAAATCATAACGATGTGTTTGAAAATAGGTTGCAAAAACTATCGGGTCTATACGTTGTGCAGTACCAGGCTGTTCTACAACAGCAAATGAATCTCCTCCCGTTCCTTCTAAAAACGAATCGAAAGCATTGATAGGAATTTCCTGCGGTTGAGATACAATAGCTGCACCTGGGTTAGACCAATCTATATCAAGACCCCAAACTTTAATGTGGTCTACTGCAACTCCTGCCCAAGCATTATCTTGAAACCATACAATAGGAGCAGCTCCGTCTGCTACACCAGCACCTTCAGAATGTACGGGTTGTGGCGCTTGAAATCCGCCAGAACCAATATACCCTGGTAAAGTTAAGGTAGCAATTTCAGCAGATGGATCTCCATCTAACATCTTTTGACGGTTGAATGCATAAAAGCGACCACTCTCTAAAGGACTAAAATTTCCTGTACACACATAGCTATTGCCATAAACTGCGTAATGTGGGTAATCGTTTTCTGGCACATTGTAGCTGTAAACAGCATAAGTTCCAGTAGGATCTGGAGTAGTTGAAACCGCTATTTTAAATTGTTCTCCAGCTGGTAATTGAAACTGAGAAATAAACCAACGATCTGCTTCTCTATCATACAGAACAACAGGATCTCCTGAAATAACACCACCAAGTGGAATGTTAATATCCTTTGGAAAACCTGGAGCTTGCACGCCGTTTTTATCCCATACGCTCCACAAACCATTTGTCATTTGCACAACGTGATTTGGACCCACAGCTGCAGTTGGATCTGGTGGGCTAATATCTATGTTAATTCCATCAAAGTTTGCAATTGGAGCACTACCTCTATGTAGCGGAGTTTCGGTTTGCGCCAATGGATCTTGCTTTGTTGGGCTTTCTCCAACAGTTTCAGTAAAAGCTTGTTTTTTTAAGTTTTTAGAACTTATTCCATTCCTAGGAACCTCTCTTTTAGCAACAGACTTTGGGTCTACTTTAGGATAGGTTGTCATGGATTGGGTGACGAAGAAATTGTCGGGGGTTTTTACTTCAACGACTTTTCCTTTTAAGGGCGAATCTTGAGCTTGGGATACCAATCCAAAACAGCAGAACGCTCCTAATAAAAAGTAATTTTTAATTCTCATAATGTTCAAGTTTTATTACGTTAGTTTTCTTGAACAAATATCTTGAAACTCTGGAATAGATTGACAAAAACAGACTACGCACAAACTACTCGAAAATGAAAATTTGTTAAAAATTAAGGTTTTACCTGCAAAATTGAATAAAAACTAAGTAGCCGAGAAGCGTGCCTGTTCAGTTTCTTTGAGAGTGGCAACAAGAAATGTTGCTAGTGTTTCATCTTCCTCATCCAATCCAATTTTTTTGCTAATGCGATATCGTTTGCTTTCCACCGCACGTATGGACCTATTTAAGAATAAAGCAATGTCCTTATTTTTAAAATCCATCGCTAAATAATAACACACAATAAGATCAGAATCGCTAAGTTTTGAAAATCGAGCTTTTAAGTTGGAAAAGAAATCAATATTCAATTCGTTAATCAACTTAAGATGATCTTCACCATTACTAATTACTGAAGAAGATTGTAAGTGAATATTATTATATAAATCTTTTATTTTAACACGTTGCTCCTTGGTATCATCTCTTGAAGCAATGCTTTTAATTTCCTTTTTCAATTCGCCAATATACTCTTCTAAACCAAGGGTTTTAATTTTTAACTTTTCGTAATTTGAGCTTAATTGCGAATAACTTTTTCGCTGATTAATAAAGTGATTTATCTTTCTATCGATTTTTTTATAATAGATAAGAAAAGCGCCTATTAGAAGAAGAAGCACAACGAACAGGGCAATAAGCCAATATCTATTCATTAGTTTTAAATCGCTTTCGGTTTGTAGTGCTTTTTCAGATTCAATTAAATTTTCAGTAATATCATAGCTAGCAGTAATATTTTTATTCAGAATTTCTTCTTCAAAAAACTTCAAAGAGTCTGAGTAAACCCTGCTCAAATCTCGATCGCCCCTTAAATCATAAACCTCAGAGTAGAGTGTGTAAAATCTTTTTTTGGAAACATAATCCAAATAGTCTTTAGCTTCACCGGCGTAAGCCAAGTAAACCAGAGTAGAATCCAGCTGTTTTTTAACCAAATGCAACGAAGCCATGCACACATTTAAGTTTACATTATACGCACGAAAATTATAGTTATCTATGGTTGGATTATCTTTTAGCGATTTAAAAATATTGCGGTATTTATTGGCATTTTCTAAAACGTTTAGATGCGAATAATTATCTGTAAGCATGAAAAGCGCAAATAAATAATAGTATGCATCGTCCTCAACATTTTTATAAATGTTTAAGTTTTGTAAAAGCAACGAATTACTCTTCTCAAACTCATGATTCTGAAATGCAACATACGCAGGCATTTGCATTACTTCAATTAACCCATTTTTATTATTGGCTAAAGTGAAATATTTTTTTGCCTGTTGAAGATATTTGCCTGTAGTTGAATCTTTTTTTACTACGAAAGTATTGGAGAATAAATCTAAACTTGCTTGCCCAGCAATGTCATAATTTTTTTCTTTTTCACCATATTTTACAGCCAGAGTGAAACTATTAAAAAGTTTAGCCTGCTCATTAGATTTATGATAGAGTACCCCCTTAATCATATAATAATCTGCTAAGCGCCCTTCAATAGATTGGGTAACCGGAGTGGGTATAGAATCTAAAAAGCTCCAAGCCAATTGTGGATTTTCGTGCACATAAACATCTGCAGAATCCACATATCGTGTAAATTTTCCTTGCTTTTGCGCCGCAATTGTAGTAGCAAATAAAAATATGTTCGCATATAGAGTGCATTTTAAAATTTGAAGAAAGGAAGTATATCTAAAGCTATTCATGAATATAGAGGAATACAACTAGAACAATATATGAAAAATCTCCTATAACTAATGAGATAAGATTAAAGTTCCTATTTCTTCCTAAAATAAACAGTAATTGGCACTCCAGAAAAATCGAAGTTTTCTCGAAGTTTATTTTCGATAAAACGTTTGTACGGGTCTTTAACATACTGCGGCAGGTTGCAGAAAAACGCAAAACTAGGATAGGGCGTTGGCAACTGCGTACAGAATTTTATTTTTACGTATTTAGCCTTGTAAGCTGGCGGCGGATATGCTTGAATTATAGGAAGCATTACTTCGTTAAGCTCGCTAGTTTTTACCTTTTTGCTTCGGTTTTGGTAAACCTCAACAGCAGTTTCTATTGCTTTGAAAATACGTTGCTTTGTAAGAACTGAAACAAAAACAATAGGTACATCTACAAAAGGTTCAATTTGCTGGCGGATGTATTTTTCATAATCCTTAACGCTGCTACTTTCTTTATCTTCCACCAAATCCCACTTGTTGGCAAGTATTACAATCCCTTTATTATTGCGTTGTGCAAGCCAGAAAATATTTTCAACCTGTCCGTCAAATCCACGGGTGGCATCAAAAACTAGAATAATTACATCGCAATGCTCAATGGCGCGAACGCTTCGCATTACCGAATAAAATTCTAAATCTTCCTTTACCTTGCTTTTTTTCCGAATACCAGCTGTATCAACTAAGTTGAACTCAAATCCGAAACGGTCATACTTCGTATCTATACTATCGCGAGTTGTTCCTGCAATATCAGTAACAATATATCTGTCTTTTCCAATTAATGCATTAATGAAAGAAGATTTTCCTGCATTTGGACGTCCAACCACAGCAAAACGAGGTAGCTCGCTGTTGTCTTCTTCTTCCCTATCTGGCAAGGCTTTTACCAAATCGTCAAGCAATTCACCGGTACCACTACCATTAATACTTGATAGATTGTATTGATATTCAAAACCTAAGGAATAAAACTCCAACGCAGCGTTTACACGCGAAGCTGCATCGACTTTATTGATAGCCAAAAAGATAGGTTTTTTAGAACGACGAAGCAGTTTTGCAACTTCTTGATCCATTCCAGTAACACCCGTTTCCACATCAACCATAAAAATAATGGCGTCAGCTTCATCTATAGCAAGCTCTACTTGTTTATCAATTTCGGCTTCAAAAATATCACCGCTACCTTTAATATAACCTCCAGTGTCTATCAACGAAAATTCCTTTCCGTTCCAATCACTTTTTCCATAATGACGGTCCCGCGTAACACCGCTTGTTGAATCTACAATGGCTTCTCTACGCTGAATCAATCTATTGAAAAAAGTGGATTTACCTACATTTGGTCTTCCAACAACGGCAACAATGCTCATAATCTTAATTTTAGAGTGCAAAAATAGCTTTTAGTTGGCAGAAAAAATACTATTTTAACCGCTTTAAAAACAAATAAATTTATGCAGCTTTCCAACGAAATAGTATTGAGACCACGTTTTGAAATGGAAACTAATAAAAGTTGCAAGCAAATTTCTGATGTTTTTGTAAAAGCTAAAAAAAATCAAGATCGATTCGTTATTTCCTGTGTGGACGACCATATTTTTATAAAACCGCCAAATAACAACCAGCATTTTTGGTCACCCCAATTACACTTAGAGTTAACCCAACACTCAGAAAACACCTGTACTATCCACGGTTTTTTTGGTCCCAACCCCACAGTATGGACCTTATTTATATTTTTACACGTGGCTATTGGAATTCTATTTATGGTAGATTTAACTTGGTTGTATTCTAACTATAATTTGGGTAATTCTATCACACTACAAATTAGCATAGCAGTTATTTTACTAATATTTTGGGTATTACTTTATGTAGCTGGTAGAATTGGAAAGAAAAAAGGAAAGCCCGGGATGCGGGAACTTTATGATTTTACGATGGAAAAACTTGGTTAAAAACCGAATAAAACGTTCAGTAATTTAATTTATGCTTTAGAAATCCTCTTCCTTGCTGCTGGATTTTGCTGAAAACACTTTTCGAGCATTTCGTAGATTTCCGGATGCTTATTTCTGAAAAGTTTTGGACGCTCAAAAAAATATTCTGAAGCTACCGCTAAGAATTCAACTTCCTTGGTGCCGCCGTATTTTCGAATGTCAGACTTATTATCATTAATAGCTTCCATTTCTTCGTGCATCAATTTCAGCCACGGAGTAATGTATTGTCTTTCCAAAAGTCTTTCTGGAATTCCATCAGCCACGCCGTCCATTTTATCAATAAGATGAACAAATTCGTGAACAGAAGTATTGCCTTTATCCGTTTCGTTTTGAAATCCTAAATGCAGTGCTTTCCGGGACAGAATCATTTGTTTTTCGAATCTTCCAGAGCCTACGAGACCGGCGATTATCCGCTTTTCGCCATCACTTTCAAATTCGAGATCGTCATTAAAATTATCAGGATAAATTATAATACCGCTAAGATTATTGTAATGCCATTCCGCAAATCCGAAAACTGGAATTACTGCACTTGCAGCAATCAATACTTTGTCTAAATCTTCAATTTCGGTGTCAACTGCTTCTATGTACACTTCGCTCAAAAAAAGCATCATTCGCTGCCGAAATGTTTTCTTTTCGACTGTGGAAAGTTGCCTATAAAAATGAACGTTTTCATTTAAAAGTGCTTTCCATTCTTCAGGAAAATTTTGGACAGGTCGTTTCTTATTAATAATGAAAGCATAAACCGCAAAGGCCACCAGACCAATAAAAAGAATGAAATAAATCATTTTTTATTGTTGTAACCAAACCTGCGCAACTGCCTTTCATCGCTTCGCCAGTTTTTATTCACTTTTACATAAAGTTCGAGGTGAATTTGTTTCCCAAAGAATTTTTCCAAATCCTTACGAGATTCAATTCCCACCCGTTTTAGCGCCGAACCTTTATGGCCAATGATAATTCCTTTTTGGGTTTCGCGTTCCACCATAATTACACTTCGAATGCGGATGATGGTTTCATCTTCAAAAAATTCTTCCGTATCAATTTCAACTGAATAAGGGATTTCTTTTTTATAGTGAATCAATATTTTTTCACGAATGGCTTCGTTTACGAAAAATCGTTCGGGCTTATCGGTCAATTGGTCTTTTGGATAGAATGCTGGCGACTCCGGAAGCAGTTCAATAATTCTGTTGAATACTTCGGGAACACCAAAATCTTGAAGGGCAGAAATAGCGAAAACTTCAGCATTTGGAACTTTTTCTTGCCATAGTTTAAGCGCTTCAGAAAGCAGCTCTTCGTTACCAATGTCAATTTTATTTATAAGAAGCAAAACTGGAATTTTAGAATTCGTTATTTTATTAAAAAATGCTTCATCCTTTAATTCCTTTTCGCCCAATTCAACCAAATAAAGCAGTATATCTGCATCTTCAAAAGCAGATTTTACAAAATCCATCATGCTTTCTTGCAACTGATATGCAGGTTTTATAATTCCCGGCGTATCGCTTAAAAGCACTTGAAAATCATCGCCGTTTACTATCCCTAAAATACGGTGTCGCGTGGTTTGTGCTTTGGAAGTAATTATTGAGAGACGCTCGCCTACAAAAGAGTTCATCAAGGTGCTTTTGCCCACGTTCGGGTTTCCAATAATATTTACGAATCCGGCTTTGTGTTTTGTCATTTCTTTGAAATTGGTTTTGCAAATTTAAAGCTTAAATTTCGAAACATTGGATTTGGTTCAATTTTTAAACTTTCAACATTGAAATCCGTACTTTTGCGAAATGCTTTTTCCAAAGAAAAAAATAGAACTCGATGAAGGCGATTATTACCTTACGCCCGAAGGTTACAAATGCTTTACGGAGCAATACCATTTAAAACGTGGCTATTGTTGCGAAAGCGGTTGCCGCCATTGTCCGTATGGGTTTGATAAGAAAACCGGAAAGCATCAATAAAAAATATCATTAAAAAATGACTTTTAAAGAACAAATACAACAAGGCATACCTTCAATTCTTCCCGAAAAGAAGCCTTTCGATCCCTCTATAAATCACGCGCCAAAGCGAAAAGATATTCTTTCAAAAGAAGAAAAGGAATTGGCGTTGCGCAACGCGCTTCGTTATTTTGAACCAAAACATCACGCCACACTCCTACCCGAGTTTAGCGAAGAACTTGGAAAATACGGACGCATTTATATGTACCGCTTCCGTCCTGAATATAAAATGTATTCTCGCCCTGTTGATGAATATCCCGGAAAATCAAATCAGGCGAAAGCGATTATGCTCATGATTCAAAATAACTTGGATTATGCAGTGGCGCAACATCCGCACGAGTTGATTACTTACGGCGGAAACGGTGCCGTTTTTCAAAATTGGGCGCAGTATCTTTTAGTGATGAAATATTTATCTGAAATGACCGATGAGCAAACTTTAGCGGTTTATTCGGGACATCCTATGGGTTTATTTCCTTCACATAAAGATGCACCGCGAGTTGTAGTAACCAACGGAATGATGATTCCGAATTACAGCAAACCCGATGATTGGGAAAAATTCAATGCGCTTGGCGTAACGCAATACGGCCAGATGACAGCGGGAAGCTATATGTACATTGGCCCGCAGGGAATCGTGCACGGTACCACAATTACGGTTTTAAACGGTTTCAGAAAAATTAAAAAAGAACCCCAAGGTGGTTTATTCGTAACCTCCGGCCTTGGCGGAATGAGCGGCGCTCAGCCAAAAGCAGGAAATATTGCTGGATGTGTAACCGTTTGTGCTGAAGTAAATAAAAGAGCAACTGAAACCAGACATAGTCAAGGTTGGGTTGACGAAGTGATTTCAGATTTAGACACACTTTCAAAACGTGTGAAAGAAGCAACTGCAAACAAAGAAACTGTATCAATTGCCTTTGACGGAAACATCGTTGAAGTTTGGGAAAAGTTTGACGCAGCTAATATTCATATCGATTTGGGAAGTGATCAAACATCACTTCATAATCCGTGGGCTGGCGGCTATTATCCAGTTGGCTTAACTTATGCCGAAGCCAACGAAATGATGGCCAACAATCCAGAACAATTCAAAAAAGAAGTTCAGAGAAGTTTGCGCCGTCAAGTGGAAGCAATCAACAAACACACGGCAAAAGGTACTTACTTTTTCGACTACGGAAATGCTTTTCTTTTGGAAGCTTCTCGTGCTGGTGCAGATGTGCTTTCCGAAGAAAAAGGCACGGAATTTAGATATTCGTCGTACGTTCAAGATATTATGGGCCCGATGTGTTTTGATTATGGATTCGGACCTTTTAGATGGGTTTGTGCTTCCGGAAAACCAGAAGATCTTCAGAAAACAGATGAAATAGCTTGCATAGTTTTGGAAAATTTGATGAAAAATTCTCCAAACGAAATTCAGCAACAAATGCAGGATAATATTACTTGGATTAAAGGCGCGCAAGAAAATAAACTGGTGGTAGGTTCGCAAGCACGCATTCTTTATGCAGACGCTGACGGACGTGTTCAGATTGCTTCGGCTTTTAATACAGCTATTTCAGAAGGTAAAATTGGTCCTGTAATTTTAGGTCGCGATCATCACGATGTTTCGGGAACTGATTCGCCGTACCGTGAAACTTCCAATATTTATGACGGTAGCAGATTTACAGCAGATATGGCCATCCAAAATGTTATTGGCGATAGTTTTCGTGGCGCCACTTGGGTGAGCATTCACAACGGTGGTGGCGTAGGCTGGGGTGAAGTTATAAATGGCGGTTTCGGAATGGTTCTTGATGGTAGTAAAGATGCGCAACGACGTCTTGAAAATATGCTTTTCTGGGATGTGAATAACGGAATAGCACGACGTAGTTGGGCACGAAATGACGAAGCAGTTTTCGCTATAAAACGTGCGATGGAAAACAATCCGCAATTAAAAGTGACGCTTCCAAATTTTGTTGACGACAATCTTTTCAAATAAATTTCTTTAACTTTAAAAGAAAAACGGCAGAGGTGAAAATTCTGCCAAAATTTAAAAAAATAAAAACTATGAAAGCACTTAAATTCTTACCGCTGCTATTGCTTTTTGTTTTCGCTTCCTGCTCCACCGTTCGTGTTGCGACAGATTTCGACAAAGAAGTAAATTTTAATCAGTACAAATCCTTCGCATTTTTTAGACCCGGCATAGACAAAGCCGAAATTAGCGATTTGGACAAAAAACGCATTCTTCGCGCTATTGAAAGTAATCTTACAATGAAAGGAATGTCTAAATCTGAAAAACCAGATTTGCTAGTTAGTATTTTCACTAAAGAACGTGAACGTATTGATGTTTACAGCAACAATTATGGTTACAACTGGGGCTGGAGTCCTTGGTATTACGGAGGTTATTATGGCGGAAGTAATGTTGCGAGAACTGCAGAAGGCACACTTTATATTGATTTAATCGATGCGAAAACCAATAATCTAGTTTGGCAGGGTATGGGTAGCGCAGATTTAGTGACTGGAGATATGGAAAGAAAGGAAGAACGAATTAGAGAAATAGTTTCTAAAATTCTAGCTGAATATCCGCCGGGTTCTAAGAAATAATATAGACTTAATTACAAATCAAAAGCCTTCCCGGAACACAGGAAGGCTTTTTAATTTAGGAACTTATAGGCTTATTGTTTAACTAGCTTTATGCCAGTTTTAATTCTGGAATTAGTTGAAACATTCATAAAATAAATTCCCGAATTCCAGTTTTGAGTATTTATGTTTACTGAACTTTCATCATTGAATTTTGAGGCGAATATTTGCTGACCTAAAACATTAAAAATTGAAATTTCTTCAATCGGGGAACCGCTACTAACGAACATTTCATCTTTTACGGGGTTCGCAAAAGATATTGAAACGTCTGAAAATTCTTCAACACCAGCGGTATCATCAACCACATTTTGCGCATAGATTTTTTGGCCACTACCTTTGTCTTCTGTAAAAACGGCTACACTTTGCGATGTTGCTTGTTTGGTAAAACTAATTCTACCTTTTGACGCTGAAAATGTAGCTACAGGACGCGTTTCTTCAGGCCAAGCAAAACCCCCATTTTCATCAAGATTAACTGAATGTAATGTTACCGGCGAAGCACCAGTATCTAATCCATCCTTTATTATAAACAAAGGCGTATTGTTAATTAACTGAAGACTTCCCGCATGAATTTTTTCGGAACCGATAGGAAATACAACTTTAGCATTATCGGTAAACGCTCGCGCTCCAGTAATTTTATCATACTTCTGAACAAATTCTCCTCTTTCGCTCTGAGTATTATTTGAATAAGTAGCAACAGACCAAATATTTTGTGATCCGCTTTCAAAAGCTATTTCGGTTTCCATTTCATAATCGGTTTCATTGGTGTCGAAATCAGAGCCGTTTACTCCCCAAGGCAAGGTTCCATCTGGATTTATTCGTTGTAGATAAGAATCAAAACGATTTCCTGCCGAAGCATAATAGCCCATATAAACTACATCGCCATCCTGAACACCTTTGTACGAACGAATAAAAGCTGTAGCTCTGTCAGAAATTTGAACAGCACTTCCCCAAACTGCATTACCGTCTGCATCGTATCGCTGTGCATATAGAAAAGAGTTTATACCCGTTAATAATTTATGGAAAACGGCTATATATTCGCCTCCCGAAACCTCAAAGAAATTTCCAGGCGACGAAGTGCCAGATCCCATTGTTAACGGCTGAGTTGCTGGCCAAACTGCAACACCACTAGCGTCATATTTTTGCATAACTGCACCACTTCCAGAAAGCCAGCTAACAATATCGCCTCCTGAAGAAAGCGGTAAAACTGTTACCACATTACCATTTCCAACTTGAACTCCATTTGCACCCCATAAATGATTGCCATTGGTATCCATTTTAAACACAAAAGCTGGATCTCCGCCGGCTGTTCCTGTAGCACCTATATAAAGATTATCATCGGCATCTACGGTTGAAGTCATTATTACCGTAGAAGTACTCATAGGTATTAGGTCGCTTACCAACATACCATCGCTACCAAGTGTTTGGTTGCCATCCGCATCCATAATTTGCAAGCGAAGTTCAATATTTGCTGGCGGCCCAACGTTTTTCCAATATACAACATATGTTTGTCCATCAGAGGTGCCACGGGCTTGCACATCCAGTTCGCCAGACTCGGCTACAAGCGTGTTTGCATCAGTATCATTTGTCCATTGCGCGTGTAATACTGTTACCGCGAAAATGGCGAAAAGTGTAATTATCGATTTCATAAAGAATATAATTTAAATTAGTTTTATATTTATCAATCAAAATATCAAATACTTAACTTAACAGTTGCCTTTTAGAAATTAGCCACTAGCAATTAATAGTTAAGTATTTCAAGTATTTTCTTCTTCACTTTTTCGGTGGAAGGAATCATCGTTTCTTCCAAAATTGAATTCAATGGAATTGCAGGCATATTTTCTGAACCAATTAACATTACAGGTGCATCTAATTGTTGAAAACACTCCTCTTGAATTCTTCCCTGTAAACTTCTACTAAAACCATTTTCCGAAGGTTCTTCAGTTACAACCAAACATTTTCCACATTTTTTAACCGATTTAAAAACCGTTTCATAATCTAATGGGTGAAGTGTTCTTAAATCCACAACTTCAATTTTATCCTGCATTCCAAGCTCTTCGGAAGCGTTCATTGCCCAATGTACGCCCATTCCATAAGTTATAATTGAAAGGGTTTCCTCCTCTTCTTTTTTCCAAATTTCTTGTAAAACCCAAGCTTTTCCGAAAGGCAAAATATAATCTTCCGCAGGCATTAATGAAGTAGCGCCTTTGGTGCCTTTTACCTTGCTCCAATATAAACCTTTGTGTTCAAAAATCACAACGGGATTTGGGTCGTAATAAGCCGCTTTCAACAATCCTTTTAAATCGGCTCCATTACTTGGATAAGCAATTTTTAAACCTCTAATATTTGTAATAATACTTTCTACGGAAGAAGAATGATAAGGCCCACCGCTGCCGTAAGCACCAATAGGAACACGCAAAACCATAGACACCGGCCATTTTCCGTTTGAAAGATAACAGCTTCGGCTTACTTCAGTAAAAAGCTGATTTAGGCCAGGCCAGATGTAATCTGCAAACTGAACTTCAACTATTGGTTTTAAACCTACAGCGCTCATTCCAACGGTGCTACCAACAATAAATGCTTCTTGGATTGGCGTATTAAATACACGGTTATCGCCAAATTTTTGTGCCAAAGTTGCGGCTTCGCGAAAAACTCCACCCAGGCGTCCGCCTACATCTTGACCATAAAGTAAACATTCTTTGTGCTTGGTCATTAACTCTTCAATAGCGAATAAAGCGCAATCTACCATCACTACCTTTTCGCCACCTTTTGGAGAGCGTTCGCCAACTTCTTCAGTAATTTCTGTAGGAGCAAAATCGTGGGTAAATAAATCTTCTGGTTTTGGATCTTCTGCTTTAAAAGCTTTTTCCAAACTTTTGGCAACTTCCTTTTTTGCAGCATTTTCAATATCTGAAAGTTCTTTTGCTAAAAAACCATTATTAGATAAAAGCTGTTTTAACTTCGGATACGGATCCCGACTTTTAGCTTCGTCCAAATCATCGCGATAAAACTCCATCCTAACTCCAGAGGTGTGGTGATTTAATAACGGAACTTTGGCGTGTACCAAAAACGGTCTTCTTTCAGTTCGAATTTTTGAAATTACATTTTGAATGGTGTTATAACTTTCTTCAAAATCAGTTCCATCGATAGATATTGCTTCCAATCCTTTAAAACCTTTGGCATATTCAAATGCGTCTTGAGCTCGGGTTTCTTCTGCATTTGCCGAAATATCCCAGCCGTTGTCCTGCACTAAATAGAGAATTGGCAATTTCTTTAAAACAGCCATTTGGAAAGCTTCAGCAATTTCGCCCTCGGTAACGGAAGCATCACCTAGACTGCAAACTACAATAGGTGCATTCCCGCGTTTAAGGGACTCTGCTGAATGAACCGACGAATCATAATGACTTTCCGATTTCTTTGCATTTTTAGTTTTTGAATCATTTGAGTGTTGTTCCTCGTCAAAGAGATTACCGCCTTCTCGGTAATGAAAACCTAAGGCAACACCAGTAGCTGGAATAGCTTGCATTCCTGTGGCAGAACTTTGGTGCGGAATTTTTGGTTTATCATCATCTTTCAAGCTTGGATGCGAATAATACGTTCTTCCTGCCGAAAAAGGATCGTCCTTTTTTGCCAAAACCTGAAGCATTAATTCATAAGGTGTCATCCCAATAGAAAGCAAAATGGAGTCATCTCTATAATATGGAAATACATAATCTTGTGGCAATAACTGCATGCCAACCACAATTTGTATTACTTCGTGACCACGCGAAGTAGCGTGTACGTATTTTGAAACGGTTTTGAAATTTTCTTCATAAATCTCGGTCATCGCTTTTGCTGTGACTAAGGTTTTGAAGGCATTTTCTAATATATCTTTATTCATTGTTTAATTATTTGAATCACGAAACATTTGAATCGCGACTAATGCTCAGACCTGAAAGGTTTTAAAAACCTGTCAGGTCTTTTAATTAAATTTTCCGATTGGAATCGAATTGTTCCATATAATCACCAATTCTCCTCAAAAAAGAACCCGCCAAATATCCATCCACAATTCTATGGTCAAAGGAAAGAGAAAGGTACATCATTTGTCTGATTTCGATAGTATCTCCATCTGCTCGTTCAATTACTTCGGCACGTTTTTTTATGATTCCTGTTGCTAAAATTGCAGCTTCTGGTTGGTTGATAATTGGGGTTCCCATTAAACTTCCGAAGGTGCCAACGTTGCTTATTGTAAAGGTGCTTCCCTTGGTGTCGTCAGCTTTTAATTTATTGTCACGGGCCTTCCCTGCCAACACATTGGTAGCTGCAGCTAATTCTTTTAAATTCTTTTTATCGGCGTTTCTCACAACGGGGACAATTAAATTTCCCGACGGAAGTGCTGTTGCCATCCCAATATTTATTTCGTCTTTTACAATAATATTTTTTCCATCTAAGGAAGAATTTATCGCGGGAAAATCCTTGATTGCCTTCGCAACTGCTTCCACAAATAAAGGCGTAAACGTTAATCGTTCGTTGTATTTTTCTTGAAAAGCGACTTTATTTTTATTTCTCCAATTTGCCATATCGGTCAAATCTGCTTCCACATAAGCCGTAACGTGTGGCGAAGTGTGTTTACTATAAACCATATGATCGGCAATCATTTGCCGCATACGGTCCATTTCAACAATCTTACCTTTTCCTTTATCGAATTTTAAATCGGGAATTTGGAATCCTGAAGGTTCCGAAACTGCTTGCGCAAACTTGAAAGGACGTCCGCTTTCTATATATTCTGAAACATCACTTTTGCGTAATCGTCCGTCTTTTCCGGTTCCGGGAATTCGTGCAAGTTCTTCGTAACTAATGTGATTTTTACGTGCAATGGCATCAACTAAAGGCGATATGAAAATATTTTCATTTACTTTGAAAGAAGTGCCTTTAGCACTCGAGGGTACAATTGAAGTTGACGCTAACTTTGTTGTTTTCTTTATGTCTTTTTGAGGAGTAGAAGTTTTTAATGTAGCTTTTTCTGAACTTCCACTTTCTGAAATATCCAAAATAGCAATAACTTCACCAATTGGAACAACATCCCCATCGCTGAATTTATGTTCCAGCATCGTTCCCGCAGCAGGTGCCGGCACTTCATTATCAACTTTATCTGTGGCTACTTCCAAAAGGATATCGCCTTCTTCAAAAGAATCGCCCACTTTTACATGCCATTCAATGATAGTTCCCTCGGTTATACTTTCGCCCATTTTGGGCATTTTGAAATTGGTTTTATTCATAAATAAATTTACCCTTCACACTATGGAAGGTGTTTATATTTTTTCTTCTTTTTATTTTTATTTTTATTCTGTCCAGGGGCATACGGTTTTGCACTTTTAGACCCTGTAAATTTTTTAACTTGACCAGGTGATGATTTATGTGATTTTGTAGCGCGATGGTGATGAACAGTACAAGAAGACAATATACCAGCTGTGAAAAGAGATAAAAAGAATAATCGAAATAAAGTTTTCATAATCTGTGGTTTTAAATTCAGAATAAATGTAATCTACCTTCAATCGATTAAAATTCTTTTTGGCTAAAGCTTAGTATTCTTTTCCTTGAATTCATTTAGCGTCTTATAAAAATCCTCCTGTATTGGCCTATCCACAGGTATTTCTCGTAATGGTTCAACTTCTTTCAAACTCTCATGACAGTCCGCAGGTAACTGCTGATACAATCTCGTGCCAGCTGTTTTCCAAGCAATCATTTCATCACTAATATCTTTAATTGCCTTTGCTGGATTACCAACAATCAGTTTTCGCTTCGGAAATTTCTCTGCAGCTTTTACAAAACTCATTGCGCCAACTATGCATTCGTCACCAATTTCGGCATCGTCCATAATTACGCTGTTCATTCCAATTAGGCAATTTCTACCCAAATTAGCACCGTGAATTATTGCGCCGTGACCCACGTGCGCACTTTCTTTCAACACAATACTTTTACCCGGAAACATATGTACCGTACAGTTTTCCTGCACATTTACGCCATCTTCTAAAATTATCTCACCCCAGTCGCCACGAATTGCTGCACCAGGACCGATATAGCAATTTTTCCCAATAATAACATTCCCAGTTACGGCCGCCAAAGGGTGAACGAAACTAGATTCGTGAATAACTGGAATATGACCTTTAAAACTGTAAATCAAAATATTTAAGATTGTTGATTGTCGATTAACGATTTTTGATTTCAGAATCTTTAAATCAAAAGTCGTTAATCTGCAATCGTTAATTATTTTTTATTCGAATCGTTTTAATGTTTCCTTCGTAAATTCTGAAAGCACCAATCTACCCGAAATTACAGCTCTTTTAGCAAGCAAGTCGTCCCAATCTTCGGTGCCACTCCAAAAGACTTTTTTCATTTCTTTCATTGCTTCGGGATTGTAATTGCAAAGATTCTCTGCAAAAGAATTTATAGCAGCATCCATTGTTTCAACACTATCAAAAAGTTGATTGTATAATCCTTTATTTAGCGCCCACTCTGCAGTGTAAAAAGCACTGGCATCAATTGCTATTTGGCTCATTGCACTAAGACCTAATTTGCGCTCTACAGCGGGACCAACTACAAACGGACCGATGCCCACATTTAGTTCGCTCAATTTAATTGCTGAAAATTTTGTTGCAAAACAATAATCTGTCGCCGAAGCAACACCAACGCCGCCGCCAACAGTTTTCCCTTGAATTCTGCCGATGATAAATTTGGGACATTTTCGCATTGCATTAATGACATTGGCGAAACCGCTGAAAAATATTTTTCCAGTTTCGGCATCGTTTATATTTATCAATTCGTTAAAACTTGCGCCTGCGCAGAATGTTCTATCGCCGCCACTTTTTAAAATTATGACTTTTATGTCGTCATTATTTCCTGCTTCAGTTATTGTATCTGCGAGTTTAGCCAGCAAATCTCCTGGCAAACTATTGTGCGCTGGGTGGAAGAATTCGATGGTTGAAATGCCGTTTTGTGTGTTTTGATTTACGTATGCTTCGTTCATATTTATTCGCGCTTTACGCTCGTTTTCATTTGGTTACAATTTATTCATTTTTAAAGACTTTTCCCTTTGATTTGGCTACTTTAACCAAACAATTTTTCAGGTATTGCCGCTTTGGGCATTACTAAGTATCATTTTACAAAATAAACCAACTTTTTGTAATTACAGTAGTCAATTGCAGCTTTTATAAACTTGATTATTTTCATAATATTTCGATGAAAACGGTTGGATGAATTCTCGAGAAGTTTTATTGTTTGAATCACTTTATTTCCATTCTACCTCTCAAAATGTTTCAGCACGCATATCTTTGCCAAAAAAAACTTCCATGCTGAAGAAACTCAAGGTAGATTCATTTGTTATTGCCATTGTAATAAGTATTGGTATTGCTTACGTTTTTCCGCAGTTAGGAGCGTCAGATAGTCCAGTGCCGATGAATTTAATCAGCAGTATTGGAATTTCTCTTATCTTCTTCATTTATGGTTTGAGTCTAAATTCCGAAGCCATAAAAAACGGTCTCAAAAACTGGAAGCTTCATCTTACAGTACAAAGTTCTACGTTTGTATTATTTCCACTTCTTATTCTGCCATTTTTTCCGCTGTTTAAAGACACGCAGTATGAGCTTCTATGGCTGGCTTTTTTATTTATGGCCGCCTTGCCATCAACCGTATCTTCTTCTGTGGTGATGGTTTCTATGGCCAAAGGAAACTTACCCGCAGCTATTTTTAATGCGAGTATCTCTGGGATAATAGGAATTATTTTAACCCCGTTGTGGATGATGCCGTTTATAAAACAGACTGATGTGGCTTTCGATTTTTCTACAATCTATTTACAACTAATCACAGAAATTGTAATTCCTTTAATACTCGGACTTTTACTGCGAAAATATCTTGGAACTTGGGCACAAAAACATAAACGCCAATTAAACTTATTTGATAGATTTATCATCCTGTTAATTATCTACAAAAGCTTTGTACATTCTTTTGAAGACAAAATTTTTAGTAGTATAAGTCTATTGGAAATGGGTGTTATGATAGCGTTAATTCTTCTACTATTTTATATTGTTTACTCACTTACTGGGTGGTTGGGGAAGGTTTTTAAATTTAATCACGCCGATAGAATTACCAATCAATTTTGCGGAACTAAAAAATCCTTGGTTCACGGAACGGTTTTTTCCGAAGCATTATTTGGCCACACTAACATCATTGGTATTATGCTTTTACCCTTGATGATTTATCACGCGTTTCAGATTTTAGTTATTAGTGTAATTGCTACTAAAAAAGGCAAAGAACAGTTATAAATGCAGCACTTTCGGTTCTAAGCCTATATTTAAGCTTAGTACGAAAAACAAAAACAGCCCGACTTTCGTGGGCTGTTTTTGTTTATTTAAAAAGTTCAACTTTATATAAGACCGAATTGTTCAAAATGATGATTAAGATGTTTTCTTTCCATCAAATACCATTCGTATTTATTCAACTCTCCGAAGACCATATTGTTTAATTTGGTTTCTGGATTTTCCTTGAAATAGGTTTTATAGGCTTCTCTTTCTTCAAGAAATTTAATTTTCGCAGTATCCAAATCTGGATGATTTAATGTTCCTAATTTACCTTTTTCCAACTGTGGAAAATTTGAATTATGGGGAAATTTTTCATAGTTGTAAAGACTTGCGTGAACTTTCTCCAATATCTTTTCAGGCGTTGCAACTTCAAAATCTTGAATTTTTCCTGAAGCAATTTTATAAGTGTATTCCATATGTTCCAACATATGCTGAGGTGTCATAATGCCCCATTTTGGCTTGGTTTCTTCGGATAGCTTGTTCAAAGATTCCTGAATATTTTCATCGGTCATTTCAACAAAAGTCTCCTGTTTCTTTTGAACCATTGTCAAAATTGTTGCAACCGCCACCAACTCATCTTCAGCATCAAAAACCTCCACAAACCATTTTACAATTCCGCTTGGATGTTCTGCGGAAGCAACATCGCGATCTACTTTTTGCTTACACGTTAAACGTACATAAATAGTATCGTTGTGATACAGCGGACGTAAAAAACGACAATCTTCCAAACCGTAATTTGCAGCAACTGGGCCTTTATTTGGATAAACAAATAATCCCGCTGCGGCTGCAATAATGAAATAACCGTGGGCAGTTCGCTTTTCGAAAATACTTCCGTCTAAAGAAGTAATATCGGTATGTGCATAAAAATGATCCCAAGTTAGATTGGCGAAATTTATAATATCGGTATCTGTTAGGGTGCGATTGTGCGTTTTTAGCGACATTCCGGGCTCGATGTCTTCCCAGTGATATTTAAAAGGATGTTGATCGGCTTCTTTATATTTTGCGTTTGCCTGATAAATACCTGTAATTTCGGTTAAAGTAGTTGGTGAACCTTGAATGGCTGTACGTTGCATATAATGTTTTATACCTCGCACTCCGCCCATTTCTTCACCGCCACCTGCACGTCCAGGACCACCGTGAACTAAATACGGAAGTGGCGAACCATGACCTGTGCTTTCTTTGGCACTTTCGCGGTTTAATACTAAAATCCGTCCGTGGTGGGAAGCAGCATTAATTACATACTCCTTCGCAATTTTATCATCATTTGTGGCAATAGAAGAAACTAACGAGCCTTTCCCCATTTGGGCTAAAGTGATTGCTTCGTCTAAATTTTTATATGGCATAATGGTACTCACTGGGCCAAAAGCTTCAGTTTCATGAACCGCTAGATTTTTAAACGGATTATCTTCTCTGAGTAAAATTGGAGCCAAAAAAGCTCCTTTTTTGGCATCGGCACCTATGACGTCAATTTTATCTAAATCGCCATAAACAATAGTTGCAGTTTTGGACAATTCTTGCACGCGTTCTCTAACTTCTTGCACTTGATCTAAACTCACCAATGAACCCATTCGCACTTCTTTTAATCGCGGGTCGCCAATTGTTACTTTTGAAAGCGCATTACCAAGGGCAATTTGCACATCTTCAACTAAGTTTTGCGGAACAATTATACGGCGGATAGCAGTACATTTTTGCCCACATTTTACCGTCATTTCATTTCTTACTTCTTTAATAAAGAGATCAAATTCCAGAGTTCCCGGAACGGCATCCTCACCTAAAATTGAAGCATTAAGTGAATCGGCTTCCATCGTAAATGGAACAGATTCTTCGATAATTTTTTTATGTGCCTTCAGCATTTTACCTGTAGTGGCAGAACCTGTGAACGTAACCACATCCTGCGATTCTACTCCGTCTAGGATTGTTCTTGCAGAACCAGTAATTAGCTGCAATGCACCTTCTGGTAAAATTCCGGAAGCAATAATTTCACGCACTACGGCTTCAGTTAAAAATGACGTATTTGTTGCAGGTTTTACAACGGCAGGGACACCCGCCATCCAATTTACTGCACACTTTTCCAACATTCCCCAAACAGGGAAATTAAATGCGTTTATATGAATTGCAACCCCACGTTTTGGAACCATAATATGATGCGCCATAAAACGGCCACCGCGTGAAAGATCTATTGGATCGCCTTCAACGTGGTAGGACTGATTTGGAAATAATTTCCGAAGGGAAGCATTGGCAAATAAATTCCCGAAACCACCTTCAATATCTATCCAGCTATCAACTTTTGTTGCGCCGGTTCGGTAGCTAATTTCATAAAAATCGGCCTTCTTTTTAACTAGATAAAGTGCTAAGGATTTCAGCATATTTCCGCGTTCCTGAAAGGTCATTTTCCGAAGAACTTCGCCACCTTTTGTTCTTCCGTATTGAAGGATTTCAGCAAAATCTAATCCTTCTGTATCTGAAAGCGCAACGATTTCTCCAGTAATTGCATCGTGCATTGGCACGCCTTCACCTTTACCAGTAATCCATTGTCCTGTAACGTAATTATGTAGTTTTTTCATTTTGTATTTTTAATTAATCCACGTTTAAGTGGCAAAACAACCTTTTAAACTCGCTCGATTATAGCCGCATACCCTTGCCCAACGCCAATACACATTGTTACCAAAGCATAACGCTTATTTTGTTCTTTTAACTCTAAGGCCGCTGAATATGTGGTTCTAGTTCCTGTAACTCCAAGTGGATGCCCAATAGCAATAGCGCCTCCATTCGGGTTTAATCTTGGATCATCGTCCTTTAATCCCCAGGCACGAGTGCAAGCTAATGCCTGTGCTGCGAACGCTTCGTTAAGCTCGATTACGTCCATATCGTCCATGGTTAGGCCTGCTTTTTTCAAGGCTTTATTTGCAGCTTCCACTGGGCCAATCCCCATAATTCTTGGTTCTACTCCAACCACAGCCGAACTTACGATTCTTGCTAATGGCTTGAGATTGTATTTTTTCACTGCCGCTTCCGAAGCAATTATTGTTGCCGCAGCTCCGTCATTCAACCCTGAAGAATTCCCTGCGGTAACGCTTCCACCTTCCTTTTTAAAAGCTGGGCGTAATTTTGCTAAAATCTCTAAGGATGTTGTTGGCTTTACAAATTCATCTTTCGAGAAATTTATAGGATCTTTTTTGCGTTGCGGAATTTCAACAATAAGAATTTCTTTTGCCAATCTCCCGTTTTCTTGGGCTTTGGTAGCTTTTTGCTGACTCCAAAGCGCAAACTTATCTTGGTCTTCTCTTGAAATATTATATTTCTCTACTAGATTTTCAGCGGTATTTCCCATGCCATCGGTTCCATACATTTCCTGCATTTTTGGGTTTACGAATCGCCACCCAAAACTTGAATCGTACATTTTAGCATCGGTTCCAAAGGCTGAAGATGGTTTGGCAACCACGTATGGTCCGCGCGTCATGTGTTCAACCCCACCGGAAATAAATAAATCTCCATCGCCTGCTTTTATAGCTCGGTTAGCCTGGATAATAGCTGAAAGTCCGCTGCTGCAAAGTCTGTTTACTGTTTCACCAGGAACTGTTACTGGCAAACCTGCTAAAAGGGAAGCCATTCGCGCAATATTTCTATTGTCTTCACCAGCCTGGTTTGCACAGCCAAGAATTACATCATCATATGCTTCTTTGGGGATATTCGGATTTCGTTTTACTATTTCAGCAATTACCAAAGCCGCTAAATCATCTGTTCTTATTGTGCTTAATGCTCCTTGGTAACTCCCGATTGGAGTTCTAATTCCGTCAATTATATATGCGTTTTTCATCATTTTAATTTAATATTTCTGAAAAGGTATCACCCTGTTTTATATCGCCAGTTTTATAACCTTTCATAAACCATTTCATTCGTTGTTCGGAGCTACCGTGGGTAAAACTATCTGGCACCACATCGCCTCGTGTTCTTTTTTGAATAGCGTCGTCGCCAACAGCATTTGCGGCACTTAAAGCTTCCTCAATATCACCTTCTTCCAAGTATTTTTTGTTGTAATAGGCCCAAACACCCGCATAAAAATCAGCTTGAAGTTCAAGCGCTACTGATAATCTGTTGGCTTCACTCCTATTTTGGCGTTGCAGTTGTGTTACTTTTTGGGAAGTACCCAGTAATGTTTGTACGTGGTGGCCTATTTCGTGAGCAGTTACATAAGCTATGGCAAAATCGCCCCCTTTTGCGCCGAAGCGAGATTTCAATTCGTCAAAAAAGGCTAAGTCCATATATACTTTTTGGTCTGCAGGGCAGTAAAATGGTCCCGAAGATGAACTCGCATTTCCGCACCCAGTGCTAACCGCGTCGGTAAATAGAACCATTGTTGGCTCTTGATATTCACCTATATTATTCTGTTGAAAAATATTACTCCAAACATCTTCGGTATCAGCCAAAACAGTGGCCATAAAATTACCCATTTCCTTTTCTTGGGCAGTAAGCTCTCTTTGTTCGGTTTGCTGAATAGACTGGGAATTCCCTATTTGTTCAACGAGAGGCGCAAGTTGTTGTCCTGTTTCACCACCAAAAAAGTTTAACGCTAGTACTATTAGAGTAACGACAATTCCGCCACCAGCGGCCATTTTGCCTTTGCTCATTCCACGACGATCGTCTAAGTTACCGCTTTGTCTTCTACCCTGCCATTTCATAATTTTTAAATGTATTAGTTAGGTTTAATTTGAATTACTCCCAATCCTTACTGGTTCTATAAACAACGCCTTTAAAAAGTGCAACTAACTCGTCGCCACGCTTTACTTCAACAATATTGAAACCCAATTTATTGCCTACTTTTTCAATTACAGATTCTGCGGTTAAATAATCGCCTTCGTTCAATGCTTCAATATGATTTATTGAAGTTTCAATGGAAACGGCAAACTTTCCGTGAGTGTTTGCTGCAAAACCAAAAGCCGTATCCGCTAAACTGTAACTAATGCCTCCGTGGGCTTTGTTCATGCTATTGAGCATTTCTTTGCGAACAGTCATCGCAACCTTACATCTTCCTTTTTTAACTTCCAAAATCTCAATTCCGAGCCAAGAACTGAAGGCATCTTGACTTAACATTTTTACAGGTATTTTTTCAGCATCAAGCATTTAAAAAAAGGTTTTATTTTCACGACTCATCTTTCGTAATAAAGGCGAACATCTGTAGCGGTCTTCGCGATATTCATCGTAAAGTTCGTCCATCTTCTTTATGCACCAATCAATGCCCTTTTCGTCTGCCCAAGCCAATAATCCTTTTGGGTAATTAACGCCTTTGGTCATTGCGTTGTCTATATCTTCTGCGGAAGCGATATTCCAAAAAAGCGCGTCGGCGGCTTCGTTGATAAGCATTACGAGGATTCGATTGAAAATTTGTTCAGCTTTTTCAGAAGCCAAAGACCCCTCGACTGCGCTCGGGGTGACATTAATTGAATAATCGTAATAACCTTTTCCACTTTTACGCCCCAAATAACCTGCTTCAGCGAAACGTTTTTGTGTGAACGATGGTTTGTAGCGTGGATCGAAATAAAAGGCTGTAAAAACGGTTTCAGTAACCGTATAATTCACATCATTTCCTATAAAATCCATCAGTTCGAAAGGGCCCATTCTGAAACCACCAAGCTCTTTCATCGCTGAATCTATTTCAGAAAAAGAAGCAATTCCTTCTTCGTAAATTCGAAGGGCTTCTCCGTAAAATGGACGAGCAACTCGGTTTACTATAAATCCCGGGGTATCTTTTGCAACGGCAACCATTTTTCCCCAATCTTTAATTGTTTTAATTGAAATATTTAATGTCTCTTCCGAAGTCTGAATTGCTGGTATAACCTCAACCAATTTCATCAAAGGCGCAGGATTGAAAAAATGAATTCCAATGCATCTTTCAGGTTTTTGCAATGAGGAAGCAATGGAAGCAATGGATAAAGAAGAAGTATTTGAAGCAATTATGCAGTCATCACTCACAAACTTTTCAAGTGTAGAAAACACGTTCTTTTTAATGTCTAAATTTTCAACAATCGCTTCAATAGTCATATTAGAATCTTTCAATTCCTTTAGCGTGTTGACGTATTGGATATTGTTCTGAATGCGCTGTTTTTCTTCGGAATCGATTTTGCCTTTTTCAATCAAGCGATCCATTATTTTGTTTAAATCTGCTTCAGCTTTTTCCAAAGCATCTGTTTTGGTGTCGTATAATTTTACGAAACATCCGGCCGTGGCAGCTACTTGTGCTATGCCCGCGCCCATTGTTCCTGCTCCTATTATTCCTATCTTCATATTTGTATTTTATCCTGCAAAGTTTTAAAAGCCTTGCAGGAATTTTTAAATATTATTTTTCTTTAACCTCTCGACTGCGCTCGAGGTGACATTAATTAGTTCCCCTTAAAATTCGGTTTTCTTTTATTTACAAACGCATCAACGCCTTCTGCGTAATCTTCACTTTGGGCTGCTTCAATTTGAAGTTTGCTTTCCATATTCAACTGTTCTTCCAAAGAATTCTGAAGCGATTGATTAAGCAATCGCTTTGTTAATCCTAACGCTTTCGTAGGCATATTAGCCATTGTGCTTGCAATATTATTTACTTCTTCCGAAAAATTTTCTGAAGAAACTACTTTGTAAACCATACCTAGTTTTTCAGCTTCTACGGCAGAAACTTTATCACCCAACATCATTAAAGCCGAAGCTTTTTGAAAACCGATTAATCGTGGCAAAAAGAAAGTCCCAGCACTATCGGGAACCAAACCAATTTTACTAAAAGCCTGAATAAAACTAGCATTTTCTGAAGCAATTACAACGTCACAAGCTAAAGCAATATTTGCTCCTGCTCCGGCGGCAACGCCATTGATAGCGCCAATTATCGGTTTTTCGATACTTCGAATTCTCGATATAATTGGATTGTAATGTTCTTCAAGAATTTTCTTAAAACCTGGGTTCAATTCTGGGGAAGTAACTTCCTTTAAATCCTGTCCGGCACAAAACGCTTTACCGTTTCCAGTGATTACAATTGCTCGCACTTCTGGATTTTTTTCACAAGCGTCCAATTCACTTTGCAGCAATAACGCCATTTCACGGTTGAAGCTATTGAAAACCTCAAGGCGATTAAGCGTTAGTGTTGCTACTTTGTTTTCTATTTGAGTTGTTATGCTTTTATTCATATTTAGGTCTGCGAAACTGCTATTTTTTATAATAACTTCAATTTATAAATCTTTTTATAACAATGAGATTCCCGCCTTCGCGGGAATTTATTTTAGGCATTTAAAATAATCAAACGGTTCTAGGCAATCATCGCATTTAAAAAGTGCCTTGCAAGCCGTGGAACCAAATTGGCTCACCAAATGTGTATTTGTACTTTGGCATTGCGGACATTTAACCAGCCTTTTTTCACCCAACAAAACATCTATATTGTGCGATTCAGATAACGGACGCGCAATACCATATTCTTCCATCATTTGGAGTCCTTCTTCCGTGATCCAATCTGTGGACCACGCGGGAGAAAGCACCAATTCAACTTCGGCGGTTTTTCCTATTTCTAAAAAAGCAGCTTTTAAATCGTCCGCAATTACGTCCATTGCTGGGCAACCAGAATATGTTGGAGTTAATTTTATATGAATTACGCCCTCTTTTTCAATTGCTTCCCGAATAACACCAAGAGCCAAAACAGAAAGCACAGGAATCTCCGGATCTGAAACGGTTTTCAGAACTGGGATTAAGTGGGATTCGATATGTGCTTTTTTGGTTAACAAAATTCTTCTTATAAATTAAAAACCCTTCGACTGCGCTCAGGGTGACATTAAATTTTACCAAGTCATATTTGGATATGTACGTTGCATATATTGCAATTCTGACAAAATATAGCCCATATGTTCTGTATGTATACCTTCTTTTCCGCCTTTGGTGAAATATTTATTTTCAGGAACAGTTAGCGTTGCTTCTTTTAAAACTTCGGAAACTTCTTCGTAATATTTTTCTTTGAAGGTGGAAACATCAATTCCAACCCCTTCTTTTGCCATTGCTTTTTCAGCCTCGGTTGTATGGAAAAGTTCGTCAGTAAATCGCCAAAGATCGTTGATTGCTTCTTGCATTTTTTGGTTGCTTTCTTCGGTTCCATCACCCAAACGTTTTACCCAATCTGAAGAAAATCTCTTGTGGTAACTCACTTCTTTAATTCCCTTCTTTGCAATTGCAGCTAAAGTTTCATCTAGACTATTTTGAAGTTTTTCCATTAACATAAAATGGAAAACATCAAACAAAAACTGACGCCCGATTACAAAACCAAAATGTGTATTCGGCTGTTCAACTAACAGACAGTTTTTGTATTCTCTTTCAATTCTTAAAAAAGCGATATCATCCTCGGTTTTACCTTCGCCTGAAACTTTCGCTGCATATTGATAATAGCTTCGCGTTTGCCCAAGCAAATCCAAGGAAATATTTGTTAATGCAATATCGGTTTCCAAATTTGGGCCGTGACCGCAAAGTTCGCCCAATCGCTGCGCGAGGATTAGGGAGTTGTCTGCGATTGTTAGGATATAATTCCCGTGAAGGCGGGAATTTTTTTCTTGAGATTCCATTATTTTCTTAGTATTTCATTAATAAAAATTAGCAGAAATCATTGTTGCACTATTTTAACCCAATGAGGAAAAATTGAACAATATATACTGAGATTCCTGCCTGCGCAGGAATTTGTTACATATGCTTCACCTCATCCGGCAAATCGTAAAATGTTGGATGACGATATACTTTATCTTGTGCTGGTTCGAACATTTCGCCATTTTGCTCTGGGTTTGAAGCTGTAATATTTGTGCTTTCCACAACCCATATGCTTACGCCTTCGTTTCTACGTGTATAAACATCGCGTGCATTTTCCATTGCCATTTCAGCATCGGCAGCGTGAAGACTTCCAAAGTGTCGGTGCTCAAGTCCGTTTTTACTGCGGACAAATATTTCCCAAAGGGGCCAATTTTTTTTGTTATTAGACATAAGGTATTAGTTTTTAATATTAAGACTTAAGACCGCGCTTCGCTCTAGGACATAGGACGTAAGACCATAATTTATTTGTCTTACGTCTTAAGTCCTATTGTCTTTTGTCTTTTTTCAACTTGCTTTCGCTACTTTTTTATTTGCATTTTTTTCTGCGTGCGCCATTGCCGCATCGCGTACCCATTCACCATTATTCCAGGCGTTAACACGGGCACTCATTCTTTCTTTGTTACAAGGTCCGTGGCCTTTTACTACCTGCCAGAATTCGTCCCAATTAATTTCGCCAAAATCATAACTACTAGTTTCTTCATTGAATTTCATATCTGGATCTGGAATTGTAAGTCCCAATAAGTCTGCTTGCGGCACAGTTTGATCTATAAATTGTTGACGTAATTCATCGTTACTTTTTCGTTTTAGTTTCCACTTCATCGATTGCTCTGTGTGGATTGATTCAGCATCTGTTGGTCCCAACATCATCAAACTTGGCCACCACCAACGATTTAACGCATCTTGCGCCATTGCCTTTTGCTCTTCAGAACCACGGCAAAGCGTTAACATAATTTCAAAACCTTGGCGTTGGTGAAAACTTTCCTCCTTACAAACGCGCACCATAGCACGAGCATACGGTCCGAAAGATGTATTGCAAAGCGGCACTTGATTTATAATCGCTGCTCCGTCAACTAACCAGCCTACTGCGCCCATATCGGCCCAAGTAACTGTGGGGTAGTTAAAAATTGAGGAGTACTTCGCTTTTCCGCTGTGAAGTTGTTCATATAATTCATCACGCGAAATACCTAAAGTTTCGCAGGCCGAATAAAGGTATAATCCGTGACCAGCTTCATCTTGAACTTTAGCAAGTAATGCGGCTTTTCTGCGTAAGGACGGAGCTCGAGTAATCCAGTTTCCTTCTGGTAGCATTCCAACAATTTCAGAATGTGCGTGCTGGCTCATTTGCCGAATGTGTGTTTGACGGTATTTCTCCGGCATCCAATCTTTCGGTTCAATTTTTTCATCGCGCGCAATGCGAGCTTCAAAAATTTCTTCTAGGTTTTTAACTTCTTTTTCGCTCATAATTCTATCTTTTTCAGACCTGACAGGTTTTAAAAACCTGTCAGGTCTAGCAATGCTTTATACATCAAAATCTACTTTCACTTTTTCTGAAGTTGGAACGGCTTGGCAACTTAACACTAAGTTTTGCCCAACTTCTTTATCGCTCAAGGCATAATTTATTTTCATTTCAACGCTGCCTTCTAAAATTTGGCATTTACAAGTACTGCAAACCCCACCTTTACAGGCGAAGGGTAAATCGGCACCCGCAGCCAAAGCGGCATCGAGAATATTATCAAAATCTTTGGTCATTCTAAATTGGAATTCTTTTCCTGCATCTACAATGGTTACCTCCACACCTTCCACATTTTGCTGCGCCAAACGCTCGGCACGTTGCTTATCTTCTTCGGTTAGACCAGTAACGAACAATTCAAAATGAATTAATTCCTTCGGCAAGCCAGCATCTATTAAATAGTTGCTTAAGTAATTTACCATTTCTTCGGGGCCGCATAAAAACACTTCACTCGTATCAGGAATGTCGATAAAAGTTTTGGTTAGCACCTTCATTTTTTCATCATCAAAACGACCGTTAAAAAGATCGATATCCCGACGCTCTTTCGTAAGAAAATAATAAATTTCTAGCCTTCCGAAATATTTGTTCCGCAATTGTTCCAAAGCCTCTTTAAAGATAATGGATTTCGCGGTTTTATTCACATAAAACAATTTGCAAGTTGCGTTTGGCTCAAGTGCTAAATGGGTTTTAATCATTGAAAGCACTGGTGTAATTCCGCTTCCTGCAGCAAAAAACAGATAGTTTTTGGCTTTTTCTGGATCAGCTTTAACACCGAACATTCCGCTGGGCTCCATAATTTCTAGCATATCGCCAGACTTTAAAGTGGAATTTACAAAAGTTGAAAAAGCACCTCCAGGAATTGTCTTAACCGCTACTTGCCATTGCTTATCAATGGGACTGGAACACAAACTGTAGGAACGGCGGGTGTCCTCGCCATTTATGTCTGCCTTTAAAGTTAAGTGTTGACCTTGGCGAAAGTGAAATTCTTCAGCCAGATTATCGGGGACATCAAAAGTTATTACCGAACAATCGTCGGTCTCTTTGTAAACGTCCTTTATTTTTATTTTATGAAATTTCGCCACTTGTTTTTTATCGAATTAAGTTAACAAAACTAACGCTTGTTAGTTAGAATTGCAAATTATTATTTTGTCTCGTCGAGCGCAGTCGGGACGTCCTAAAATAGTACTCGACTTCAGTTTAGGCTAAGTGAAGTCGAATGACTCGAACAGACATTTTATATTATCCCTTTAATGAGAACAGAAACCATATCCTTTTTTAGAATATTCACATCTACTTTACCTCTTTTTTGATTCCACAAATACAACGTACGCAATGTGGAAAGTATTGAAAATAGAATAACTTCGGGATGATGCGGTTTCATTTCACCAGCCTGAATGCCTTGTTTAATTATACTTCGGAAATTCTGTTCGTAATCTTCACGCATTTTTACAAAAGCGCTAAGGTCTGCCTCTTCAAGGTGCATCCAGTCGTTGTTTAAAGCGGCTAATGCTTCGGAATAGTTAACCGTAATATCTATATGAAGTTCGATTACTTTTTCAATCATTTTGATTGCCGAACTATTTTCAGCGACCACACTTTCCATTCCAACGGTAAATTCTTCGGCAACTTTCAGTATGATTTCTGAAAGTATTTCCTGCTTGCTTTTTATGTGGTTGTAGAGACTCGCAGCCTTTATATTTAGGGCCGTAGCGATGTCGCGCATAGAAACTGCAGTGTAGCCTTTTTCATAAAAAAGTCGGGATGCAGTTGCTATTATTTCTTCTTTTCGGGAGATTGTTTTCATTGACGATGCAATATAGGAATTTTAGGGCTGAGCACCCGATCCGATTTTATTTGCCAAAATGTAAATACCCAATTTACCTAAAAATTGGGAAGGAGCGAGATGTTTTCAAAACAAAACCAATTACTTTTGAATTATGGAAATTAAGATTGAAACCAACGAACTGTTGGACCGGTTACCGCCGCATTTAAAACAGTATATAAAACCACAGAATTATGAGCAATACACGCCCATAAACCAAGCTGTTTGGCGCTATGTAATGCGAAAAAATGTAAATTATCTCGCCAAAGTTGCCCACGAAAGTTATTTGGTAGGCTTGAAAAAAACTGGTATTTCCATAGATGAAATTCCATCGATGTACGGAATGAACCGTATTTTGAAAGAAATTGGTTGGGCGGCAGTTGCCGTTGATGGATTTATTCCACCGAATGCTTTTATGGAATTTCAGGCCTATAAAGTGCTTGTAATTGCTAGCGATATTCGTCAACTTGAAAACATTGAATACACGCCAGCGCCCGATATTATTCACGAAGGTGCGGGTCATGCGCCTATTATTGCGAGTCCAGATTATGCGGAATATTTACGCCGTTTTGGAGAAATTGGCGCCAAAGCAATTTCCAGCGCTCACGATATTGATATGTACGAAGCAGTACGTGAACTCTCTATTTTAAAGGAAGCAGAGGGTATTTCGAAAGAATTGATTAACGCTGCCGAAACACGAGTTGAAGAACTTCAAAACAAAAAAGTGAAAGCTTCCGAGATTTCTTTAATTCGAAACTTGCATTGGTGGACTGTTGAATACGGCATGGTTGGTACAGTTAAAAATCCTAAAATTTATGGCGCAGGTCTGCTTTCTTCCATTGGCGAAAGCGTTTGGTGTATGAAGGACGAGGTGAAGAAAATACCTTATTCCATAGATGCTGCTTACCAAGATTTCGACATTACAAAACCGCAACCACAGCTTTACGTTACGCCAGATTTTGCTTATTTGCAGGAAGTTTTAGAAGAATTTGCAAATACAATGGCTGTGAGAAAAGGTGGATGGCGAGGTTTGAAAAAACTGATAAAATCCAAACAACTTGGAACGATAGAAATTAGTACCGGTTTACAGATAAGCGGTCATTTTAATAGAATGATTAAAAACGAAGACAACCAAGTAGTTTATTTTGAAACCAAAGGCGAAACTGCACTTAGTTACCGCGAAAAAGAAGTTATTGGTCAAGGAATTAGTAGACATAAAAACCGTTTCGGATCGCCGCTTGGGAAATTAAAAGGAATAAATCTTGCGATAGAAAATATGGGACCTCGCGATTTGCAGGCTTATAGTTTTTATGATGGAAAGCCCATTGAATTTGAATTTGAAAGCGGCATAACCGTAAAGGGTTTGAACGTTACAGGAATTCGAAATTTGAGAGGCGAATTAATGTTAATTCAATTTACAGATTGTACGGTAAAATATAAAGACGAGGTATTGTTTTCACCAGAAATGGGTGATTTTGACATGGCGGTTGGTAAAGAAATTGTTTCGGCATTTGCTGGCGCGGCAGATTATAATTCGTTTAATCTGGCGACACATATTGCTTCAAGTGAAACAATTCGCGTTGAGCAAACCGAGAAAGAAAAAGAGCTCAATGAACTCTATAAAGAAGTTCGTGAGATTCGTAATGAACATCCACCCCTAACCCCTCCTTCGAAGGAGGGGAACAAATTAGAAAAAATATTTGAAGCTTTAAAAGAAAACCACGCTACCGATTGGTTGCTTCCCTTGGAAATTTATGAGCTGGTTTCTAAAGAAGACTCAGATTTTTCAGAAGAAATATTGCAACATCTTTTAAATTTGAAGGAACAAAGACCAAAAGCGGCACATTTAATTGAGGGAGGATTGGAGCTAATTGATGCCTCGACTTCTTTCAATAAAAGCACTTCGGCTCCGCTCAGTGCTCAACAAAATAATTATTAATTAAAAAACCTCTCGACTACGTTCGAGGAGAAACTATACTATGGGATTATTAGATTTTTTATTCGGAAACAAATCAAAGAAAATTGAAGATTTTAAAAGCCGTGGTGCAATCATCATTGATGTACGCACCAAAGGTGAATATGACGGTGGAGCCATTCCGGGTTCCAAAAATATTCCGCTGCAGACTATTACTTCAAAAATGGGGGAAATAAAAAAATGGAACAAACCTGTAATTTGCTGCTGCGCCAGTGGTATGCGTAGTGCAAGTGCAGCTGGAATTCTAAAAAGTGGTGGCGTTGAAGCTATGAACGGCGGTGGCTGGCACAGTCTGAGTCAGAAATTATAATTCTCAGCCAAAAGGAAGTGCCAAAATAAACCTTTGTTTTTAAGTGGTTGATTGTCAGTTTTTTGTAGCTTTATAAATGCTAATCACAAAAAATTGAAATTATGTATCAGTACAAAGCAAAAATAATCTCTGTTTATGACGGTGACACAGTAACTGCTATGGTGGATTTAGGATTTTTTCACTTTCAGCAAATGAAATTTCGGCTCTATGGAATAGACACCCCCGAATTGCGCGGAGAAGAAAGAGAGAAAGGTTTGGTGGTGCGCGACATTGTACGTGCGATGATTCTTAACAAAGAAGTTACAATCAATTCTTACAAGGACAAGCAGGAAAAATACGGTCGTTATCTGGCAAATATCATCATTGGCGATATAGACTTAAATCTGTGGCTAGTTCAAAACGGGCACGCTAAAGAGTATATGCTATAATTTTAGTTTTTGTAGCTCGGCTTCATTTTCAACCACGGTTGTGTTATATTTCAAGGTCCAACCCATGGAATTCGTCAAAATAAAAATTTTCTGAAGTTCAGAAATTAGTCGGTTATCTGCATTTGTCCGCAATTCTGAAGCTTCTATTTTTTTCCGAAGCGATTTTTCAACACGTTGTTTTATTTTGTTGTAATCTGCGGCGGTAAACTGATTTAAGTAATCTTGCGTTACATCGTAATATTGAATATTTGGGTTGATGGAAAGCTCCGGTTCAGGAATGTTTGTAATCGTTACTGTTTTCGTCGCTTCGTCCACTTGAGTGTTTACTTGGCTTAAATCGTACGCGATTGTAGCTTTTGCATTTACTACAATCAACGCTTTTTTTCGGGCATCAAAAAGGCCATACATTAAATCTTTGCTATCGTTATAACTGAAAACTTGGGCGTAACTCCCTTCGGTTACGATCAGTTTACCTACGTTTTTCAATTCTTTTTGAATTAGCGCTGTATTGGCTTCGAGAATTTCACGGTTATCTTTTTTGTTTTCGCAATAGCGAAGGCCGAAGACGATGACGAATGCAATTACAATTCCGAGTAAGATATTTCGCATAAAAAAGACTTAAGACCGCTTCGCTATATGATGTAAGACATAAGACTCTTAAGATTGCGAAGATGGTGTTCAAAAATAATCATATTTCAATTGAAATGAATATACCATTAATTATACTTTAAGAAAATTTATAGGGATTGCTTCGCTTCGTTCGCAATGGCAGTTACAAATCATATTTTACCACAAGCATCGCAATGCGCGGCATTACAAAATATTGCGAAGTAGTGTTATATTGATCATTAAAGCTATCGTTGTTAATAGATTTGGTATCCAGAAGATTTGTAGCGCGAATTGAAAACTCCCACGGACTTTCGCCTTTTTGGTAATACAAATTCGCGTTTATAAACGAATAGTTATTCTCTACCGTTTTTGCATCGTTGGTGTAATTATAATAGTCCCACTCCGCAAAAAAGTTGAAGTTTTTCAAAAAGCGAAGATTCACATTTGCGTAAGGACGGTTTGTGAAAAAAGTCTGTTCAATTCCGCCATTGTCGTATTCATTTTTGGTGAAACGATAACCCACTTCAAAATTCGGGAAGGTTTTAAAGTTGCTTAAAATACTGGCGTTGTAATTCTGAGTTAAACTTTGGCTCTCGCGAATTTCGTTATTAATAGTATTGTTTGTTTTACTTAAAACCATTGCCGCATCTAGCTTAAACTGAACTTTTTTAATCGTTTTACTAAATCTTCCAACCGCCGAAAATGTTTCATCGGGAAAGTTACTATCAAAATTCACGGGGCTGCTCACTTGGTTTATTCCCTCCAATTGGGTGTTTGTTTTAATAGCGTCAATACGTCGGGTGTAACTTAAATTTCCGCCGATGTTTGTATAGTTGAAAAGATTAAAACTGAAATACGTTAAATTATAACTGTGCGAAAGCGAATTTTCCAGTTCTCTATTTCCGCGATAAAGACGGTTATAATTATTGAAAACATAAGCTTGTGCGTAATTATTTACATCGCTGTATTCTGAAGTAATTGCATAGTTGAAACGCAAGTTTTCACTTTTCTTCAATTCTAAAATCACATTTACATCTGGTAAAACCATCCAATCGTTTTGAGTGGCAGTTGTGCCTAATTGTTCGTTTTTCAAACTATAATTGTGAAGTGTAGCTCCTGGAGTAAAAATGAATTTCCCCGATTTCAATTTATAATGAAGTCCGAAAAAGGCATCCGTAAAAGTGTAGGTTACATCGTTGTTGAAATCGTCGTCAGTAAAAGTATTTTCATCGCCATTATCCAAAATCTGAAAAATCGCAGAGTTAAAATTTTGATTGCTATAGGTAGTTCCGACGGTTAAATTAATATTGCTTAAATTATTTAGAACGTAATAATAATCGACCTTCGCGTCCAGCTTATTGCTTTTTACAGTTTTATTTTGATTGATGTTGTAACGGTCTGATTCTACTAAAGGATCAAAAGTATCGGCATCACTATTAAAAGGATCCTCTTGATCTATAACCGTGAAAACACCCCGAAACGGAATGGAATCCTGTTCTGCTTGATAAAAAGGATCTTCATTTTGATATAAATGTTGCACTTCCGCAGCGAAGATATTCTTGTCGTTTAAAGTGAAATAGGCATTCGCCGTCTGATTTATAGAGAAAGGTTTGTTTTCCTTCACTTCTGAAATATCGTTTTGATTTCCGCCAACTATTGAAATAGTGGCATCATCTTCGGTTTGTTTAGATGTTTTCACCAAAGCATCATAATCCACTTGAAAACTTGTGCTGGGTTTATAACTGCTGCTCAGTTTAAACATTGCCAACTGGTTACGCTGGTCGTTGCTTGCATTAGTATTTTCAGTAATTCCGGTTAAAATATATTGGCGGATACTGTTGTTTACGATATTTGTTTTGTTGTCGCTTAAAATTCCAAAACCGCTAATATCTAGTTTGTCATTTACTGCATAACTGAAGTTTCCCGCAACAAATTTTGCGTCAATACTTTTTGCACGATTGTTTTGTGCAACTGCAAAACCGAGGTCGCTATCGCTGATTCTAAAACTTGTTCCGCCGCCTCTATTGAAATTTTTAAACCCGCCCGTAAAGTTGAAATAATCGCGAAACGTAAAAGGAACTTCGCCAATATTATTAAAATCTGTGATTAGGTTTATGCTGTATTTTGGGCTGTAATAAAACAGTTTTGGATGCACTAAATAACGGCCACTATCTTCGCCGTATTCATCTGCAATTCCAGCGCCAGCAGTAACTTCTCCAAACCAGAAATCCTTTTTTCCTTCCTTTAATCTAATGTTTATTGCTACATTGTCTTGATCATTTCCTAAACCGCGCATTTGGCCTACTTCGTTGTAATTACGTAGCACTTCCACTTTAGCAACAGCATCTGCGGGAATGTTTTTTGTTGCGAGTTTGCTATCGCCATCAAAAAAATCTTTCCCTTCAACCATTACTTTGGTAACGGTTTTACCTTCTACTTGTATTTCGCCGTCTTCATTTACTTCAACGCCGGGGAGTTTTTTCATCACATCGCCCAGTTTGCGCTCGTCGCCATTTGTAAAACTATCTGCGTTGTAGACTATTGTGTCTCCTCTTACCGTAACGGGCATTTCGTAAACAATTTCTACATCGTCCAGCTGGTTTTCCTGCGGATTTAAAATGAAATCTAGATCTATATTTTCTGAATCTGAAGAAACATTTACCGTCTGCTCCTTGCTTTCATAACCCAGAAAACTTGCTCTTAAAACGTAATTATTTCCTTTTGGAAGATCTAGTTGGTAGCGGCCTTGGTAATTGGTAATTCCGTAAGATTCGGTTTCACCCGAAGACTTAATACTTGCAATAACATTGGCAAATTCCAACGGATTGCCGATGCTATCTTTGATGGTTCCTTTCACTTTAATACTTTGGGCAGAAAGGGAAAAGCCTATAAAAATAACAGATAAACAAAGGATTTTTTTCATAGTGTGTATTGTAGTAATGAGGTCTCGACTGCGCTCGACCAGACAAATAATTTGCCTGTTATATTGAGAATTAATTAAAAACTGTTATTAAAATCCACCACCTCCACGACCGCCGCCTCCATTGCCACCTCGACCTCTAAAGTTTTCGCGAAGTTCTTCGGTTTTATCCTTAACAATTTTAATGTATTCTTCACGGGTAACTTTTTTGCCTTTTGTGGGCGCTTCAATTTTATCAGCTTCTTTTGGGTTCATCACTATTTTAGAACACAAAAGCGTGGTTCTATAAAAGTTCAATTCTAAAATAAGTCCGGGTAGACCTCCATATTCCCCTGGCCCATTACTAACTGGAATTTGTGGTGTAAACCAAGCCGTAACCTCAATTTCCTTTGGAATTTCAATCATATCCATTGGGTCTTCCGACTGTGTAGTATCTTTTTTTATTGCAGTATTTTCTTTTATTTCGTCTCCCTTCGCTCTATCTCCTGAACCGTTTCTTCCTCCTCTATTACCTCTTGGGCGTGCCATGCTTAAATCGTTTGGATCAATTTTTTTCAGTGCAGTGGCTTTAAAAGCTATGTATTGTCCAATTTGTTTTGATTCCTTTGTTATTTGCCAATCCAAAGTTTGTACGGAGTCTGTTACCAAAAATTGTTTTCCAAAAAATTCGTTCTCCTCAACAAGCTGTGATGTTTTTATGTTTTTGTACTGAACGCCCGGAGTAAAGCTGCTCATCATCATTTTAAAGCCTGGGTTTATAGGCGTGGCATCAAGTTTTTCCTGTTCTTTATAAAGTGACTCGTCTTTGTTGAAAGTGAGTATATATGTTTTTTCGAGCATACCTTTCATTCGCTCCGCAATAGACTTTTTCATTTCATCGGTCATTTCGCGGTTACCGCCAAAAGCGTCGAGATCTACAGTGGTTTTAGATTCGTAATAGGCTTGACCGCTAATATTTTGGGCATTTATGGTGAAAGAAAATAATAGCAGAAAAATTGAGATATATTTTATCATATATTGTAAATTGAAGTTAGGCGTCAAAGCTCATAATCTTTGACTAAATCGTTTAAAGTTAGTTTAATCTGTCTATAAAAAAACTGCAGACTACCATTTAGACGGCACAGCGTATAATCTGTTACAGTATTTTTCGTTCAAATAAAACCTTCATTTCGTAACTTGCAAGCCTTATGAAACAGCTTTTCCTTCTTTTTCTTCTTATCTCTCAAGTTGGCCTTGCCCAAAGTCTCGTTCCCGTTAGTAAGGTTCCGCTTGTTGCTGATAGATTTCTAGGTATGGACAATTACAAAAACGCCTACTTTATAAAAGATAGAGTAATTAACAAGCAAGGACCCGACGGCAATTTTCTATTTAACGATTTGCAATTGGGGCGAATTACTTCGGTAGATATTATAAATCCGTTGAAAGTGGTAGTGTTTTTTCAGGACACAAATACAGTTTTAATGCTAGACAATAAGTTCAACGAAATTGAACGCATAAACTTCAACAATCTACCGCAATTTTTGAATGTTAGCACTGCTACCAACGCAGGCAATAACAGTCTCTGGCTTTTTAATGTAGATACCCAGCAGCTGGAACTTTATAACTACGGCGCTAAATTGCAGACAGTGGTTTCGCAACCTTTTCCGGGGAAATTACTATCACAGGCAAGCAATTTTAATTATTGTTTCACTTTAACCGAAAAGAAACTTCGCGCCTATAATAGCTACGGAAGTATACTTAATGAAGCAGCTTCAGAAGGTTACGAAAAGATAATTCAGCAGAATGAAAATCTAATAGCATTGAAGGAAAATGCATTATACTACATCCCCGATTTCGTAAGGCGCAACAACGAAATTGAGCACGAAACGGTAAAGTTGAAATTGTCTGAAATAACAATTAAAGACTTGCAGCTTAGCAATGATTTCCTGTATATTTATGACGGCGAAAATTTGCACACTTTTAAACTAACCATTCCAAAGAAATAACAATTATGCATGTTGCGATTGCAGGAAATATAGGTTCCGGAAAAACCACCCTTACCCGTTTATTGGCAAAACATTACAAATGGCAAGCCCATTATGAAGATGTGGAAGACAATCCTTATTTAGACGATTTTTACAATCAGATGGAGCGTTGGTCTTTTAACCTGCAAATTTACTTTTTGAACAGTCGTTTTCGTCAAATTCTCGATATTCGTGAAAAAGGTAAGTCGGTAATTCAAGATAGAACTATCTATGAAGATGCCTACATTTTTGCGCCCAACTTGCACGCTATGGGTTTAATGACCAATCGCGATTTTGAAAACTATCGTTCGCTTTTTGAACTTATGGAAAGCGTTACCGAAGGTCCAGATTTGCTTATCTACTTGCGGAGCAGTATACCAAATTTGGTAGACCAAATTCACAAACGCGGTCGTGATTACGAAAATTCTATCAGCATAGAGTACCTAAGTCGTTTGAACGAGCGTTACGAAGCGTGGATTCATAATTACGACAAAGGCAACCTAATTATTTTTGATGTGGATAACATAAACTTTGTGGACGATCCCGAACATTTGGGTGAGGTTATCAATAAAATTGATGCAGAATTGCACGGTTTATTTTAGATTCTAAAATAATACTGAAAACTCTTCGACCGTACCTTTTATAAAAACCCCGTCAATATTTTTGACGGGGTTTTTTATACATTCTAAATACCTTAAAATCAATTTTAGGGAATATAATTCTATTTAATGGAATTTATTTCTAATTTTGTAAATTACCTCGCTATGTGTTCAATATTAAAGATAACAATTTTCGTTTAATCTGTATTGTAATATTTGTTTCGAAGAAAATATACATTCGCTTTTTAGGCACTCACGCCGAATATGATAAAATAGATGCAAAGAATATTTAATTCTGAATTATGTTGACTCAAAAAGAATACAAAACAAAAAATGTAGAAATGGAAGTTCTACTTAAAAAATTGACCGAAATAGGCCAATTATCTGAGCAAGAGGGAAAAATTCTTGATACAATTTCAGATGAAATTGCCACTTACGAAGAAACTAATTTTCCTTTTGAACCCGAATCTTTAAAGGAAATGATTGAATTAAGAATGTACCAAAGAAAGCTAAAGCAAAAAGATTTAGCCGAAATTTTAGGAACAACACCATCTCGCATAAGTGAAATATTGAGCGGTAAACGCAGCCTCACGATCGAATTGGCTAAAAATCTTCACAATAAACTAAACATTGATGCTGGCTTAATTCTCAACGGATAATTGTCATTAAAAACTTAACGTTTCCCTTAGAGAATCTTAGCTTTAAAACAATTAATTTGCCGTATCTACTATGGCTTCACTCTACAACAATAAATTTTATCACCGCGACCTTTCTTGGCTACGCTTTAACCATCGTGTGCTTCAAGAAGCAGGAGATAAACGCAATCAACTTTATGAGCGCATAAAATTTTTAGCAATCTTTTCATCCAATCTCGATGAGTTTTTTCGGGTTCGCGTTTCGGATATACGGCAGATAAAAAACCTTGAAAAACCTCTTCGGAAAAAGCTAATTACCAAACCTAATAAGGTTTTAAAAGAAATTAAAGCACAAGTTGATGTGCAACAAAATGAGTTCGGTAGAATTTTTAAGGAAGAAATAATTCCGCAGTTAGCTTCGGAAGGAATTCATCTAATTCGTCACGAAGATTTTTCAGAAGAACAGAAAGAAATTGCAGCCAACTATTATAAAGAAAGCTTGAGGCAAATTACTGAAGTTAGTTGCAAACCGTGTACGGAGGCAGATACTGTTTTTGTAAAAAACGAAAGGCTTTATTTGGCGGCGCAAACTACCAAAGATGAAATTTTAATAGTTGAAATACCAGACACAGAACCCAGATTCTTTGTATTTCCATCTGTAAATAACAAGGATTTTCACATCACTTTTATAGACGATATTCTGAAATACAATCTGCAAAAGGAGTATTCTGAAAAAGGAATTAGTGAATTTCATTCACTTAAAATTTCTCGCGATGCAGAATTGTATATCGAAGATGAATTTTCTGGCAATTTGATGGAAAAAATTAAAGCTGCTCTTCCAGATCGCGATACTGGCCAAGCAACAAGAGCTTTAATAGACCCGGAAATGCCGCAGGCTTTCCGCGAAATATTAAAGAAGGCGTTAGACGTAAATCATACCGATGTAGTTTTGGGCGGACGTTACCATAATTTCAAAGATTTTATGCAGTTCCCGAATCCAACGACAAAGCAATTAAATTATAAAAAACTGCCTCCGCTTCCCCACCCTATTTTGGCAGACTGCGATTCAATTTTTGAAGTAATTGACAAAAAAGATCAACTACTGCATTATCCATATCAAAGTTTTAGACCTGTAATTAAATTGATGCAAGAGGCGGCAACTGATCCGCTGGTTACAACGATAAAGATGACTATTTACCGTGCCGCAGACGATTCAGATTTAAACGATGCCATCGCCTTAGCTGCAAAAAACGGAAAAGATGTAACTATTTTTATTGAAGTAAAAGCACGTTTTGACGAGCATAATAATTTAAAATGGGGTGCTATTTTCAGAAAGAATGGGGCGCGCGTTATTTACAGTTATCCGGATATTAAAGTACACTCCAAAATTCTATATATTGAAAGAGAAGATGAAGACAAAATAAAACGTTACGCATACATTGCTACAGGTAACTTCAACGAGAACACGGCGAAACTATACACAGATTTTGGGTTAATGACCGCTAATAAAAAAATAACCAAAGATTTAAGGAAAGTTTTTATGGTTTTGGAGCGCGATATGATTATTCCAAAAGCAAAACATCTTTTAGTTTCACCCTTTACCACACGCGAACGATTTACGGCTTTGGTAGAACAAGAAATAGCACTCGCAATTGCTGGTAAAAAGGGCTTGATTATTTTAAAAATGAACAGCCTGCAGGATGAAGGAATGATAAAAGAACTCTACAAAGCAAGCAATGCTGGGGTTGAGGTTCGTTTATTAATTAGAGGTATGTGTTCTTTGGTGCCAGGAATAAAAGGCCAAAGTGAAAATATTTACATTACAAGTATTGTAGATAGGTTTTTGGAACACGGCCGCGTTTATATTTTTGGAAATGATGGTGACGAACAGGTTTACATTGGTTCCGCAGATTGGATGACGCGCAATTTAACGCACCGTATAGAAGTGGTTACGCCTATAATGGACCAAGACCACAAAAGAACCATTCGAGAGCTATTAAACATTGAATTAGAAGATAATGTAAAAGCGCGTATTATCGACGCCGAACAGAAGAATGAATATGTGAAAAACTCAGAAAAAGAAGTGCAGTCGCAGCTGGCTACTTATGAGTATTTTAAAAATCCACATTAAATAAAGCCCTTATCTTGGGCGTGAGCGATTGCAGCTTTGCTATCTTCCACTAATAATACAGGCACGGTTTCGTAATCTTTAAAGAGACCTTTTACGCGTAGCATTTTTCGTTTGTGATTTACATTTCGCAGGTAGATTGTGAGTATGCGTTCGGGATGTGCTTCAGCAATTTCGGTATAAATATCTGGGTCGTGCTCGCCGCTATCGCCAATTAAAATGAATGGCAGTTGTGGGTATGTTTTCAGAATATTGATAATTTCTTTCTGCTTCTGTGGCTTTTCAGACCCGATTGCTATTGGGATGTACTTTCTCGCAAACGGATTTACAAAATCACGAAGCAGAATAGGGCCTTTCGGAAAATTATTCTTTTGAAGAAATACTTCCAAATAGCTATAAAGATTCCACGGACTATGGCTCACGTAAAATACAGGATTACTTTCGTAGCCAGATTTCCCGAGGTGCAGTGCTTTATAAAAATGTGCAGCGCCTTCTAGCGGAATACGTTTTTCAGCTCTTTTGAAAAAAGTGTTTTTCACCACTCGCCATTTAAACCAAGAGGTAAGCCCAGTGTGCATAATTGTGTCGTCAATATCACTGATAATTCCAAATGTGGCTTCTTCGGAAGGAATTAATATTTCGCCTTTAAAAATATTATCCTGTTGAATTTTTCGCCCTGAAATCTCTTCAGTAAAAGAAATAGTATAATGAAGCCAACCTTCGGCATCCGTAAGCGAAAGCAGATTTTCAATCATTAAATCAATCAAAAAGTAGCCTTGTTCACTTGTAATGGTTTCAACAGTTCTGCCGTCGGGAAGAGTTAAAACAAGCGCAGTATTTTTTACCAAATCGGTTTTGAAGCGTTTGTACGTAATCCAAAGAAGATTGAAAAATCCTTTTTTTGATAGATCTATATTTTCATCTTCCAGTGCTCGACCTTTTACATACAAATGGTTTGAGGTGCCATAACTGCAAAATGTAATAATCTGGATGGGATCTTTTTTGAAAAAATTCATAGCAAGCTAAGATAGTGAAAATTGAAATCGAAAAAAGAAGAAAGACTTATGACGTAAGGCACGACCATTGGATGTTTGCAAGTTTGAATCCACCTTCATTCCCAGTAAAAGTACACCGCAAAGGCGCAAAGGACGCGGAGTTCCGAATAAAGAAAATAGTTTTTAATAAGCCGATTAAAGACAAGACCCCAAAGGTTTTCCACTTACGCTGAAAAAGCTTCAGCGGACAAGTTTCAACCTTTGGGGTCTGAGTAAATCAATGAATTTAGGGTTTCCCCTTTATTCCTTATCTTTTATTTTAATTTTCATTCCGTCCACATCTTTTAATTGCGCACGAACTTCTTCTTCAGTACCAGTAAAAGTTCTGTTTTCTTTGGTTTCAACACCGTTTACCGTTTTTGTGATAGTCACATTTGCAGTAACCTGGTCGTTGTTATCGTTTTTCAACATTTCAACTACAGTTTCGGTTTTGTCTTTTAGGTTTTCACCTTCAACTATCGTACTTCCAGTTTCAATATATTGAATTTGCTTTTCGGTTAAAATCGTTTTGTTTCCTTCGGCATCAATAAAGTAAACTTCTTCAGAAGAAGTTTCTGCAGCCATAACAGCGCCATCGTGATTTCCAAGAATTGGAGCGATTACTAAACCAATTAAACAAGTAAGTTTAATTAAAATGTTCATAGAAGGACCTGAAGTATCTTTAAAAGGATCACCAACAGTATCGCCAGTTACAGCAGCTTTGTGAGCTTCGCTTCCTTTATAGGTCATTTCGCCATCGATCATTACACCAGCTTCAAAAGATTTTTTAGCGTTATCCCAAGCACCACCAGCGTTGTTTTGGAAAATAGCCCAAAGCACACCACTTACGGTAACACCAGCCATATAACCACCCAACATTTCAGCAATTGCCATATTGTTCATTCCAAAAATCATAGGAACGAAAGCAATAACTAATGGAAACCCAATAGTTAAAATACCTGGCAACATCATTTCTCTTAAAGAAGCCTTCGTTGAAATAGCTACACATTTATCGTATTCTGGTTTGCCCGTACCTTCCATAATTCCTGGAATCTCGCGGAACTGTCTTCTTACTTCATTCACCATTTGCATTGCAGCTTTACCAACGGCATTCATCGCTAATGCAGAGAATACAACCGGAATCATACCACCTACAAAAAGCATTGCTAAAACAGGCGCTTTAAAGATGTTTATACCATCAATTCCTGTAAAGGTTACATAAGCAGCAAAAAGTGCCAATGAAGTTAATGCAGCTGAAGCGATAGCAAAACCTTTACCAGTAGCAGCAGTTGTATTACCAACAGAGTCTAAAATATCAGTACGTTCACGAACGATTGGTTCTTGCTCGCTCATTTCGGCAATACCACCAGCGTTATCGCTAATAGGTCCGAAAGCGTCAATTGCAAGTTGCATAGCAGTTGTTGCCATCATTGCAGAAGCTGCAAGCGCAACACCATAAAAGCCTGCGAATGCATACGATGCCCATATAGCACCTGCGAAAAGCAATACTGAAGGGAATGTAGAAATCATCCCTGTTGCTAAACCTGCAATAATATTAGTTCCAGCACCTGTTGATGATTGTTGTACTATTTTAAGAATTGGTTTTTTACCCAAACCAGTGTAGTATTCGGTTACCGATGAAATTCCGGCACCCACAACCAAACCAACTAAAGTGGCATAAAATACTCTCATTGAAGAAATTTCTTGAAGACCTTCGCCGAAGAAACTCATATTCATTGTTTCTGGAAGCATCCATTTTACAAGAGCAAAACAAGAAACTGCCACAAGAACTATAGAAACCCAGTTTCCAATATTTAAGGCGCCCATTACCTGAGCTTCCTTTGCGTCGTTGCTTTTAATTTTCACCAACATGGTACCAATAATAGATATAACGATACCTACACCAGCTATTGCCATTGGCAATAAAATTGGGCCTATTCCGCCAAAACCATCGGCAATTGCGCCGCCCATATCTTTTATAACGTAGTTACCTAAAACCATTGCTGCTAATACTGTTGCTACATAACTACCAAATAAATCGGCACCCATACCAGCAACATCACCTACGTTATCACCTACGTTATCTGCAATAGTTGCAGGGTTACGAGGATCATCTTCTGGAATTCCAGCTTCAACTTTACCTACTAAATCTGCACCAACATCGGCAGCTTTTGTGTAAATACCACCACCTACTCTTGCGAACAATGCAATAGACTCTGCTCCAAGAGAGAATCCTGCTAATGTTTCAAGAACAATGGTCATATCTGTCGTATTTGTCCAAACACCACCCATAAAGAAGTGAAAGAAAAAGATAAAGAATGCTGTTAACCCTAATACTGCAAGACCTGCAACACCAAGACCCATTACTGTACCACCACCAAAAGATACTTTTAAAGCATCTGGCAGACTTGTTTTTGCAGCTTGTGTAGTACGAACGTTTGTTTTGGTTGCTATTTTCATACCCATATTACCTGCAAGCGCAGAAAATATAGCACCGAATATAAATGCAACTACTATTAGTATATGTGTGGTATCTACAACGTATGATACAATTGCCAAAGCAACACTCACGATTACAACAAAAACAGCAAGTAACCTGTATTCAGCATTTAAAAAAGCTAAAGCGCCTTCATAAATGTGGTCGCTTATTTCTTTCATTTTACCATCGCCTGGGTTTTGTTTTAATACCCACGAGCGTTTAAAAGCCATAAAGATTAGGCCTAATATCGCCATCACAATTGGCGCATAAATCATCATTGATTCCATAAAATTTATTAATTAAGGTTGGTTGTCAAATTTTCGATTGCTAAAATAGGGAAATGGTTTGGGATACGAAACAGTAAAATGACTATTGAAAATGACGTAGGACGGTAAGACTTAAGACATAGGACTAATACAGGAATTCCACATTAGTCTTACGTCCTATGTCCTATAGTCTTACGCCTTTTAATTAAATACTAAAATGTCCCTGAACTTCAGGTGTTTCTTTGTAGCGTTTTACACATTGGTTGTAGATTTCCACCGCTTCATTTGCGTCTCCCCATCCACCAACGTCAACTTTTTTCTTTTCCAAATCTTTGTAAACTTGGAAGAAATGCTCAATTTCTCTAACTAAGTGCGGGTTCATATCGCTTAAATCGTTTAGGCTACTCCAGATAGGATCTGAAATTGGTACACAGATTACTTTTTCATCTGGTCCTTTTTCATCTGCCATGTGGAATACGCCAATTGGCTTCACTTCCATTACACACATTGGGAAAGTAGGTTCGCCACCTAGAACCAATACGTCTAACGGATCGCCATCTAATGCTAATGTTTCTGGTATAAACCCGTAATCTGCTGGATACATCATACTGCTGAAAAGCATACGGTCAAAGCGGATTTTCTTTAATTTAAAATCGTATTCGTATTTATTACGGCTCCCTTTTGGGATTTCGATTAGTACGTCGAATGTCTTGTTCATGATCTTTTCTGTAAACTATTATTTTGAGGGTGCAAAAGTACTGCTTTCTTTGTAAATAGAAAGCACCACTTTGGTTTTTCAACTGTTAAGATTGGCGTGCTTTAAAATTTAAAAGATGAAAAGAATAATAGCCAAACCCATAATATTATCATCAAAAACAGCAGATTGATACTAGAATTAAATATTTTTATAGGAAATAAAAAAACCATCATGGAGCCAAAGCCAATAAGTGTAGAGCAAATTTATGATGCCAGTATTTCTGAAGTTTGGAATGCAATAACCAACGCCGACGAAATGACACAATGGTATTTTGAGCTAGCAGAATTTAAGCCTGAGCTTGGTTTTAAATTTCAATTTATGGGCGGCACAGAAGATAAACAATATCTGCATAAATGCGAAGTAACCCAAGTAATCCCATTGCAGAAACTCTCCCATTCTTGGCAATACGATGGGTATTCAGGTAATAGTTTTGTGACTTTTGAACTGTACCCTGAAGGTTCCAAAACACGTTTAAAACTCACACACAGCGGTATAGAATCTTTCCCAAAAGAAGAAAAAGACTTCGTTAAAAGCAATTTTCAGGAGGGTTGGGAGCATATTCTTAGCATCTCATTATTCGATTATCTCAACAAATAACAGCCTATATTTGTTAAAAAGCCAGCTGCTACTTCTGTTAATGTTTCGTTATTTTTTGAAGGATTTAGACTACAAATTTCGCTTCAAGATTAATTTTTCGCTTTAAGGCAACTCCTTGTACATCAACAAATTTACAGAAGTCGTTCTTCAAATAAATTTAAAAAAAATCCACTCGTTTTAGATTTCCCAAAAAAAGTTAAGAAGCGTTAACAGCTGCAATAAAAACAACAATCGTGCGCTAATATTGCAGTGTGGTAACGGCCTTGCCACGTGCTTACAAACCTAAATTAATAGCAACAAAATTTAAAACAAACTATGAAAACAAACGTAATTTTAAAATCGATGCTCGCTCTATTAGTAATAGTAGGATTCGCATCTTGTAGTGAAGACGATGGAGACACCAACCAAGAAACCTATAATACCAAGGTATATATTACCGATGGCCCTATAGATAACGCAGAGGTTCAAGGTGTTTTTGTAACCATTGCAGACGTAAAGCTTAACGGCGTTAGCGTTAATGGTTTCACTAAAACTACAGTTGACTTAAAAGCACTTCAAAACGGTGAAACTCAATTATTGGGTGATATCGATTTGGCTGCCAACACTTACAATCAGGTAACTTTAGTATTAGACGATGAAAGTGATGCATCTGGTAATTCCCCAGCTAATTACGTGCTAACTGCAAGCAACGAGAAAGTTGAATTAACTGCTGAAAACAACACTATTAAAGTGAACAGTAGTTTCGACATTACTGCTAGCACTTCTAACCAAGTTGTAATAGATTTCGATTTGCGTAAATCTATTGTTGCAGCTTCAGGAAGTACAGGTTACAAATTTGCTGCACAAACCCAACTTGAAAGCAGCATTCGTGTTGTAAACAAGCTAGACGTTGGTACAATTACCGGAACAGCTGCAAATAACACTGGTAACAGCGAAATTAAAACCGTTGCTTACGCATATACGCAAGGTAGCTTTAGCGCTAGTGAGCAAGATGAAAACGCTGCCGGGGTTCGTTTTTCTAATGCAGTAACAAGTAGTGTTGCTAGTGGCGGAAACAATCAATTTGGTCTTTACTTTCTAAATGAAGGCGCATACGAAGTTCACTTTGCATCTTATGAAGACACTAACAACGACGGTGTATTTGAGTTTACTGGTATGATTGAAGCAGAAGGCAACTTAGGTTTAGACCTAATGAATGTGATAGTTTCAGCTAATACTGAAGTATCTCTTCAAGTATTGTTGCTTGCCATAATTGAATTATAGTAAGCGTTAACTAACTAACATAAAAACCTCCCTTTTGGGGAGGTTTTTTTATTTTATAAAGTTCTGAATTAACTTGACTTTTTTTACACTGTTCACTAAAGTGAATACATATTTGAAGTATTTTAGCTTACATATAACTTCAAATTATGAAAACAAGATTTTCTTTTATCGCATCCCTCCTATTTATCGCTACGCTATCATTATCGTCTTGCGGCGCAGGAAAAACTTTGGCCTGCATAGATAAAACCAAAATTAGCGATGGCCCCTGCACCATGGAATACAACCCTGTTTGCGGTTGCGATGGCAAAACTTACTCCAACCCTTGCGCTGCAGATCGCGCTGGACTTACTTCTTGGGCTGAGGGAGAATGTGCTGATTAAAGGGACATAAGACGGTAGGACTTAAGACGTAGGACTATTCTGAATGGATTCTTTACTCATACGTCCTATGTATTACCGTCCTACGTCCTAGTTGTAACCTTTATTCCTTAATTTGGGGTCGTTTATTTTTCAGCAATTTGTTATGCTTTAAAAAGAGATTATTCTTCATTGGGTTTTGACAAAAAAAGGCCTGCAGAAAAAACTACAGGCCTTATTAAATTCAATATGAAACAATGCTTACTGTTTTATAATCTTTGAAGTTTCGACTTGTCCATTTTCAAATTCTGCCTTTAATATGTAAATTCCGGCAGTTAAGGACTCCATATTAATGGTGCGTGAAGCAGCGTTAAAATCTGCTACTTTCTGTCCAACTAAATTATAAAGGGCTATTTGTTTGAAATTTGTTTTTGAGGAAATATTCAAAACATCGGTAACGGGGTTTGGATAATAATTAAAATTAGCCACTATTTGTGAATCGTTAACACCAAGGCGTTCAGCGCAAAAACCGTTCACCGTAAATACTTGGTTATAACCATTATTTATGGTCCAAGAATTACCACCATCTGCCGAACTGTAGGAAAAACTTCCAATTCCTGGTTGTGAAGTTGCTTCCCAGATTATTAACTCAGAAGCGTTTGGGGTAGGGATTACTTCTATAAAATAAGTACCCGCTTCCAATTCAATTGGGTCATCAAAAGTAAATCCCGTTTTTACCGCTACTACGTCAAAAGGAGAGCCAGCCATAGGCCAATATCCTCCAAATTCCTCGAATTCGGGGCCTTTATTTAAGAATGAGTAAAGTATTTCTCCAGGCATATTATTAACAGTGCTACATATGTTGATAGTCGCATTGTGCATTCCACCTCCCAATAGAAGGGCATCGAAGTTAAACTGTGCTAGATAAAACACGGTATTTTCTGGAACAATAAAATCGTCTGCTACCGACTGCGTTAGACCATTACCAATAAAAGGCACTCCTGTTTCATGGTTGTTAGCTAGATTTTCTTGCCCACAGGCATCTCCTAAAGTTGGTAGCACCTCGCCAGAATCTTCACAAGTACCTATAACTTGAAATACTTTGTTATAATAACCCGTGCCTCCCCAATCTTCATTTTCGAATTTGATGTAGTCAAAAACGCCATAAGTTTGAGTTTCGCTGGTTATTTCCCACCAAGCTCCATTCGCATCGCCCGGAGCTGCAGCCATTCTTAGAAAATACTTTCCTTTTTCAAATGTAAGAGCCAAGGGTAGGTCTATTGTAATTTGATATACATCTAAGTCTTGAATACCTGTAATATACACTAGTTCTTGTGAAGAGGGAATGAAGTTATTATATGACTCAATTACATCTCCCGGAAGACCTTCAACTTCGGTTAAAAAGGCGGCGTTCACATATAACAAATCTGCTGGGCCTTTTAATAAATTAACTGTTACTTGATTGGTGGTAAAATCAATTCCAAAGGGAACATCAAAATCAACTGCTCCGGCATATTCAAAAGCACCACCTGTGCTTATGTTTTCTCCATTCGCTGTTGCCTCAGAAAGTGTTCCGTAGGAACAGGATTGCCCATAGGAAGAACCTAGTATGACAAATAATAATAAGGTAGTAATTAATAGTTTTTGCATTTATTGAAGTTTTAAAATTAAAAAAGTGAAAGTAGCCAAAATATAAAAGCAAAATGTTCCCTTCTCTTTCGAAATACCGTATTTTAAAAGCCTAAAACACTCTTCAAAATACTTGCAGTCAATAAGTTATGTTTCTTTATCTTTTATTTATGGGAATGGTTTTTTTCCTCTTCTCTTAAGAAAACAGAAGGCGAAATTCCTGTTACACTTTTAAATATAGTAGAGAATGTGCTATGGGAAGCGAAACCACAATCTGCAGCTAGATAGCTTATTTTGTAGTTTAAATATTCGGGATGAAGGTGAATCTTTTCGCAGATATATCCTATTCTAAGTTCGTTGATATAGGTGTTGAAGTTTTTATCGAAATGCGTTTTTATGATGGTAGAAAGATAGGTTGGATTTGTTTTCAATTGAACAGCCAAAGTTGAAATAGTAAGCTTGGGGTTTCTAAATTTCTCCGATTTTTCAAATTTTATTAGCTTATCCAAGATGTCTCTTTCTACTGAAGAGGGAATAGTATGAGCAGATTCCGTTTCTTTATCATTGAAAACAACTGTTTCTGGTAAGGAACCCACTTCACTTTCTAATCTATCAATAATGGATTTATAGATTGTCCGTTCTTTTTTCTTCTTTCTATTAAGGTAAACAATACTGCCCACACTTAAAATAACAATAATTATAATGGATATTACAAGCCATTTATTGCGTTGTCTTGATTGCGATATCGATGACATAAAACCTTTCTGTTCTACATCAAAGGCAGTGCTAATGGCTTTCATATCCTCGCCTCTTTGTTCTTTCAGCAAGGCCAAATGTTTTTCGTTGTAAAGCGCATAATTGGAATCATCTCCTATGGCTCTGTAATTTTTGGAAAGATTGAGGTAAAGCTCTGATTTCAGGCTGGGAATATCGAAATTGGAGTCGTTTATTATAGCTTGCAGCGTATCAATGGCGCGCATATTGTTTCCTCTAAAAGTATAAACTTCAGAGAGCGTGGAATATATGTAATACTTTAAATTTGGGCTCTGGGGGTCTTTTACTTCCAAGGCGCGCATTAAATAAATTTCCGCAGAATCAGATTCTTTTAAATAGTAATATGAATTTCCAATATTATAAAGTGACCGCCTATAATGATAGATACTGCTTTCATCCAAATTTTTTATTTGGTTGAATTCTTCCAAGGATTTCCTATAATTTTTATTTGCCTCTCCAAAATCAGCATCGTTGAAATCCAGATTTCCCAATTCAATAAAGCTGAGTGCCTTTAGCCTATGTTTGTTAACGCCCTCGGGCATTTTATCAATCTGTGTGATGGCTTGATTTAAATAGAGATGTGCTTTTTCGTTTAAATTTAAATAGGAATATTGATTTGCGATAGAACCGTAAGCTTGGGCTAGCAGCACAGGATCACCCACTTTTTCTGCTACTTCCTTTGCCTTAAATAAATAGGCTATAGATTTATCTATATTGTTTGTGCGGAAATAGGATTCTGATAGCTTTTGGAATATTTTATATCGCTGTTGGTTTGAAGAAGTTTTGTCTAAGATATAATTTCCCAACTCCACAATGCGGGTGGTATCTTTCCTATCTAATGAATTAAGCACCACTTCCAAACTGTCTAATTTTTCTTGCGGCACCACTTGAGAAACAGCAAGTTCAATAGACAATAACGCTGTTGCTAGAAGAATATATTTTTTATAACAGGACATCGATGAGATTTAGGCCGAAAGCGTTTTTTTGCAAAGGTAATAATACTCGGGCTAGCTTAGATTAAAACCTTTAGCAATAGCTGTGCTGGGGGTTGGGATTACTTTTTAGGGTGTTTGGAATTGTCGGGAGAACTAAATTTCCTTTAAAACACGAGTAATATTGAGTTCACTGAAAAGTATTTTTTGAGAATCCTCGGCACTATAGATTATTAAAGATGTGAACAAAAAATTGAAGGAGTTAAGGATTACAATGATATCTTTTATAACTTGTGCGGTCGAACTAAGGGTATATGTTAAAAGAAACAATAAATATAGAAAACATTGGCGGTCAACTATTTAAAATAAAATTAGTTGAACAAGATGATTATAAAAAAGCCTCTTTTACCCACTACCTTCACAACCATAAAAATGGTATTTCGAAATTCTATAAAGAGGATGCTCTAACATATGTTAAAGAAATTTTAGAAAAAGAATATCCTTTTAAAACGGTAACTAATAAAGTAGCCGAAGAAGCACTTCAATATCTAATTTTTGATTATAAAAGTTTAGTTCCCTTTCCAGCACCCGAAAATCCAACTTTTAAATTTATAGACCTCTTCGCAGGAATTGGTGGTTTTCGTTTAGCACTACAAAATCTTGGAGGCAAATGTGTTTTTACCAGTGAATGGGATAAATATTCCAAACAAACATATAAAGCTAACTTTGGAGAAATCCCTTTTGGAGATATTACAAATGCCAAAACCAAGAGTTTTGTTCCCGATAATTTTGATGTGCTTTGCGCAGGATTCCCATGTCAGGCTTTTTCAATTGCTGGGAGGCGTGGTGGATTTGAAGATACTAGAGGAACCTTATTTTTTGATGTCGCTGAAATAATAAAGAAAAAGCAACCGAAAGCAATCTTTTTAGAAAATGTAAAAGGTTTGCGCAATCACGATAAAGGAAAAACTCTTGCCACAATTTTAAACGTTTTAAGAGAAGATTTAAATTATTTTGTTCCTGAGCCTCAAGTTTTGAATGCCAAAGAGTTCGGTGTGCCTCAAAATCGAGAAAGGATTTTTATTGTAGGATTTAGAAAAGATTTAGGAATCGAAGAATTTCAATATCCTGAACCAACTGATAAGACTGCTATTTTGGAGGATATATTAGAAGAACAAGAGGTTTCGGTTAAATATTATCTTTCCACAACTTATTTACAAACTTTAAAAAACCATCGAGCACGCCACGAAAGCAAAGGAAATGGATTTGGTTATGAAATAATTCCGAATGATGGGACTGCCAATGCAGTAGTTTGCGGCGGAATGGGTAGAGAGCGAAATCTATTACTTGATGACAGATTGACTAATTTTAAACCCATTACAAAAATTTCTGGAAAAGTAAACCGAGAAGGGGTCCGAAAGATGACACCTCGCGAATGGGCACGATTACAAGGGTTTCCAGACGAATTTAATATCGTAGTTTCAGATGCACAGGCTTATAAGCAGTTTGGTAATTCTGTGGCGGTTCCGGCAATTCAAGCCACAGCCGAAAAAATTGTTGAAAAAATTCTTCAGAAATGATTACAGGAAACAAAGGAGAATGGAGTGAAATATACACACTCCTTAAGGTTTTGTCCGACAAACAACTATTTGCTGGTGATAGTAATTTGAATAAAATTGAAGGACTCATCTTTCCCATTATTAAGATACTTCGAGATGAATCCAATGGAACTTACGAATATGGCTACGAAGACAATTTAATAGTGATAAAAGGAGGCACAGAAGAATTTAAAATACCTATCCAACAATTTCAAGAACAATCTGTCTTATTGCTTTCAAAACTAAAGAAATCTAGCTCAGCTACTTTTTCTATTCCAGAAGTTGAAGCGTTTATTACTTCTTTTAAGTGTATTTCATTAAAAGCAAAGTCTTCTGTTAAAAGTGACATTAGAATTGTGATTCATGACCAAAGGACTGGCACAAACCCAGAATTAGGATTCAGTATTAAATCACAACTTGGTGGTGCTTCAACACTTTTAAATGCAGGTAAAACAACAAACTTTATTTATGCCATTGAGAACCTAGATATTACTGACAATCAATTATTAGAAGTAAATTCGATCGATAGTAGAAGCAAAATAAAGGATAGAATTCAACAGATTCAGCAATTAGGTGGAGTTTTAAAATTTACTAAAACAGAAAGTTCGGTTTTCGGCAATAATTTAACGCTAATAGACTCCTCGCTATCAAAAATATTAGCTGAAATTATTTATCTCTTCTTTACTTCTGATAACTCTAAAATGAGAGATTTGGTAAATGAAATTTCACAAAACAATCCCATAGCTTATAATTTGGACACAAACCATCCATTTTATTTTTATAAGATTAAACGATTTCTCACAGACGTTGCCTTAGGTATGATGCCTTCAAAAGTTTGGACAGGGCAACTTGACGCCACTGGTGGCTATTTAATAGTTAAAGAAGATGGCGAAGTATTGTGCTATCATATTTATAATCGTAATGAATTTGAGGATTATTTGTTAAATAATACTAAACTTGAAACCGCAAGCAGTACAAGACACGATTTTGGAACAGTTTATAAAGAAGATAATCAGCAATTTTTTAAGCTGAATTTGCAAATCAGATTTTTGAAGTAATATGGAGAAACAATTACAGTTTAGAATAAGTTCGGGATTAAAAAACATAATTGGGAGAGACTTAATTACTGATGATTTCATTGCAATTTTTGAGCTTGTTAAAAACTCCTATGATGCTCATGCATCAAAAGTATTAATTGAGTTTGAAAACCTAAATACTACAAATGCCATTATTAGAATAACAGATAATGGTAAGGGAATGAATTATGATGATTTAATTAATAAGTGGTTGTTTGTAGCTTATTCAGCAAAAAAAGATGGCACTGAAGATATTGATTACAGGAATAAAATTCAAAACAAAACTTTTTATGCTGGAGCTAAAGGTATTGGACGTTTTTCTTGTGACAAATTAGGTTCAAGACTTCTTTTAATAACTACGAGAGATGAGGAAAATTCAAAAACCGAACAAATTCGAGTTGATTGGGAAAACTTTGAACTAGATACAAAAGATCAGTTTATTGACATAGGCGTTTCTCATTCTACCTTATCCAATAATCCGTCAATTTATAATTCAGGAACATTATTAGAAATATCGGGTATCCGAAATGATTCCGAATGGAATTATGAAAAATTAATTCGGCTAAAGAATTCATTATCTAAATTGATAAACCCTTTTGAACGTAATGAAGAAAGAGTATTTGAAATAGAGATAAAAGCAGATGATTTTCATAATTCTGATGAAAAGCACGAATCTTTAATTAGAAAAGTGAATGGGCTAGTCACAAATAATCTTTTAAATATCCTTAATGAAAAAACAATAAAGATACGTTCAGAAATTTCAGGAAATGGCAAGAAAATCAAAACTGAGATAACAGATAATGGAGTGTGGTTATTTAGTGTAATTTCAAATAATATGAAATTCCCACTTTTAAGTAACGTATTTGTAGAACTGTTTTATTTAAATAGAAGTGCTAAAATCAAATTTACTCGAACAATGGGGATAAGAAACATAGATTATGGTTCTGTATTCTTGTATAAAAATGGAATAAGAGTTTATCCTTATGGGGAACCTGGATCTGATCCTTTTGAGCTTGATAAAAGACAACAAAGTCGTATAGGTGATAGAGTTGGAACACAACAATTAATTGGTAGAATAGAAATTAGCGGCAATAATGAAGACTTCAAAGAAACTACGAGCCGTGATGGAGGTTTAATAAAAAATCAAGCATATAATGAGTTAATGGAGTATTTCATAGATGTAATTGAAAGACTTGAGTCTTTTTGGCTCAGTATTTACAAATATGGAATCGATACTAAGGGATATATTGAAAATGATGATTTAGAATTGAAAATAATAAAATCAATTCTAAAAATTAAGAGTAATGAAAATGATTTAAAAATTGAATACAATCAAAACTTAATAAATTTAATTACAGATACACAAAATGAAAATGAGAATACACTAACCTTAATTAAATCAATACAAAAAATTGCAGAACAGTCTCAAAACCCAGCTTTATTTACAAAAATATCCAAAATAAAGAAAGCTTTAGAGGACGCTTTAACAATAGCAGATATTGCCGAGGAAGAAATTAAAGAAAAAGATAAAGAACTTCAGGAACAAGAAAAACAAAATTTATTTCTAAAATCCCTTAAGAGTCAGGATTTTACAGAGTTGGTTAGTTTGATGCATCACATAGGAATTTCGTCAGGAATAATTAGTAATCATCTCCAAATATTAACTTACAAAATTGAAAATAACTTGCCAATGAATAATGAATATTTGAAAAGAAGTATTTCAATTTTAAATCTAGAGAACCAGAAAATTCTTTCTATCTCAAGATTTGCAACTAAAGCTAATTTTAAACTTAACGCAGAAAATCAAAGGCTTGATTTAATTGAATTTATTGTTCAATATATTAACAATGTAGCCCTTGCATATCTTACTGGCATTTCAATTGATTTTATTGTTCAAAAAGATGCTGCTTTTCCGACCACTTTTAAACCATTGGAGCTAACTATGATTCTTGATAATTTAATTAACAATTCAAAAAAAGCTAGAGCAACAAAAATTAAAATTGAGATAGAGAAACAAAATCAGAAACTTTTTGTCTATTTCAAAGATAATGGAGTAGGGATACCCAAGTCTAATAAAAATAAAATTTTCAATTTTGGGTTTACGACCACAGGAGGTTCAGGATTAGGTTTAACTCACATAAAAGAAACTTTAGAAAGAATTGGAGCAAAAATTGACTTATTGGACAGTGAAGATGATTTCACTGTATTTTTACTAACGTTCAAATAAAAAACATAAACATTATGAAAATATTAGTTTTCGAAGATTCACCTGCAAAAATGCAATCTCTTGAAGAATTGCTAAACGTTAAATTAAATCACGAATTTGGCAAATCAATTACTTTCACAATTCGTAAGGATGATGCAATGGTGGAAAGCGATTTAGTAACTAATGAATACTCAATGGTGTGGATTGATGACGATTTAGGAGACGATTTATCAGGTAGCTATGTCATCGAACAGATCCTAGCGATTTTGGACTCTACGCCAGAATGTAAAAATATTCCACTTGTATATTATTCGGCAGGTACTTCAGTAAGAGATTTAAAAGAAAAATCTTCAAGTTTTGGAAACATACCCTGTGTGAGTTTTGAAAATTTAGCAGATTATATATACAATTTCATCAAGGCAAAACGCTAGAGACAATAACCTTCGAGGGAAGCAATAAGAACTAATATGTTTATAATTACGAAGAAACCCACTATCGTTTATTTACTGACCTCTTGGAGTTAATTGCATTCTTTGAATCGGGAACAGAGCCTAAATACGATTTTACAGACGAACGGGATTTGGATTTGTTTGTAGGGGAATATTTGAAAGGCATTAATTCCTTTTAAGCCATATAAAAAAGTGTGCTGTACAAAACCCTCACCCACTTTATCTCCATAATCCAAATACTAAGAGGTTCTTTGTAAATACTCGCTCCCCCTCAAACCTCCAAAACCAAGTAAGCAACACATAAAATGCCCAAAAAGTATATATTTTTTACACGGTGACATTGAGCAGTTTTAATCGATAACAGTTTAACTCAGCAAAAATAACATTCATTGTTGGAATGTTGGATTGCTGCATTGTTGGAATTCTACCCCTTCCATCTCTCAACTGAATACCAGGAGCCCTCTTTCCCAACTATTGTATTCGAAATAATAAAGTGACTGAATGAATTTTAGCAAACCAAGCTAAGCTAAAATTTGTTAGGACCTTAGAGAGTGCCTAATAAAAAACCCAGCCTTTAGCGCTGGGTCTTACATTTTAAACTTTAAACTAGGGCAACTTAGTTACCTCCAGCTTCAAGGTTTTTCATTTCTTTTTCAATCATATCATAAAATTGATCGATTTTAGGAAGTATTAAAATACGCGTACGTCTATTGGTTGCTCTATTTTCTGCAGTATCATTTGGCACTAATGACACGTAATCTGCACGACCAGCAGCAACTAATCTAGAAGGCTCCACACCCAAGTTTTGAAGTTCCCTCACAATGGCGGTGGCTCTTTTTACACTCAAATCCCAATTGTCTATTAACAAGCCATTGCTATAAGGCACATTATCTGTATGCCCTTCTACCATTGCCTCAAAATTAGGTTTACCGTTAATTACTTTAGCAACTTTGCCTAAGATTTCAGTTGCTCTGTTTGAAATTTGATAGCTTCCACTTTTAAACAGTACTTTGTCGGAAAGTGATATATATACTACTCCTTTTTCAACATTTATTTCAATATCGGGATCGTTCATACCCACTTCACGCTTAAGGCTCATAACAAGGGCAAGGGTAACACTGTCCTTTTTGCTCACGGCATCTTGCAAACGAGTGATTTTGAGATCTTTTTCTTTTAAGCTTTCCAATGATTTTTCTAAATTCGTAGCTCCTTTTGAAGTTAACATGGTTAGATCTTTGGAGCTTTGAATGAGGTCGGAATTTGTTTTTTTCATATCGGCTAAACGTCCTTCAAGTTCCTGGGCGCGAGCCATAGCTACAGCCCTATCTGCAAGACAGTCATTAAGCTTAACCGTAGCTGTGTTCAATAAATCTTGAGTGTTTTTTTGTTTAGTTTCAAGTTCTAAATACTGCTTTTTTGTTACACAGGAAGTAAAAACAAAACTTGTACAAAGTACTAGAATGAGGAGTTTTTTCATGATTTTTAGGTGTTACTTTTGGTTGTTTAATAATATTCATTTACAATATAATTAAACTAAGGTTCATAGCTCTTACACTTAACAGGAGTTTATCTTTAAGAAGTGAAAAAACTCCCCCACTGGAACGCTTTTACCCGCTCTGAGCAGAGCCGAGGATAAAGTTTCTATTTTGCTGCATTTTGCAAAGCTATTCCGTAGCTATTAAGCTTTACTCTACCTTCGTATTTCATCGCTCGCATCTCCCACTTCAATTTACATTCACCATCATCCACTACACCGATACAGTCGTTTCCTTGTCTTATGTTAGTGTGTTACTGATACTTTGCTTTTTAAATCCGCGACACTTTCCATTTCCGCCTATTTATTTATCTTTACTTTTTTAAATCTTTAAAAACGTTTTGTTATGGGTGTAGGAAATATATTTGTTGCCACAGTTATCTTGTTTTTGGTTTTATTTATAATCAGCTATTTCCAGGATCGGTTGTCGTAGTGCCTTTTTCACCCCCTTTTCCGCCCCCCAAAGGGAAATATAAGCAGTTGCTAAAGCGATGGTGCTTTTGTATACGATAACATGAAAACTTGTACGTTAAAGGTGGAGAAACAACGCCTCGATTTACACCCACCACAACAAAAAGGATTGAAAGCGTGGTTAGAACGACTTTTGAGCGACGAGGGACGAACGAATGAACGAGGTTTGAATTATGAGTTTTGAGGGTTAATTCCAGGTCATTTTTTGTAGGCGGACTGCGTTTAAGATGGCTAGTAGGGCTACACCTACGTCAGCAAATACGGCTTCCCACATTGTGGCTAGTCCTACGGCGCCTAAAATTAGCACTACAGCTTTTACGCCAAAAGCAAGGGCGATATTCTGCCAAACGATGTGGCGTGTAGAGCGACCTATTTTTATTGCTTTTGCAATCTTGCTTGGTTGATCGGTTTGGATGATAACGTCTGCCGTTTCAATGGCAACATCGCTACCTAAACCGCCCATGGCAATACCTACATCGCTGGCAGCTAAAACTGGCGCATCATTAATGCCATCGCCAATAAAAGCAACTTTATTTTTATTTTCAGACATCAGTTTTTCAACCTCATCTAATTTATCTTCGGGGAGCATTCCTCCTTTAGCCCAATCCACTCCCAATTCTGCTGCAACTTGCTGTGTTATGGAATCTTTATCGCCAGAGAGCATTATTATTTTTGAAATGCCTGCATCACGGATTTGCTTGATAGCTTGGTGTGCATCATCTTTTAATTCATCTGCAATAATTACATAACCAGCGAATTTATCTTCAATGGCAATCATAACGATGGATTCCACAATAGTATTTGTTTCTGTCGGAACTTCGATGTTGTTTGAAGTCAGCAATGCTTTGTTTCCAACCAAAACGGTTTTCCCATTTACCGTTCCTTTCAATCCTTTACCAGCAATTTCAGATACGTTTGAAGCTTTATAAGTATTGCCATCGATTTTGTATTCCATAATGGCTTTGGCGATGGGATGAGTGGATTGCTCTTCCATTGCCATGAGGTATTTCATTATCTCGACTTCGCTCGATACAGGCATCTCGGCTTCGCTTGTGCCTACAGATTTTATCTCCTTTATTTTGAAAACACCCTTAGTCACCGTGCCGGTTTTATCCATTACTACGGTAGTTACTTTGGTCATTTCATCTAAAAAGGAAGCACCTTTAAATAGAATTCCATTTTTTGAAGCTGCGCCCAAGCCTCCGAAATAGCCTAAGGGAATTGAAATTACTAAAGCACAGGGACAGGAAATAACCAAGAAAATAAGGGCTCTGTACAACCAATCCTGAAACACATAATCTGCTACAAAAAAGTAAGGCAACAAGGTGAGGCCAATGGCGAGAAAAACAACAATGGGGGTGTAAACCCTAGCAAATTTTCGAATAAACAATTCGGTTTTGGATTTGCGCGCCGTAGCATTTTGCACCATATTTAAAATTCGAGCGATGGAACTATCTTTGAATTCTTTGGTGGTTTCAATTTCAATTACTCCATCTAGATTGATGCTTCCGGCAAAGACTTTTCCGCCTTTTGCAATGGTATCTGGTTTGCTTTCGCCCGTTAATGCCGCTGTGTTGAAGGATCCTTTTTCAGAAATTAAAACACCGTCCAAAGGTATTTTCTCGCCCACACGCACTTGCACTTTTTCGCCAATGGCAACCGATTCTGGGTTTACTGAAATAAAATTGTTATTTCGAAATACCAAGGCTTCATTCGGCCTTACATCTAGCAAAGCTTTTATATTTCCTTTTGCCTTTTTTACCGCGGCACTTTGAAAAAGTTCACCCACGGCATAAAACAACATTACTGCCACACCTTCTGGATATTGCCCAATGGCAAACGCACCCACTGTAGCGATGGACATTAATAGAAATTCTGTGAAGAAATCGCCTTTATTAATGCTTTTCCAACCTTCTTGAATCACAGGAAAACCTACGGGAAGATATGCCACTGAATACCAAACAATACGTATCCAATCTTTAAAAAATATCACTTCGAAGTAATCCATCGCAATTCCAACAATCAACAGTATAAAACTGAAGATAGCAGGAAGATATAATTTGAAATTCGCAGCCTTAGCGTGCGAATGGCCGTCATTGTGAGTGTGCTGTCCCGAATGCTTTTTGATATCGATATCGCGAAGGTTTGTCTTTTTCTTACTCATCTATTTTAGTTAGATAATATTTCAGCTTTTATTTTTTTTAGGGATAATTCTGTCAATTCTAAACTTACAAAAAATTCGACTACCGCTACCGCTTCATTTATATCATTATGATTGGTTTAACAGAAGTTATTGGGCTTTCAGATTTCAAAAAAAAATCACTCCCCCTTAAAACTCCGAAACCGTGTAAGAAAAACAAAAAAGGCTCCATAGGATATAAAGCCTATTGCTGTAACCGCCATTAAAATCCTTCCAAATGTAGATCGATCTAAAAAGGCAAAAGCGTCTTGTATGCCTTTTATATCATTATTACCGGTATAGATACCAGCATGAAGAAAGAAATAGGCAATTATGGCTACCACAAAAGCACGGGCATAAAAACCAAACTGCCCAACTACCCTAATAAATGCGGAACCTTTTCGACCTTCTAAATTAAATTGATCTAAGAGACCACCTCTTATAACCCCTAAAATTAGCACCACAGCTTGTAAAGCGAGGATAATGCCAATGGCTATAAAAAGATAGGACAATGTAATAGGGCCCACAAAATCTAAATATCTAGAATTCGAACCATTATCAACGGGATAGGTAAATAAATGGTAAAAGCACAGAAAAGCTATTACCACATAAACCAAACCAGTTGTAAAAAGTCCGAAACGACGCAATTTTGCTTTTCGGCCGGAGCCAATATTCTCCGGATCTTTAATACTTTGTACAAACATCCAAAAAGAGTAACACAACAAACCGCTGCCTAACAGCAATAATAACACTCGCCCAAAGGGTTGTTTTTTTAAAAATCGGAGCGCTTGGTTTGTACCTGAGCTTTCACCGCCCATATTTAAAGCTGCTAAAAGGGAGAGCGTGCCAATTACCAAGTAGATTAATCCCTTGGAAACGAAACCAACAATAGCGGCAACTTTAAAAGATTTATTCACGGAGACGTTTTTGGTTTTTTAAAATCTGTGGGCAAAGATAGTATTAGTGGGAAGATATTTTTGAAAATTTTAGTGCGGCGAGGGATGAATTATGAGTGGTGAAGTAATGATAAACTAAAATTCATTCCTTGGCATTTTGGAGATTAAATTGATTGCTGAAGAATAAAAAAAAGGCCAAAGCATAGTGTTGCTTCGACCTTTTTTTAAAAGAATTGTAGCGTTTTTATTATAAGCTAACCTATTGTTTAACTAGTTTCTGCACAGTTTTAGAACCATCTTCAAAAACTACATTCACGAAATATATTCCGTTTGAAAGGTTGGAAATATTTAATTCGGAAGTGTTTGTATTTACAGAAAGCACTTCTTTTAGTAACGAGCCGCTAATGCCGTAAACTTGAATGCTACTCATAGCTTTATTACTTTGTACCGTAAAGTTATTTTGAACTGGATTTGGGTATAAACTAATGTTGTTTGCAACATTATAATCTGTAACTCCTAATATATTTGGGTCTTTAAAAATATATGCTGAGCCAGCATCACCCATTTCATTAGTACCACTAGCATCGTGGTCTTCTCTAGGTGCTCCTACAATCATTTCGGGACCGTTCATTGCAATACTCCAACCATAAAAATCTTCAGCTGCAGTATCATCACCTTGTATTATTTGATCTTCTACCCACATTCCTGAGGCATCTTTTTTATAAAAGTATACTTCGCCTACTTCACTGCCGTAAATATGAGGAGCTGTTATAGCAATATAATCTTGATTTATAGCTGTGGCCCATCCAAATTGCACTCTGTCTGTTGATGGATTAGCATTTAAAATTTGAACTTCTTCAAAAATGCCTTGAGTATTTTTTTCAAAGATATAAGCTGTCCCAATTTCCAAGTTGGCGCCGTAAGATCCAACTACTATTTTATCATCTTCGATAGTTGCTGAATTCCCAAAGTAATCATCAACTTCTCCATTTGAAGCAATAATTGTTTGGTTGTATTCCCAAACACCGCCAGCGTTTTTAGTATATAAATATGCTGCTCCCCTTCTTTCGTTAACGCCTTGTGCCCCTATTAACAATTGATCTCCTGAAATCGAAACTCCTATTCCAAAAATATCATTTGCTAGAGGGTCTGGACTCATAATTTTTTGAGTTTCTTCCCATACTCCATTTACTTTGGTGAATACATATACAGAGCCAGTCCAAGAGTCTTCTCCTGGAGCTCCTGCTATAATGGTATTACCTTGTACATCTAAGGATGTTGGATTCATTCCTAATTTTGCATCACCACTTAGATCTGAGGCTACTATTTTCGTATCGAATTCCCAAGTATTATTTTGATAATCATAAACATATAGGGCTCCAGCTCTTATTACACCTCCTACATCTGCTCTTCCGGCTGCTACCACAGCATAATCGTCACCAAATTTTGCACCACCACCATATTCGGCGCCGGGATTGGGATCATCTGCCACCAATCTCTGGGAGAAGTCCCAAGTTCCTTGACTGTTTTTGGCGTAAATATAGGCAGCACCAGATGCTGAGGTTTCGCGTGATGTGCCTACTATGGCAAAATTGTCTGAGAGCGCCACAGCTGTTCCAAATTCTGCTCTACCTTCTCTATTTTCACTTACAATTTTTGATGTTTGTGAGAATTGTGCCGTCGCCACTGCTCCGAATAATAAGCAGCTTAAAAGGGTTAATTGTTTGATTCTATTAATTGATTTCATATTAATTACTTTAAAACTGTTAGATTATAATTTTAGTAGACGTTTGAAATAGGTTCTCTTATCAGTATTAATTTTCACCAAGTGCATTCCGCTAGATAGTTGAGAAATATCGATATTTTCAAGCTGAGAAGTAGTAGCCATTACTAATTGACCTGTAACATTATAAATCGTTACACTTTCAATATTTTTATTTGAAGCAATTACGCTAAAGCTATCATTAGCCGGATTTGGGAAAACTGCTATTTCTGAAGTCGCTACATTGTTTGATGTTCCAAGTACAAAAAGGTCTATGGAATATTTTACCAATCCGAGGTCGAAGGTTCCAAAATACACATCTGCGCTATCATCTACAAATTGAATGGTAGAACTAGCTGTGTTTAAGTAACCAAGTGCTTCGGCAGAAATTTCTTCCCAGTTTGCACCATTATCGAAAGAGTAAACAATTCGCGCATCTGCTTTAGGGTATAACCATCCGTCTGAATAATGTGTAATTGCCACAATTTGATCTTCGTTTTCGCTAGAATAGTAAGCTCTATCTACTTGCTCATCATAAATTTGAGTCCAAGTTGCACCTTTATCTTCCGAAGCAAAGATTCCTTGCGTAGTTGAAATCAAGTATTCATCTGCATTTAAAGGATTAACGGAAGCACTAAAGATCATATCGTCTCTATCTACTAAAACTTCTAAGCCAGTAGAAGGATCTTCCCAAGTTGTACCGCCATCGTTAGTAATATATACATTTATACCCTGTGTAATTGTAATACGGTCTGGATCTGCTGGGTCTATAATTATTCCGTAGAGTAAATCTGAGGTAGGCAATGCAACCTCTTCAAAAACAGGAGCCGTAGGGTCAGTAACATCAAATTTAAACAAAGCTTCCCCAAAAGAAAACCAAACAATGTTAGTATTTACTGGGTCTGTTGCCATAGCGTAGATGTTTATAAACATCATAGTAGTGTAAATAGGAGTGTATGATGCACCGTGGTCTAAACTCATTTCTAAAACTGAATCCATTCCAAACCTTCCGCTGTTAAAAATTCTACCTGCCACTACTTTATCGGCGTGTGGAAAAGTAGTTGATCCAAACGAATTGTTTAAATCGCGCATGCGGTGACCTGTTTCGGTATTAGTCGCTAAATCTCTGTGAATAAAACCATTTCTAAGACCGTAGTAAAGATGACTTTCTGAATCGCCAGCATAAGAATCTATACGCCCTGTACCATTAACCATTGGGCTATTTAACTTTTGTAGTGTTACACCCCCATCTGCAGAGCGGAACGGGTAAAAATCTGCAGCAATAATAAGATCGTCTGCTTGAAAAGGATTAAATGAAACTGAAAGTCCGTAGTAATATTCGGCTGGATCAACATCAGTATACACTTGATTACTCCAAGTTAGTCCATTATCGTTGGTTGTAATTATTTCGTTTTCTTCAAGAACAACAATGTTATCGGTATTCTGTGGGTTGAATTGTATTGTATTAATATGGTCGTTAGACATGCTAGTATAGCTAATTACCACTTCGTTCCAAGTATCGCCACCATCTAGTGAGCGGTATAAACCTTCTCTATGGCTACCGTATCCGTAGAATGTTCCTAAGAAAATATCGTTACTATCGGTAGGGTTAAATGCTATAGCGCTGTATGTATTTCCTGGAAGTTTTTCGTCCCAAGTAGATCCGCCATCAAGGCTTACAAAAAGGCCACCCATATCTCTACCTGGGCCTCCACCTCGCATTAAGAAAAAGTTCTCTGGATTAATAGGAGAAATAGCCACGTTATTTATTGCAACATCGCCGTGAACAGGGCTAAAATAGATGCTAAACCAGGTAACACCGCCATCTGTAGTTTTAAAAACTTCATTAGTAAAACCATTACCCAAAGTGTAAGTAGTGTGTAAAAGTGCTATGTTATTGTCTGCTTCGTAGATATCATAACTTTGAATAAGTATATCAGATTCAAAACCATTTGGCACATTATATTCTTTTATAACCGAACCATCGTTAAGGTCTATAATTACAACCTTATTATATTCTGTTCCTTCGGCTTTTACAATAAAACTTAGGTTTTCGTTATTATTAATAAGACGCATATTTCTTAATACTGCATATACTTCCATTGAATCGCTGTAAAGCACTGTCCAATTATCGCCATCGTCTTCAGATTTAATAATATGGTTTCCTACTGTTCGGGCGTAAAGTGTACCTTCTATAGTAGCATCAAAAAGCACATCATAGATTTGCCCATATTCTTCATTTGATTCATAACTTAATTGCGCATACGTATTGTGAAAAAATGTTACTAAAAGAAATGTAATAAAAATAAAAGTCCTTTTCATACTTGAGTGTTTTTAGTTATGCCGTAAAAATAGAATGTAAGTGCGGTGAAGCCTTATAAACAGGCGTGACATTTTGTGACAATACGGGTAAGAAAATGTGACACCAACCTATATATCTGCTATATAAGCGGCTAAGGAAACGTCGTTTGAAAGATTTAATTTTTTACGAATACGTTCTTTGCGTTTTCTACAAGACTGAGGAGTGATATTAAGAAGGGAAGCAATTTCACTATTACTTAAATTCATATGAAGATATATTATAAAACGAACATCCTGTTGCGTTAAACCTGGATTGTGTTTTAGAAGTCGACTGGAGAAACCAGGATTAACCTCTTCAAAATGGCTGAAAAAACTATCGAGCTGCGGATTTTTCTTTAAATGTTTACTGAGTTCTTTTATTTGAATAAGCAAATCTGGCTGGGCTTTTACCTGCGGATTTGCCGTAAAGGTATCAACGATTTCCTCTATCAATTCATTTCTGCTAGAAAGATAAAGTGCTTTTGAGGTTAGTTTTCTATTTTTAATATCCAACTCATTTTTAAAGCGCTCCTGTTCTAAGTTAACCAGAGCTTCCTGTTCACGCATCTGTTTTTCGGCCAGTAGCCTTTTGCTTTTTTCCTGTTCAAGTTCCAACTCGGCAATTTTTTTACGTTGCCGGTGTCTAATTGCATAGTTTCGAAATATCCAAATAATAGAGATAAGTAGTAAAACGATACAAGTAGTGATGATATAGAAAAAACGTCGTTCTTTTTTTAGGAGTATTTGACTTTCGCTTAATTGGTGCGCGTAGTTTTGTAGTTCAAATTTAATTTTATTGTTTTCATAACGCACGTTATTTCTAATTTGCTGAAGGGTATCGCGAGCTACTAAAACACTATCCTTATAAATTAGTGCCTTATCATAATCATTTAATGACACATATGCTTTAGAAAGCGCATCATACACATCTTCCCTATTTTCCATTGCGATGGAACCTTGTCTTGCCATTTGTGCATATTCAAGGCTCTGATTATACTTTTTTTGCTTTTGGGATATTTGGGAAAGTAAAATTAGAATAAATACTTTGTTGTCTGCATTTGCCTCCCCCTGCAATTGTGGCAATAGTTCAAGCGATAAATCTTTCGCCTGTTCCAACAGTTGCCGTATTACAAGGTTTTCTGCTTGGGCCATTTTAGCCATTACGGCTACTTTGGGTTGATCTTTTACAAGCGGTAATGCTTCCTCTATATATTTACTGGCCTCCTCCTGGGCATTCATTTTGTTGGCAACCAACGCCAGGTTGATAGCATAATACCCGTGTTTACTTCGGTTGTCGAGGTTGAAACTTAGATTATACGCCTTCAGAAAATATTCTTTGGCTTTGTCTAATTTTTCATCTTGAAAATAGAGAATACCAATATTGTTCAGTACTGTAAGTTCATCTTTGGTTTCAAGATCTGTTATTGCTATTTCGTAGGCTAACAGATAATAATCTAACGCCTCACCAAAGGCTGACATAAGATAATAATTGGAACCTGTATTAAGCAAGGCACGAAATTCCTGTTTAGGCCAATTATTTTCTTCAGCTACAGCGCTCGCCTCAACAAGTAATTCTAATGATTGAACATGCTTTTTTTGAAACATCAATTCAATGCCTCGCTCAATTAATTTTTCGCACTCTAATTGATTTATAGTTTGACCGAATATAATCGAACTGAAAAGGAAGAGGGATAGAATTATTATTTTTTCAACAAACTTCATTTGGGGACTTTGGAAACGAAAATAAAACTATTTGAATTTTCTGAGGGTATGATTTTGCAGATATATTGTAAAAAAAATGTGAGATTAAAAAATTAAGATGTATCAATACTCAATTTTGAGTTATATTAAGTTCAGGTTCACAATAGTTTAAAATTCTTTCCGAAGCTTTTTAAAATCTACCGTGCGTGCTACATGTCCTGCTACAGCCGCGGTTTTGGATAGTGTGCTTCCCGCCCATTTTAATTGCTCTACAGGGTTTGCCTTTATTTCTTCAATTATATTGAAAAGAAATTGCACAGCATCTGCACTAGTATCCAGCAAACTGTTGGGATTTTTTATTTGGTGACTTAGTGCTTTTGATATTTCCACTCCTCCTTGTTTTAACGATTTTAAAATGAAAGGAAAATTTAGCGCTTTATATGATGGATATGTTCCTTCAAAAATACCGGCTATAATATCTGCATATCCTTTGTCTTCCTTAGCGCGGGCTATAACGACTGTAAGAATTTGCATCCAAACTTTGGTGAGGGTTTTGTTTCGGGGAAATTGCACTAACAAATTAGAAAGCGCAAAGTCGAAACCTACTTCTTTATGCACTTTTTGCGAATAGGAGTTCAAAGCTGTTTCAGAAAAATCATCTTCGGCAACACAATTTTCAATAGTTTCTGCCGCCCAGCGCGAACTTAAAAGCGCATATTGAATACCATCGCCGCTCAAAGGATTTATAAGCCCTGCCGCCTCGCCTACTAATAGTATTCTGTCGGCAATCAACTTTTTTGAAGCGTTGAAAAAAGTAATAGGCCAACCTTCCATTTTAGCTTCCAAAGTACCGTTCCCGATGCGTTCTGCAATTTCGGGATGTGTGGCAATGTGATCTGTAAGTAGTTTTTTGATATGATCTGGCTTATGCGGAAAAGTCTGCGAAATCATAGCCATGCCCACATTCGCATCATTTTTTCCTTTCGGAAACATCCAAAAAATCCCTGGAAATCCTTCTTCACTAAAATAAATATCCACCCTGTCTGTAGGGCCGTTTACATTATTGTAATAAGCACGAAGCCCCAAAAGTTGGTAATCGTCTTGGGGTTTGCTGCCGTGCATTTGCCGCGCAATGGTCGATCTACTGCCATCGGCACCCACTACTAGTTTCGCTTTAATATGCTGTTCTTCCCGCCCGTTTTTTACCGTTACTATTGCTGCATTGGGAGTAACTTTATAATTAACCACACGACAATTTTCCAAATAGGAAGCACCCGCTTTTTTTGCAGCTTCGTAAATCATTGCGTCCAATTCTATCCGCGGTATAATTCGCGCGTGGAATTGCAAGTGTTCGGGTTTTGAAAGATTTATAAATACTTGGTCTGTTTTTAAAAACAATCCTACCTTTTTTATTTCGTTGGCTTTTGCAAATTTCTGGGTTTGGGTAATGCCCATTTTATTCAATTCGGCTAAAGCGATAGGGCTTACACCATCGCCACAAACCTTATCGCGCGGAAATTTTCCGGCTTCTACAACAATAACCTTAATGCCTTTTTTCGCCAAATGAAACGCTAAAGCACTGCCGGAGGGACCGCCACCAGAGATGAGCACATCGCAATCATAATTAATTTTAGGTTTTACGGTTAGCATAGTTTTAGTATTCGCGGTCTATCATATAAATGATAATATTTTCAATCAAACTTTTGTCTTCGGAATCGGGCAATCTGGAAAAAATGGTATAGAATTCTTTTAATGCAGCACCCGCCAAATATTGGGCGGTGTGTCTGGCGTGTGTAATCGCGCCGTAGCTGTGCATTAATTCTAAAATTTCCTTTGCATCCACATTTGTTCTTTGCCTGATGGGAACAGATAAAAATTCTGAAATTCTCACAAGTTCTTCAGGTTTGCAATTTTCCATTAAATGAATTAGCATTAAGGTGCGTTTGCCTTCTAAAATGTCGCCACCTATTTCTTTGCCATATTTTTCTTCGTCGGCAATAAGATTTAAAACATCATCTTGAATCTGAAAAGAAGTGCCCATAAAATAACCAAGTCGGTCGAATTTTTCAGGATTCACCCTCCCCTTTGTGCCTATAATGGCACCAATCCGCAGCGGATGAATGCAAGTGTACCAACAGGTTTTTTTGAGAATCATTCGCAGATAGTCCGTTTCTTGCAGATTTGCGGTGTTGTCTTTTCGCCAGCCTAGTTCCATGGCTTGTCCTTCTACAGATTCGGAAACCATATGCTGCACTTCTAAAAAAATTTGCATTGACACTTTATCCCCCAGCAATTCGCGATTTTTGAATAATGGATACAGGCCCAGTACTTGCATAGCATCGCCTACATTTATGGCAATGGCCGTATTGGTACTTTCGTGTAGCGTAGGTTTATTTCTTCTGAAAAAACTTTCGTCCTCCACATCATCGTGGATAAGAAATGCATTATGAAGTAACTCCAAACAAACAGCAGAATTAGAAGCTTCTTCTTGTTTGCCGCCGAAAGCTTTACAAGCGGCTATGCAAAGCCCAGGCCTAAAGCCTTTACCGCCGCGGTTGGGATATTCAGAAATTAAATTGTAGAGATATGTGCGAGGTTCTTTATCTGGTATGAAGTCGTGGATCCCTTTTAATGTTTCGGCACCATAATTTGCAAGCATCGCTTTCATTAAAAGGGTGTCCATAATTTTAAGAGATTACTACTACATTGAGAACTACTTTTACGAGGGCATTATCCGAATCTGTGATTAAGGAATTGTAGGCGCCGGGTTGTGCGTCATTTGGTACGGAAAGCTGAACTTTCACTGTTCTTTCTTCTTTTGGTTTTAATGATAGCCGAAGCGGGGTGATTTTTAAAGCTGAAGCATTTATAGACTGCCCATTTGGACCAAAAAGTGATGTTTTTTGAAAACTAATTTTTGTCACTTTATCAGAATCCTCAAAAAGGGTGAAACTGAAAGTTTCCGATTGTCCGGGTTTTAAGGGCTGTTCTGTTTCAAGCAGTGTTAATGTTGGAGTTTTTTTCACAGCATCTGCCTCCGACTTTTCATCCTTTTCATTTTCTGTTTTGGTAAGCTTATTAACCTGATGTGTAAGGGCTGTTATTGCATCGAGAAAGAGATCGACCGCTTCGTGTGTATCCCTTCGGATACGATTCATAAGATCGTCTGGGTTGCTTCGGATGTTGTCTACATCCAATACTTTTTTCTCAATTTTTTTGGCGGCCAGTATGCCCGCAGCTATTTCTTCTTCAAGAACATTAACTGCAGAATTGATAACTTTTTGAGCGCTGGAAAGTATTTCATCTTTTTTTATTCCCTTAAGAATATCGTCTGCCAATTTCCTGCTTCCACTACTCTTTTTTTGCTCCTCTTTTTGTTTGGCGGCCATTTCCAGTAGTTTTTATGGTTTTTGAAATTGGTTTTTCAACGGGCTTTTCAGCAATCGTTAATCTAATTAGAAAATAGGCGGGTTCAAAATCGAGTACTTGTACTTTACTTTGGTAAGTTCCAAGGCTTAAATCATCATTAACCGAAATTTGTATTTCCACAGTTTCTGAAACGCCAGGAGCCAATTGAAACGATTGAGGCTTAAAATTGGTTGAAAGATTTAACGAGTTGAAAGGTTCGACTTCATTTATATATTCAGAATTTACAAACTGGCAGGTAGCTTCTTTATTTTTAATATTATCTAAAAGAAATTGCAGATTTACTCTTTGACCAGCATAAGTGGTTGCCAATAAAACAAAAGAGGGCTCTTCTGCATTTTCTCGGTCTTCACTTGTTGTGTCACCAGTTGCTGGATCAAACGCTTTTTTAGTTAAAGCGAATCCGAGGTCCATCATATTTTTATAATGATCGAGATTCATTTTGGTAAATGAAGTGAATGCTCCCAGCATTACCTCTGGCTGAAATAGTTTAAAATTTTTAAGTTCTTTCCCCGAACTACCAAACTCCTTAAACATATCTGTGCTCTGCTTTAGATAGTGCTTGTTGATTTCAATAGTTTTTTTAAAAATCCCTTCAATATCTTTTGAAAAATCATCCTTTGGTGTGCTCATCTTTTTGGTTATAAGAAGTTTCCATTGTTCTAACATTTGCATTCAATCTATTTGGTCGCGGTTCGCAGTAAAAGTGCGATTGCCAACTTTGCCATTTTAGTTTGAATTTTTTCTCGTCAAGGGGGCTTACTTCTGTACCGTTATTATCATTCACATTTAAAGTGAAACATACATTTTGATTTATCTCTCTTTCCCGAATTACCACTTCGGCTTTATAACTACTTCCATTATTATAGTTGGCTAAGTCTAAAGTCATTAATACGCGTTCACTTCGACCTGGCTCTATAGTAAGGCTAGTTTTGTTTAAAACAGGTTGCGATGGAGCGAGATTGCCGTCTACATCCGTCAATTCGCGCACGCCCACACGATAGGTTTTTTGTGTATTGCATTTGTTCGAAACAATTATAGGAACGATAATACGCTCTCCAGCCATAGCTTGCCTATTAATAGTTGCAATGCAATGTGGCGGACAAGTTTCCTCGGGCGGGCAGCATTTACTTTTCTTACTACTGCCGAATATATTGAGCGTTGGAAGCCCGCTATCAGAAATAGTTCTATTGAAGTTAGACATATTTTCAACCATATTTTCCACCAAGGGTTGCATAGCTTCCATGGAAACAGTTGTCATTTTTTGAAAATTATCTGTTAGCATTTGTGGGAGTGAATTATCACTTTGATTGTTTGTCATAACTGGTGTTTTTGTTGTTTTCCCTATGCGACTTTATAACCACTGAAATTTCCTTATCCCAAAATCTGAAATTACCATCGTAGTCGCGTCTTGACTCGGCATTTTTTGGTAGGGTGAAGTTAACGTGAAGCAGAAGCGACTCGCCCGGCTGGACAATTTGACTGTGTTCATCTACAGAAATTGAGGCCCAATCCGTAAGATTAGCCTTTAGATTTCTAGTAACCTCATCTAATGTGGACATTAAATCGTCCTTTCCTTTCTCTCTAAATCCCTGCCCAAAAGCACGACAAAGGAGGTCCATATCTAAAGCTGCAGCATGTTTTAATTCGGGCACCTCAAAAGGCATATTACCTTTGTTGGTAAGCGTAATTACAGCAACGTGGGTGGTTCCAGGGGAAGTATCCTGAAAAGTAAATTGATTTGGATACACCTCAATATCAATGGAAGGCTGAACTATCATTTTCACCTTGTGAATTTCTTCGCCTACCATTATATTACTTTCATAGGTGCCAGGCGGTGTGGTGGAAGGAAGCTGATGATAAACCGTTTCTAATTTTTGTTCGCCGGGCCGTAGTCTAAAAGAGAATTGTAAAAAGTCTCTCCCGCCATCTTGAATTCGTTTTTTGTTTTTATCTACAAGGGCAAGAGTCTTTACCCGTAGCGGATCGTTTTGGCGATTCTCAAACTGAATATTTCCTTGCAAGCTAGAAGGAGGGCCATTTAGAACGATCTCCTTCGCTATTATATTAATTTTTTCCTGATGGGCATCTGCTGTAACGACTTTCATGGCTTTTGCTTTTTGTAAGATGCTATAGTATCTTTTGTTTCTTCGGGATTTGACTGCCCTGTTCGACCTGGAAACGGTCGTGTATCTGGCTCACAACAATCATCTTCGCAAAGTTCTGCTGAGGTGGGAATGTAGGGTTCCGTTATAATTTGGCTTTCACCCCCCATACAAACATTCAATACCTCTACCCCTAGCATTTTCACACATATATTAGAATAGTTTGGTATACGAACACGCACTTTCATCATGTCCTTAATATCGTCCAAAGTGAATCGCGGGAGATTTAAAATCTCAATTTTGCTGTCTGTACTTACCGGTTCGTTTGGATCGCCTGTAAGTTTCAGTACACTGTCTGTCTCTAATTTACCACTTACAATGGTTTCGATACTGCCACCATGGGTAGCATCAAATCCACCCGATAATCGGGTATCAAGACCTCCATCTATAGTTGAATCTACATCAAAAATACCGGTAGGTTTTAGCTCGTTCTTGAAGGGCTGTGGAATACTTGGCATGCTCATAATGAAAAGTTTTAATTAACTCAAAGTTAGGGAATTAAGTGAATTAATTTTAAATAATGAGCATATTTTTTTAGCTCACATTCTGAAATTTAACATACAGCGTGCGAAAAATATATTATAAAAAGGTGAATTAATAGCGCATTATTAGACGATCCTAATGTGCTAATAAGAAGAAGTATTCTCTCTAAATTGGAAAAAAGTTAGGATTGAAGCTCAGTAAAAATTAGTTTTAAATGAAGATGTTTATTCTAGATGGTCAATAAACTTTTCAAAACCTAGCAGGTCATCTCCCATCCCTATTTTTCTTCGAAGATTTGCCTTTTTTGATTCAACTTGTTCCCTACTAATTCCCATTAACGAAGCTATTTCATCTATAGAAAGTTGAAGCTTTAGCATACAGCAAAAGGCTACTTCGTTTTCTGATAAATTAGGGAACATTTCAGTAAGTTGTACCGCGAAAGCTGGGTGAACCTCAACAAATTTGCCTTTAAAGTATTTCCAATAGTTATTCTGGCTCAGCAGACCGTTTAGTTTAGCGGCCAATTCCATCGAGTTTTCTGGGTTTTCTCGGTTATCTACCAATTCCTTTATTCTTTTTTGAATGTCTGAAATCTCTAAAGTTACTTCTATCAATTCTTGCTCTTTATTAGCAATCGTTTTTTCGCGTTCTACACGTAATTCGCTTGCCAATTTATTCTTCTCCTCTAGTACATCTTTACTATTTTCTAAGCTTGTTACTAATTCTTCTTGCAGTTTTAGTTTGTGCCTATTAGACCAAAATAGCACAATCCCAAATGCAAGTATCAAAACAAAACTTAAAATACTCAACATTAATATTTTATCCTTTTTGCTATTGTTTTCAACCAAAAGCTCGTTGTTTTTCGTTAAAACAAAATTTTTCTCGAGTTGGAGGTCATTCTGATAAGATTCTTGAAGTTCAAATGCCTTCGCCTTGTTAAGAACATCGTTAACTGAATCCTTTAAAAAATCTAAACGTTCAAAAGTTGCCAATGAATTTTGCACCATTCCTTTTTGACTGTATGTAGAAACAGCTTGCTTTAAAAAAGATATCTCATTGTCGGCATTCATTTTTAGTCTGTGGGTTTTTACGGTGGCTTTTACCTTTGCGACTAAGTTTAGAGCGGTTGTATACTGTTTTTGATCATTTAAAAAGGTAAGATAGCCAACACTGGTCTCCAAAAATCGAGGAGAATTTAACTGATACAAACCGTCGTAGGCCTCTTTAAAGGCAACTTGAGCTTCTTCTGTTCTGCCTGTAGCAACATAAAGTTTAGCAAGATTAGTAACAGCCAGCCATTTATACTCCAACTGGTTCATCTCCAGAAAGGCATTTTTTGCTTCATTTAAGGATTTTTCAGCTTTCTTATAATCTAGTTTCAATTGAATCAAACAATCGGAATAAGTCAACAGAGTTACGTAATAATTACTACCTTTTAATTTTGCGAATGATGGCAAAACCTCTTCAAATAAATCTAGTGCAAACGCATAATCACCATTGTTATAATATAGGTTTGCTAATTTTTGCTTCACTACATATAGTTCTCTTTCATCTTTTACATCGTTTAAAATAGCAATAGCTTTCTTTAGGTATTCCAGCGCTTTTTCGCTGTTTTTCATGTAATTGTAGTTAGATGCCATTTCGCCATAAGTCCTACCTATACCTTGCTGGCTATTAACTTGTTTATACATTTCAATAGCTTTTTCACAAGCCTCTAAAGATTCATCATAACGCGCCCCAATTCGGTAATTAATAGCGAGATTTAGATACATGTCTCCGTGTAGCCTAGGATATTCTTCTGTATACCCCAATGCCTTTTTCATATAAAACTCGGCAGAATCAGTAACCGCAAGTTTGTTGTATTGTATTCCAATATGGCTGTACGTTCTGCCAATAACCGTATCGTGAAGTTTTGCAGAATGCTCCAGAAGACGGAACATATAATATTTGGTAGAATCAGGGTTTGAATAGACCGTTTTCTCTATCTGCTCTTTTAGTTTATTGATTTCAGGAGTTTGTGCGTGTAAGTTTAATAAATGACAAAAAAATATGGGGAGAAAAATTAATAATTTCATAGTGAGGTTTGGAGTGCTAAATATATAATAATTCCTAATAATACGGTGAAAATTTCTCGTTAGTACTGTATTAGTAAGCTAATTGGCAAATATTTTTAAATTTTGAAGACGATAGCTAAACGATTAATTTCCACAGAAAATTATAATAGCTATAAATATTGAAGAGAACGACATTGTTAGGCTTGTGATAATTTTTCTATTGCGACTTCCATATCAATGATTTTTTCGTTTAAAAATAAAATTCAAGAATGAAAAGCGAACTTCATTTCACGATACTTTAACAATATTCTTGGTTTGAATACTCTTCAGAAAAAATAGAACGTTTAAAAACAAAACCCCTTGCGCCATTAGCACTAGGGGTTCTTGAAATTAAAAATTAAACACTATTCCTTTAATAAACGTTTTGTTATTTGTCCTGTTTTACCTTTGATGATTACTACATAAGTGGCAGCAGCAAGGTTATCAATATTTAGCGTTTTGGCAGTAATCATTCCTTCTAAGTTGAAGGATTGTACTAGTCTTCCAGTTAAATCATAAATATTGGCGCTCTCAAGTTCTAAGCTTTGTGGATTGCTAATTGTTACATTCCCTTTTGCTGGGTTTGGATACATTGAAATGCTGCCAAGGTTCTGACTGTTTTCGCCTAAACCAAGTACACTTTCTACAACAAGCTCAAACTCGCAGCTGCTACTATTGCCATATTGATCTGTTGCGGTTAGTGAAATAGTATAAGTGCCGTCAGATAGCGGAGTGCCAACTGCTGGATTCTGTGTGATTTCTGAAATAGGATTGGAACAATTATCTACAGCAGTAGCCTCGTCTGTTGCAATATAATCTGGAAGTATATAATACAGATTATTCGTTCCTGGATCTACAGTTTGATTTGCAGGACAGCTAATTACTGGCGCAAGATTATCTACTACAGTTACAACCGCTGTACAAGTTGCAAGATTGCCATTGTTATCTTGGCTGAAAACTTGTACAGTAACTGGATTACCAATATCTGCGCAACTAAATTCAGTTATATCTACAGCTACTGTATAGATTCCACAAATATCGTCGTTAGAAGCAATAACATTGCTTGGATTTAGAATTGCCGTGCCGTTAGCACCAAGTTCTAATGTGTAATCTTGACAAACAAGTACAGGACTTGTGTTATCCTCTACATTTACCGTAGCGGTGCAAGTGGCAACATTACCATTTACATCGGTTACGGATAGAGTTACGAGATTAGCCCCGGTGTGGGAACAGTCGAAGGTATAAACATCAAGTTCATAGCTTGCGATGCCACATGAATCTGTGCTACTATTTAGAATATCTGTTTCAGTAATAGTGACCGTGCCAGTTACAGGATCGAGTTCCACAGTTATATTTTGGCAAGTTACTTCGGGAGCAGTTACATCTTGTACAGTAACGATTGCGGTACAACTACTGCTGTTTCCGTTTAAGTCGGTTACTGTTAAGATTACATTGTTTACACCAACATTGCTACAGTCAAAAGTGTTTAAATCTATGCTTATTGAAGCTACGCCACATGCATCATTACTACCACCATCAACGTCTGCAGCGGTAATGCCAGCATTGCCATTTGCATCCAGCTGGACAGTAATATTTTGACAAACCGCTACTGGTGCTTCATTATCGGTTACTGTAATAATAGTTGTACAACTCGTGTTTTGGCCATTTCCGTCATTTATTGTCCAAATAACGGTGGTTATTCCTGTAGGTAAGATTTCTCCCGAAAGAGTTGCTGTACCATTTAGATTATTACTGATGTTACCATCTGCGCAGTTATCTGTGAATGTGGCATCAAATTCATTTCCTAGAACTGTGTACTCACAAACGCCCGGATTTGTATCGCGGCTGGCATTTGTCACACAACTAATAACTGGAGCTTCGTTGTCTTCAACTGTAATTACTGTTGTACAAGTAGTTGTTTGACCGTTGCCATCATCAACCGTCCACACAACTGTTGTAACTCCTTTTGGAAGGATTTCCCCTGCAATAGTCGCAAGTCCGTTGTAATTGTTGGTGAGAGTTCCTGAGGAACAATTTTCTGTAAATGTGGCGTCAAACTCGTTTCCTATTACCGTGTATTGACAAACACCCGCATCAGTATCTCGCGTTGCGTTTGGAACACAAGTAATAATTGGATCTTCATTGTCTTCAATCGTAATTATTGTAGAACAAGTAGCAGATTGACCATTGCCATCGTTTACTGTCCAAACTACTGCATAAATTCCTTTGGGAAGAACTTCTCCCGCAAGTGTAGCCGTTCCATTATAATTATTGGTGATGCTACCATCAGGACAATTGTCTGTGAATGAAGCATCAAACTCAGTGCCTATTACTGTGTATTGACAAACGCCCGGATCAGTATCGCGAGTTGCGTTTGGCGCACAAGTAATAACTGGATCTTCGTTGTCTTCAATTGTAACTATTGTGTTACAAATGGCAATTTGTCCATTACCATCGTTAGCCGTCCATACAATGGTTGTTATTCCTTTTGGAAATATTTCACCAGCAAGCGTTGCGGTGCCATTGAAATTGTTGGTAATGCTGCCATCTGGGCAATTATCTGTGAATGTAGCATCAAACTCGTTACCTATTACTGTGTATTGGCAAACGCCAGAATCAGTATCGCGAGTTGCGTTTGGCACACAAGTAATAATTGGGTCTTCATTGTCTTCAATTGTAATTACTGTTGTGCAAGTGGCTGTTTGGCCATTGCCATCGTCAACCGTCCAAACAATTGTATAAATTCCTTTTGGAAGAATTTCACCCGCAAGGGTAGCTGTTGCATTATAATCATTTGTGATTATTCCATCGGAACAATTATCTGTAAACGTTGCATCAAACTCAGTGCCTACGATAGTGTATTCGCATAAGCCTATTTCCGTATCGCGCGTTGCGTTTGGTATGCAAGCAATAATTGGATCTTCATTGTCTTCAATTGTAATTATTGTGGTACAAGTAGCGGTTTGGCCATTACCATCGTCTGCTATCCAAACTACAGTAGTTATTCCTTTTGGAAGGATTTCCCCAGAAAGAGTGGCAGTTCCGTTAATATCGTTACTGATGCTACCATTAGCACAGTTATCTGTGAAGGTTGCATCAAACTCAGTGCCTACTATAGTGTATTGACAAACGCCAAAATCAGTATTGCGAATATCGTCTGGCAAACAACTAATTACTGGAGCTATATTGTCTTCAATAGTTACAGTCGAAGTACAACTGCTAGTGTTTCCAACTGAATCGGTAACTGTTAAAGTAACCGTGTTTGGACCAATGTTGCTACAATCGAAAGAGTCTGGAGATATAGACAAGGTTGCCGATCCCGTACAGCCAAAAGTAGAGCCATCGTCTACATCATCTGCTGTTATGCTGGCATTGCCACTGGCATCAAGCTCTACTACTATATTTTTACAAATGGCAACGGGTGGATTACTTAGTCCTCCATCAATTATAATCCACCCGAAAGAGCTTATCATTCTCTCTCTTGCCATTGTACCATTACAATATTTACTATTGCCCGCGTCAAAGGTCACCCCGTCTTGTAAAATCTGGGCACCCCAACCTATTAACAAGGCATCGTAATGGATGGTAGTTAATGCTATTCCATTAAACATAAAATACATATCTGTTACGTTTGTAACATTCCAATTTCCAATATTTTGATTGAATGCGGAGGCATTTGCAAACATCCCTGTCATATCCTCAACGCTACCAACATTCCAATTACCTATATTCTGGTTGAAAGACGTAGCGTTATAAAACATAAAAGACATATCAGTTACGCTACCTACATTCCAAGTACTTATATTCTGATTAAATGCAGTTGCAGAAGCAAATAAACCTCTCATAAGGGTTACGTTGCTAACATTCCAATTGCTTATGTTTTGGTTGAATGCCCCAGTATTACCGAACATATAAGACATATCGCTAACGCTGGAAAGGTCTGGCGCATCTGCTGCAGTTACAACAAGATTTGCACAACCTCTAAAAGCTCTATTCATGGAACTCCAAGCTGTGGAACCCCATTGATTTACAGCTATAATTTTTCGGCGATCGCCGGCATTATTAAAAAAGATACGAGGAAAATCTCCCCTTATGGCAACAGTATATGTACCCTCGATTCCGTAATCGTGGGTAATATTTCCACTAACGCCAAAATCGTCGAAAATACCGTCATTGTTCCAATCAACATCATAATTGTATCCAGCATCCGTGGTTGGTATAGTAATAGAGGTAGAATTTGAAGTTCCTGGATTGTCGGTTTTCCAAGAAGTGATAAATTCAGCTTGAGCATTTGCTTGGTTAACTGCAAAGCACAGCAATAGTAGAAGTAAATATTTACTCATTTTTTTCGATTTGGGGCTAATATTAAAACTGTTTATTCCCGTAGGTAGGAATGTTGATTTCAAATAAAAAAGTTAAGTTGTGAAACTAATAAAGAACCAAATTAGAATAGTATTTTCTTACTAAATTCAATATTAATTAAAGTAGGACCTCTTTACTTTTCGATTTTAAAAACAGCGAAAGTTATAATATTATCGTGTTGTAATCGGTGAATTCCCAATAATTTCGACGAAACGCAAGTTGATTTTTTAAAACACCTCATTTTCAGCTATTTAATTATTGGCGATAATGCCAAAATACAGTTGCTTTTGGAGGATAATTGGCAATTCAGAGTATTGAAGTGTCAAAAATTTATAAGAAATACTTCAGAAAGAACAATTATGTCTTCAAATAAAAACGAATTTGAAATTGTAAAATTGAATTTTTCGAAAAATGAAAACCAATAAACACAAAATTAGAGAATTATTTTTCGACACCATAAATTGAAAGTTTCGGAATATTTCCACTTAGTAGGAATTATTCCAAATATTTCAAATAGTATTTCTTATCTTTGTGATTCTCAGCAAAAAATAAATGCATTCACAACTTTTCGCAGTAATAGACGTAGAAACCACCGGCGGCGGTATTGCAGGTAATCGAATTACCGAAATATGTATCGCTTTATTAAAAAATGGTGGAGTGGTAGATAAGTATTCCACATTAGTAAATCCAGAGCGTAATATTCCACAATACATTACGGCGCTTACGGGGATTGATGATACTATGGTGGCTAATGCACCTCGCTTTTTTGAAGTTGCAGAAAAAATAGAAGAATTTACGAAAGACGCAATTTTTGTAGCGCATAATGTAAGCTTCGATTATAATGTAATCCGTGGAGAATTTCGGCTTTTAGGGCAGCATTACAACCGCAAAAAACTTTGTACCGTCCGGCTTTCACGCAAGTTAATTCCGGAAATGTCGTCCTATAGTTTGGGGCGACTTTGCAACACTATAAATATTCCACACATTAACCGTCACCGAGCGGAAGGCGATGTGGATGCCACGGTAATTCTCTTTCAACGGTTACTTACTTTAGATGCAGATTTTGAAATCTTCAATAACTTTTTAAACCCTCGCTCAAAACAGGCCACTCTCCCACCTCATTTGCCAACCGAACAGATAGATGAATTACCCGAGGAAGCTGGCATTTATCTTTTCAAAGACCAAAAACATAAAGTGATTTATGCGGGAAAAGCGAAAAATATTAAGAAAAGAGTGCTGTCACATTTTTATGATAAAAAGACGAAGGAATACCAACTTGGGCAGGAAACACATTTTATAGATTACGAAAAAACGGGAAATGAATTGCTGGCGCTGCTAGTAGAATCGGAACACATTAGAAAGCATTATCCTAAATATAACCGAGCGCAAAAATGGCCGGCGACTACCTATCAGATTATCAGTTATGAAAATCAACGTGGAATTATCCAATTGGCTTTGGGGAAAACAAAAGCACTGCACGATTCCGTAGGCACTTTTTACAATAAAACAGAAGCTATTGAAAAGCTAGAGGAAATATGTGAAACTTTTAAACTTTGCCCACGTTTTTGCACTTTACAAAGTAATGTTGAAATGTGCTCGCACTACCGAATTAAAAACTGCGAAGGTATTTGTGATGGTACCGAAAGCATAGAAAATTACAACTCGAAAGTAATGGGAGCCATTCGATCTTTAAAAGACAACAACCCTAGTTTCGCCATACAGGGAAAAGGCAGAACAGAAGACGAAATTGCCTTTGCGCTAGTAGTTGAAGGACAATATAAAGGTTTTGGATTTTTTGATCGAAGTGACGCCATTTGTAATGTTGAAGATTACGAACCTTTTTTAAAGCTACAACAAGCCAGTTATCACACTCACGCCATTATTAGAAGTCATCTTAAAAAGAATGGCGAGCGAAATTTAATTCACTTTGAAGAATCGATTCAATTTGCGAATCATAAAATCAAAGCGCTTAAAAAAAGCCCAGTGAAAATGGAAACTGAAAATCTACTTAAAAACCTAACAGGTTTTTAAAACCTGTTAGGTTAGGGTAGTTTAGCGAATAATATCTCCTCAAAACTCGTAATTACTCTATCTGCTTTACTGTAATCCTGATTAACGGAGTGCGGACTTTTGAAGCCTACACAGTAAATACCTGCTGCTTTGGCCGCGACAATGCCGTTGGTGGAATCTTCAATAACCATACAATGATCGCCGTGTTCTTCAGCAAGTGCAGCGGCTTTTATGAAAATTTCTGGGTGCGGTTTTGATGCTTTTAAATCGGCACCACTAATTTTCGCCTTAAAATATTTATTAAGGTCGAACCTATCAAAAATTCTATTGATGTTTGGCATGGATGCAGAAGATGCTAAAACCAAAGTTAATCCGTTGCTGTGATAATCTTTTATAAGGTCGTGAACGCCGTCAAGCAATGTGAGGCTGGAATCGTTTTCAAACAAATATTTAAAATGCTTCCGCTTAATAGCAACCAAATTTTCGGGTTCGTGCTTAAGCTCGAAATGATCACATAAGGTTCTGCATATTGGCAAGGTAGATTTCCCTGTAAAGGAATCGTACAATTCTTCGCCTACATTAATATTCACCTCATCAAACATATTGAAATAGGCTTTACGGTGTAGCGGTTCAGTGTCTACAATAACACCGTCCATATCAAAAAGTACTGCTTTTAGCATTGTTATATTTTGTTTGTGGTGGCAAAGAAAACAAATCTTTTTAAAACCATCCCTTTAAAATAAAATTGACTTTAATTAAACTAAAGTTTCTTTTTTTAGTTGCGCTAATAATTCAAAAGACTTTAATCTAGCCTCTTGATTATAAATGTGTGCAACGGCAATTATTTCGTCTACTCTAGTTTCTGCAACAAAATGAGTTAATTTTTCGCGAACGGTTTCTTTACTTCCTATAAAGGTATATTGCATCATTTGCGAAATATGTGCTTCTTCCATTGGGTTCCAAATATCCTGCATATTTTTTACTGGCGGCTGCAAAGGCTGACGCGTATTGCGGATTATATTCAACATAAAAAGTTTCATACTCGTTGCTAAATATTCGGCTTCTTCGTCTGTATCTGCAACCACAATATTTACGCAGGCCATAGCATACGGCTTCGATAATTGTTTGGAAGCTTCAAAATTACTGTGGTATAAGCCAAGGGCATCGTGCAAATGGGTGGGTGCAAAATGACTGGCAAAGGCATACGGTAAGCCTAGAGATCCTGCCAATTGTGCACTGTAAGTGCTAGAGCCCAAAAGATATAATGGAACTTCCAACCCTTCGCCCGGAATAGCTCTTACAAGCCCGTTTTTATTCGTTTTTGAAAAATATTGTTGCAGTTCCTGCACATCATTCGGAAAATCATTTACAGTTTCCGTCCGTTCCCTTCTAAGAGCTCGAGCCGTAACTTGATCTGTACCTGGCGCACGCCCCAAGCCCAAATCGATTCTATCTGGATAAAGTGTGGCAAGGGTTCCGAATTGTTCGGCTACAATAAGTGGTGCGTGATTAGGCAACATAACGCCGCCCGAACCTACACGAATGGTTTTTGTGTTTTCAGCAATGTAACCAATAAGCAATGGCGTGGCTGAACTTACAAGACTTTCCGCATTGTGGTGTTCTGAAATCCAGAAGCGTTTAAAGCCTAAATTTTCAACCTTTTGCGCTAAAGCCAAACTGTTTTCCATTGCAGCTTTATGAGTGCTTCCCTGAATTACAGGAACCAAATCTAAGACTGAAAAAGGGATGTTATTTAAAATTTCTTCGTTATTCATTATACTATTTTGATAATTGGATTCGACATTGCTCGGACAAGCTCAGCATGATATTATTTTTAAATTTTAGCTCTTTCGTATTGCAAAGGCCAATCTATACTTACGTCTAATTCGTGGGCTGCGTGTAATGAAAAATAAGGCTGCCTTAGGCTTTCGCGTGCATAGAGAACTAAATCTGCTTTTCCTTCTTGTAAGATTGCTTCGGATTGTTCGGCAGTTGTTATTTGCCCTACCGCGCCCGTTAAAATATGCGCCTCTTTTTTAATCTGCGCCGCAAAATCTACTTGATAACCCGGAGAAGTTGGGATAGTTGCATGAGGTACATTTCCGCCAGAAGAAGTATCGATTAAGTCGACACCAAGTTTTTTTAATTCCACAGAAAGTTTTACCGAATCCTCAATTGTCCATCCACCAGCGGTCCAGTCTGTTGCAGAAATACGTACGAAAAGCGGCTTTTCATCGGGCCATTCTTGTCGCACTACTTCAGTTACTTCAAGTAAAAAACGGATTCTATTTTCAAAACTTCCTCCGTATTCATCGGTGCGTTCATTTGCCAAAGGCGAATAAAACTGATGAAATAAATAACCGTGAGCAGCGTGTATTTCAACTACATCGTAGCCTGCTTTTTCTGCTCGGCGCGTCGCGGCAACATAATCGTTTTTTACCTTTTCAATTCCTTTAGCATCCAAAGCAATTGGCGCGGGCTCTCCATCGCGAAAAGGCAATGGGGAAGATGAAACTGTTTGCCAACCGATTTCATCTTTAGGAGCAATCTTTTTGGCACCATCTTTTGGTAATTGGTAGCTCGCTTTTCTACCGGCGTGTGCCAATTGAATTCCTATTAAAGCATCTTGGGAGTGTATAAAATCTGCAATTTGTTTCGACTTCTCAATGTGGTCATCTTTCCAAATGCCCATATCGCCGTGGGTAATTCTACCCTCGGGTGAAACAGCTGTAGCTTCTTGAATAATTAATGCCGAACCTCCTACGGCGCGGCTTCCTAAATGGACTAAGTGAAAATCGTTTGCAAAACCATCAATGCTACTATACATACACATTGGCGAAACGACAGTTCTATTTTTAAATATTGTATTTTTTATTTTTAATGGGGAAAAAAGGGTGCTCATATATATTCTTTATTATTATACTCTATTATTAATTTTATTGAAATTCTTTATTATTTTGAATTACTTCAACTTTGAGGGATTTACAACTTCATCCTTACATTTTAAAACTTAAGATTTCGCTAAAAATCAGTATACAAACTTTAGAAAAGCATAAAATTTTCGTTTTTGTAAATAGCTGAAATTACCTTCATTTCTGTAGGCTTCACGTTCAAAAGAAATATTTCTGTAAGCTTTATATCGATTTCCGAATTGTAACCAGCGAAATATAAATTCTACAACGTACCACAAATAGAAAAACAGCACCAACATTTCCGCTTGTTGGCGAAGGTGAATGCATTCGTGATTTAAAAAAACAGCATCCTTTTTTAATGAATGATGTTTTAAAATTACGAATGGCCAAAGCGTTATTCCGTTGAAATTTTTTCGGAGGAGTTTTGGTCGGACTATTAGAATCACAAGTTTATTTCTTCAAAAATTGTCGCAACACATATTGCAGAATACCTTCGTTTTGATAATATGCAACCTCAATTGGGGAATCTAGTCTTGCGATAGCTTTAAATTCAATTTCCTTGCCATCATCGGTTTTGGCAGTTACGGTTACTTTTTTTGAAGGTGTTAAATCGTTTTCAATCCCCGTAATACTGAAGTACTCTTTTCCTGTTAGGCCGTGCGATTTCGCGCTTTCACCGTTTAAATATTCCAGTGGTAACACGCCCATCATAATTAAATTACTTCGGTGGATGCGTTCATAGCTTTCTGCCAAAACGACCTTTATTCCCAAAAGAATGGTTCCTTTTGCGGCCCAATCGCGCGAAGAGCCGCTACCGTATTCTTTTCCGGTAAGCACAATTAGTGGGGTTTTATCTTTAATATATTTTTCTGAAGCCTCAAAAACCGTCATTTGTTCATCTGAAGGTAAATGCGTAGTAAATCCACCTTCTCGATTAGCCAATTGATTTTTGATGCGCACATTGGCAAAAGTACCGCGCACCATTACTTCATCGTTTCCACGGCGAGAACCGTAACTGTTGAAGTTTTTCTTTTCAACACCTCTCGAAATTAAATATTTTCCAGCTGCGGAATCTTCAGAAAATGCTCCTGCGGGCGAAATATGATCTGTAGTAATGCTATCACCGAGCATTAACAAAGCCCTTGCTCCCTTAATATTTTGAACCGGTTTGGGATTGTCTGGGAGATCACGGAAAAATGGCACTTCTTTTATATATGTTGAATCATCTTGCCATTGGTAGAGCTTATCATTTGGCACTTCCAGATTTCTCCAAATTTCGTTTCCTTCAAATATTTCGTCATAATTCTTTTTGAAATCTTTTGGCGTAAGCACCTCACTCATTACTTCGTGAATTTCATCGTCTGTTGGCCAAATATCTTTTAGAAACACTGGCTTGCCATTGCGATCGCAACTTAAAGGTTCTTTTGTGAGATCCATATCTACCCTTCCAGCAATGGCAAAAGCCACGACTAACATTGGCGACATTAAGAAATTCATTTTTACTTGTGGGTGTATTCGCGCTTCAAAATTTCGGTTTCCGGAGAGTACCGAGGTCACAATTAAATCGTTTTCTTCAACTGCTTTTGAAATCTCTGGCGGCAACGGGCCGGAGTTTCCAATACAAGAAGTACAACCGTAGCCCACCAAATGAAACTGAAGTGCTTCGAGATCTTTAAGCAAATCGGCTTTTTCCAGATAGTCCGTTACTACTTTAGATCCTGGAGCTAAAGATGTTTTTACCCATGGTTTTATATCTATACCGTGTTCTCTTGCTTTTTTGGCTACCAATCCCGCGCCTATCATTACGAATGGATTGGAGGTATTAGTACAAGACGTAATTGCGGCAATAGCCACAGCACCATCGGAAAGCATATATTTTTCATTCCCGTGCGATATCCAAACGGTTTTTAAACCATCTTTCATTTTTGATTCAACTTCAACGTCCGTGGCTGGATTATTAGACTGTTCCACGGGTTGACTTCCACCCTCTTCCTTCCAACGTGTAACTGCTTCTTCACGATCCGAATGCTGAATATATTTTCTACCGAATGAAGCGTGTTCAAGCTCAATAAATTTTTCTTTTAAATCTGTGATAAGAATTTTATCCTGTGGGCGTTTTGGACCGGCCACACTAGGCAATACGGTCGAAATATCCAACTCTAAAACATCGGTATATTCAATTTTATCTTCATCTTGACGCCAAAGCATATTTGCTTTGCAATAATCTTCCACGAGCTGAATTTGCGCTTCACTTCGGTTACTGCTTCGCATATATTCCAACGTTTTGTTATCTATGGGGAAATAGGTAATAGTACATCCAAATTCTGGCGACATATTACCAATAGTTGCTCTATCTGGCACCGAAAGATGGTCTAAGCCAGGGCCAAAAACCTCAACAAATTTACCAACCACGCCGTATTTACGTAGTAAATTGGCGATGGTAAGTACCAAATCGGTCGCAGTGGAGCCAACGGGAAGTTTTCCAGTGAGCTTCAATCCAATTACTTCTGGGCTAATAAAATAAATAGGCTGACCGAGAATTGCGGCTTCCGCTTCAATTCCGCCGACACCCCAAGCCACTACGCCTATTCCGTTTACCATTGGTGTGTGACTGTCGGTTCCCACCAAAGTATCTGGAAATACCATTCCGTCGCGGGCAATTGCGCCTTTAGAAAAATATTCTAAGTTCACTTGGTGGCAAATCCCCATTCCGGGTGGCACCACGCTAAAATTATCAAACGAACGCTGCGCCCATTTTAAAAAAGTATAACGCTCTTTGTTGCGTTTGTATTCCTCCTCCATATTTTGCTGATACGCATATTGAGCGGCAAAATAATCTACCTGCACGCTATGATCTATCACCAAATCCACAGGAATCAACGGATTTATTTTTGAAGCATCACCACCTTTTCGCGCCATTTCGGAACGAAGGGAAGCAATATCAACCACGGCCGGAACACCCGTAAAATCTTGCATAAGCACACGAGCCGGTTTGAAAGCTACATCTTTTTCGCTTTTTGCAGGTTTCCAGTTTAGAATAGATTCTAAGTGGTCTTTAGTTACAGAAAAATCATCGTAATTGCGAAGTGCATTTTCCAGAAGAATTCTAATTGAAAAAGGCATCTTATTAATATTATGCCCTTGTTTTTCGAGTTCGGGAAGACTGTAGTAGGTTAAGTTTTCGTTGGAAGATTCCAGTGTTTTTTTGAGGTTGAAGATATCTTGCTCCATGGTGGTATTATTTTATTGGCTATTAAAATTACGCAATAAATATGGTGTTGAGATGCTACAGTGTTTGTTTAACAGGGCGTTAACACATTCGTTTAATGATATATTTTCTCATAAAAAAAGCCCCCGAAACAAAACATCTCGGAAGCTTTTTTCTCCTCATATTTCTAAACCTAAAAACTATCCTCAGTATTCAGATTACAATCACATCGAAGAGTGTTTCGAAATGTCATCCAAGGTTTGGGAAGAAATTTTGTAGATTTAAACGTTTCCAAAAAACTCCAACATGAACAAAATCTTAAATTTCATCAAAAACAGTGCTACTCTCAAAACAGTATTTTTAATGGCAATTTTTTATATTGCTAGCACTTTTATTTTCGAAGATGGAATGGGAGTAGTTGAAATTATAATTACCTTTTTAACTTTTTTATATATTGTTTGGAGTTTCAATCTTCAGTTTTGGAAAGGCAAAAAAAGAAAAATTGGCAGAGAAGAAAAATATTGATGAAATGTTTTTTCCCCTTTAATTATACAATCACAAAATATCCCAAATGAAAACTAAAATCTCCATACTACTTACAATACTATTAACTACAATTAGTTTTGCACAAAACACCGAAACAGTAAACGAAACCGAACCGATGCCTTTCAATTTAGTGGAAATACCGCCGCTCGCCCCTGACTGTAAAGCAAAGTGGAAAGTAGAAAAACAACAAAAATGTACCCGAAATTTTATTCTGAATCACATAAATCGAAAAATTAACACAAACCTTGTTTCAGAGATAGGTTTGACCGGATTTGTTAGAATAGACGTTACTTTCACAATAGACAGAGAAGGAAATCCCAAAAACATAATCGCTACTGGAGGACCAGAAGTATTGAACCAAGATGCAATAGAAGTGATTCAAAGACTCCCTCAACTAACCCCAGCCATGAATAAAGGGGAAGTAGTTGAGGTTTACTTAAAATTTCCAATTGCATTTGATATTCAATAAACTTATTTCAGAAATTGTTTAAGCATGTTTCAACATATATTTATAATTCTTATTATTGGTTCATTCTTCTCCTGTAAAAATATAAAGAAGAACGAAAAATCACTTTCTCAAAAGAATATTGAAATAACCTGCACAGACGTCAATTGCAATGGCACCTACATCGGCCCTGAATTCATAAATGGTTCAGATGTAGCTCATCAATTCTCAAACAAAATGGCGGCTCAAGTTGGCGACCAATTAAAACAACTTTACAAGCAAGAAAAATACTCAAAAGTAGATTTCCCAAACATTAGAATGACAACAACAGGAATGGGTTCTGGTACGGTAGAATATTCACTTTATATTCCCTTTAAAGCGGTGGATGAACCCTGCCAAGCTTATACCTCTTTTGACCACGTGGGTGGGTGGAACCATACTCCCGCTTTTGAAGCAAGAAAAGATCAACTATCAAATCTATTATTGAAAGGAGGAGAATTAGATATAAGCGAATTAAACACAACCCCAGAAGGGCTTCAGGAATATTGGATACAGTGGAAGAATAAAGAAGTTCAATTGGAATGTATGAAATAGAAACAATAAAGCCTTTTTTTGTAGCTTTAACTTTCAAAAATAAAATCCCACCTACATGAAAAAACAAATCACCCTCCTCCTACTTCTGCTCGCTTGCACCTTTTCCTTCGCGCAACAGTTTAAAGTAAGCTATAACGCTTCAGATTTTAAAGGTCCGTTTACGGGAAAGGTATTTCTGTATATGAGCAAGGAAAATAAAAGTCCGAAAGACGGCTTTGTGGGCATAACTTCTTACCCAGTTTTTTCGATAGACGTTCAAAATGTAAAACCTGCAGAAACTGTAACTTTTGACGATAGTGCCAAAAGTTACCCCGTAAAACTATCAGATATTGAAAGAGGCGAATACTACGTTCAAGCTGTTTGGGACCGGAATCTTGGCGGACGCGCAATTAACGAAAGTGCGGGAAATATCTACAACACAGCCATCCAAGTAAACATCACCCAAAATAGGGAAGCTGATTTCACTTTAAACTGTTCCGAAACTATCCCCAAATCTACTTTCACCGATACCGAATTTGTAAAGGAACTAAAAGTAAGTTCTGCCCTGCTTTCAAAATTTCATAACAAAGAAATGACCGTGAACGCGGCCGTTATCTTGCCCAAAGAATATTACACCCAGCCCGATAGAAAATTCCCGGTTTTGTTTAACGTTTCGGGTTATGGTGGCGATTATCATAACCTCAGCAACAACGAAAACATAAAAAGCCGACCCATAGATTCTATCGCCTGCATAACCGTTTATTTAGATGGTAACTGCTCTTTAGGCCATTCGGTATATACCAATAGCGACAACAACGGACCCTGGGGAGATGCACTTACGCAGGAATTTATTCCCGAACTGGAAAAGAAATACAGAACCAATGGCGCGAGACTTTTAACTGGCCACAGCAGCGGTGGTTGGACCGTACTTTCATTACAAAGCCGTTATCCCGAAGTATTTCACGGTTGCTGGAGTAGTTCCCCAGACGTTGTAGATTTTACAGATTACCAAGGTGTTAATCTTTACGAAGGTGAAAATTTATTTTTCACCGCAGATGGCGACCAGCGAAATGTAGCAACCGTTGCGGGACGTTTTCCGTGGGCGGCGAGCAAACAAATTTATTCTATGGAAAATGTAATTTATCGTGGCGAGCAGATGCATTCGTTCGATGCAGTTTTTGGTCCGAAAGGAGCCGATGGCAACCCAGAACGCATTTGCGATCCTATAACTGGAGTGATGAACGCACAAGTTTTTGATCATTGGAAAAACTACGACATCTCCCGCTACCTTAGCACAAACTGGCCTTCGTTAAAGAAAAATCTAGCTGGTAAAATACGTGTTTCCGTAGGTAAACAAGATAATTTTTTATTGAACGGGGCAGTGCATAAGTTAGATGAAGCTTTAAAACCTCTAAATACAAATTTTCAGTTTGAATATTTTCCCGGAGATCATTTTACTGTTTTCACTCCTGAATATTCTGAAAAAGGAAATGCCTTTTTAGCTGAAAGATATGCTGTTTGGGAGAGGGAGAATGGGAAATAGAAATACGTTAATAATACTACGCTACTTTTACACGTTATTAATTGAATGGAAAAATATATAGTTTTAATCAGCCTTTTATTTTTGAGTTGCACCAATAAAAATGTTTCCGCTGAAACCGATAAAATTAGTACAACAGTCGACACATTAACCTTCTCTTCAAGTGGTTTTAATTCAAGAAATAGTATAAAATTTACAACTAACCAACATTTTGTAGCTGAAGCTTCTTGGGCAAGTTGCTTTGGTGGTGGTGGGACACAAAAAGTTTTTGGCACATATGATACTATAGATGGAAAAACCATTCTAAAGCCTAAAACCGTTGAATATACGGAACACCCAAGGGAGGAAAGTGATTCAATTATTACTAAAAAATTTGATTATAATCCAGCAGCGTTACGAATAGATATACTAACAGAATACTTTTTAATTGAGTGGCAACAAAATAAATATCTACTTTCCGAAGAGGTTTATCCAATAATACCGGAATACGAAAATGACTTTTATCATTTTGCCAGATATTTTAATTCAGAGTCATTGCAGTTTAAGATGTATGGTTTTTTAAGGCTTGAAGATGTAAATATCTGTGACACAATCAAAACTAATTTTGATTATAATCAAATTCCAGAAAAATGGAGGAAATACTTTTTACCCACTCCCGTAACAGCTCAAATAAAAAATATTAAAAAATATAAAGATATAAAGGATGAATATACCAATGGAAGTCTGTGGATTGTTGAATTAGATAAAGGAAGTAACGACAACGTTTATAAAGGTCTATATTTCAGAAACAGCAAAACCTATATTACAATAGAAATAGACTCAACTGCACAAACCAAAAGCTATGGAACTATCTATTTATCAAAAGGTGAAATACCTTCAGACCAAAATCTCCTTAATTGTGAAGTGAGTACACGATGGAATTAAAAAAAACAATTACCCCGCCAACACTACCAATTTAGCAAGCGTACGGTAGTTGCGTGTAGTAGCCGCAACTTGTAATTTTTTCTCGAAGAAATTATTGTTCAGTTTTGCATTTCCCGCTCCATTGCCATAGTATATATAAACACACTCTGGAGTTAGGACAAATTCTTCGTTTGGGTAACTAATTTCCCGGACTGCTGCCATAAATTCCTCTTTAGGTGGAGCGGCAAGCAACATATAATACCCCACAATTTTCTTTGTTTCCTCAAATGGGCAAGCTGATAAAATTTCAGCAATTGCATTGGCTGTTTTTACTAGTACTGGAACTTCCCAACCAAACTTTTTGGTTATTTCATTCGAAATTTTTTCAGAAAGACCCTTTTCTTCCGCAGCAGTAAAAACCACGTTCCCACTTTGTATATAAGTAACTACATCTTCAAAACCCAAACCTTCAAACAGAAGTTTAAGATCGACCATTTTTAGCTTTTTATGTCCGCCAACGTTAATGCCGCGAAGTAGGGCGATGTAGATTTCCATACTAATAATTCTGACGTTGATTTAGAAATCTATAAATTAATACTCCATAGGGCTTTACCACATAATGAATAGAGTAATTAAAGCGTGCTAACGTAATTATTCGAACATTTCTATACCGAACTTGAAATGCTTCTGGCATTAAACGAATTGTATCTATTTGTCGATTGAAGTCTTCCCAAAACTCTTCTTCTTTATTATTAAATTCAAAAAAACATTTCGCTTTGTGTATTTCAATTCTTGCCTCATCCGTAGTCTTTATCTCATCGCCCATATTGCTTCAAAATATCTTTTAAAGAATGGGTAATTAACGTGCCATTTTTATCTCTTTCAATCATATCATCCATCATTGCCTTGTATTCTTCACTTGGTTCAGCCAAACGTAAAGCGGTTTCTTCCAAAGACCATTCAATAAAATTTTTAAGAGAGCGTTTGTTCAGCTTGGCTTGGTCTTCTAAAATAGCAATCGTTTTATTATCCAGCTCGATTAATTTTTTAGTCTTTCCCATAGTATATAGATTGTATATATCAAATATATACAATGAACCATTAATAATCAATTAAAAATTACAAATTTTGTGAAACAATAAACCCACCCGTCCAAGCATTCTGAAAGTTAAAACCTCCTGTGATGGCATCAATATTAAGTACTTCACCTGCAAAGAATAAGTTTTGGCAGACTTTACTTTCAAAGGTTTTGAAGTTTACTTCTTTCAAATCTACACCGCCGGCGGTTACGAATTCTTCTTTAAAAGTGCTTTTCCCCTTAACTTCAAAATTAGCGGCAGCTAATTGATTTGCGATATTCAGGAGATTTTCGCGGGTAGCTTCGGCCCAAGTAAGGCGCTCGTCAATTCCCGAAGATTTAATAATACTTTGCCAAAGTCGTTTTGGCAATTCAAACTGCGCATATTTAAAAATGGTCTGCTTTCCCTGAAATGTTTTTATTTCCTTTAAAGAATCCAAAACATCTTCCTCCGTAAGTGTGTGCAACCAATTTACTTCAATATTAAAATGGTATTGCAAAGTCTCTAAAACGCGAGCGCCCCAAGCTGAAAGTTTTAAAATTGCCGGACCACTCATTCCCCAATGGGTGATCAAAAGCGGACCGCTACTTTCCAAAACCGTTTTCCCTTTTTTATCGAGCACTTTCACCGACGCTTCGGTGCTCAATCCGGGTAAATCTACAATTCGTCCATCCTTAATATTAAAAGTGAAAAGCGATGGAACAGCAGACACAACAGTATGTCCCAAACCTTCTAACAATTGCAACATCTTCGGATTACTGCCTGTGGCAACTACAATTTTTTCAGCCGAAAAAGTCTCGGTAGTTGTGTTTATAGTGAAATGATCCGACTCCTTTTGAATGGTTTTTACAGATTGATTGAGTAAAACTTCAACCCCCAAACGTTTTGCTTCGGAAAGAAAACAATCAATTATAGTTTTCGAAGAATCTGAAACCGGAAACATTCTTCCATCTTCTTCAATTTTAAGTTCCACTCCCCGTTTCTCGAACCATTCAATAGTATCGCCAGTCATAAAAGTGTGGAATGGTCCTAAAAGTTCCTTTTCGCCACGCGGGTAGTTCTGCGTTAAATCCTTCGGAATAAACTCGGCATGGGTTACATTACAGCGGCCGCCGCCAGAAACTTTCACTTTGGTGAGTACTTCTTTTCCGCGTTCTAGGATTACGATTTTAAGTTTAGGATTCTTTTCCGCAGCATTTATTGCTGTAAAAAAACCTGCTGCTCCGCCGCCAATTATTATAACATCGGCCTGCTTCAAGCCAATATTTTTTCTTGTGCAAAAGATTCGCAGAGTGCAATAGTTTCTTTTACATCTTCGAGCGTAGTTCGTGGATTTATCAAACACATCCGCAAAACAACTTGTCCGTTTAACACAGTGGTTACAAGTAACGCCTGTTTAGATTCGACTACATTTTGCGAAATTCGCTGGTTCAACGCATCCAGCTTTTTCTCGGAAAGTTTATTGCCAATTGGGTTATATCTAAAATTAATTACCGCTAGAGTCGCTGGTGAAATTACTTCCCAATTAGAACTTGTACGAAGAAATGCTTCCGTGGCTTCTGCCAGTTTTACGTTATAAGTAATCGCTTTTCGGAATTCACCCAAGCCGAAAGTTTTAACCGACATATAAAATTTCAATGCTCGGAAACGGCGCGTTAATTCAATACCGTGATCGTAAAAATTAATCTCGGAAGTATTGCCTTCAATATCTCGTAAATACTCAGGTTTTTCGGTGAAAGTACCTTTAAGCCATTTGTGATTTTTAATTAAAAGACATCCAATTTCATAAGGCTGAAAAAACCATTTATGAGGATCGATTGTTAGGGAATCTGCCTTTTCAATTCCTTTTAAAAGCTGTTTTCCGTTATCGGCAAGAATTGCAAACCCCCCGTAAGCCCCGTCAATGTGGAACCAAATGTCTTCTTTTTTACAGATTTTAGCAATATCTGAAAGCGGATCGACCGTTCCCGTATTTGTTGTTCCGGCAGTTGCAATTAAGCAAAAAGGTTGCAAACCTTCCAAACGATCTTTTGCAATTGCATTCTTTAATTTATTGAGTGAAAATTTGAATTCACCATCGGTTGGAATTACACGAATCTGTTCTTTACTAAAACCTAAAACGCGAATGGCTTTTATATTTGATGAGTGCGCCTGGTCTGAAAGATAGATAATAGCTTTGCTGAAATCGTCGCCACATTTTACCGAACGTGCGGTTACCAATGCAGTTAAATTGGCCATTGAGCCACCACTTGTGAAAATTCCACCTCCTTTTTTCTGAGGAAAACCGAACATTTTAAGAAGCCAATTCATGGTTACAATTTCCATTTCGGCTGCAGCGGGCGATGCTTGCCAACCTCCAGAAAATATATTAAAACCAGAAGCTAAACCATCTGCCATCGCACTAATGTAATTGCTAGGACCCGGAACAAATGAGTATGATTTTGGGTGAGAAACGATGTTACTTTTGGTCATCACTTCGTCCAAAACAAAATTTAAAACTTTTCGCGGGTCACTCGGTTTTTCGGGAGCGTCTTCAAGAAAAAGTTCCTCCATTTCTTCTCGCGATCCTGAAACCACGGGGAGTTTTTCATTCTGCGTTGCAAAATGTGCTACAATGGCATCAACTACTTCATAGCCATAGGCTTTCATATCTTCATGGCTCAACTCCAAAGTTGCTTTGTTCTGAATATTCACGTGTTTGTTTTTTGAATTTTTTGAAAGTGCAAAATTACGGTTTTAGGAAAGGAAATTGGGAGTTTCAGACAATAAAATACAACTTCGGAAGAAAGCGGTAAAACATATTAAAACTCAGTAATGCAAGTTTTTAAATTTTACTTCACAAAAAAACCTAACAGATCTTGAAGACCTGTTAGGTTTGATTTAGTTTGCTTTAATAGTCTTCGACGGAGTTTATATTGAGCGCAGTCGAAATGCTCAAACTGAGATTGTAATTATTCTACAATCATTTTCTTAGTAACCGTTTGCGCATCATTACTGAAGTTCACAAAATATAAACCTGCAGGAAGGTTTATTGCTAGTGTATTCTGCCCTTCGGAAATAGTTTCAGTAGAAATTAAATTGCCCTGAACTCCGTATATTTGAACCTTTTCAAAAGAAACAATATTGTTGAAATTGATTTCGTTTTTCATCGGATTTGGATAAAAACTGAAGTTTTCGATTGTATTATCTGCTACGCCCAAAACGCCACATAGAAAAGGATCGAATGTTACTTCGCCTAAAGTTGGGTCGTCTACACTGTGAAAAATAACATCTTCCACTTGCGCTTCTGTGCTTTGTTCTCCTTCAATCCAACAGTTATTTTTTGCTGAAACAGTATTAGCCGTATTGTTGTAAAGTGCATAAACCGCTCCGCCGTTACCGTTTTCAGAAAAAACATTGTTACCAGGATTTGCAGCATCATCGCCAAGATTTATAGAAGCCGAATCTTGAAGGGTAATTCCCCAAAGATTTCTTCGTATTTGGTTGCCCGAAACAATTACTTCAGGACCAACTACCGATGTCTGCATATTAATACCGCTTCCTCCAAGAAGAGGATCGTTTTGAATATTGTTATCTTCAATAATATTGTTTGTGATTTCAGCAGTATTCACTGAACCTAGAATCGTAATTCCGTAACGGTTTCCACGAATAGTGTTATTATCGATAAGCACGTTCACATCGCCGCCCACGAAGTTGGCAATTGCAATACCTCCAGCCTGTTCTGATGCAGGATCGCCTATGATTGTATTTTGAATAATTTCCAACGGAATATTTGGCAAAGTAGTACCCAGATTTATCTGCGGACGATTAGAATTGTTTTTGTTATTCCCTTCAATTGTATTATTGAAAATATATGCTGACACTGCTGAATTCGCTGCCGAGCCAATAGCTGGATTACTATTAAAAGTGATAGTATTGTTAGTTATTTGCGGCAATCCGCGAGACAACTGAATTACTGCACTTGTAGTTGTACCTGAAACATTATTAGTAAGTGTGCAATTATCTATTGAAAAAGTTTCGGTTAAAACGCGAAGTCCGCCGCCATATTCAATAGTCGAATTTTTAATATCGATAGTTGAAAGTTCCTCAAAACGAAAACCGTCGTAAGGCGCATTTTCATCAACCGCAGTAATTGTAACTGCATCAGTATCTATTGTAAAATCTCCAAAAACCGTTACTCGTTTACCACCATCAATTAATAGTGTTAAGTCTGTATCAATAATAACCGCATCATTTGCGGCAATGGTTAAATTCCCCAACAATGTGTATTCGCTACCAGAAATGGTAATTGTAGAAGGGCTTGCCGCAGCAATATCGTCAAGGGTCCAGTTTACACCCGTATCTGGAGTTGTATAATCCTGCGCAAGTACTATAGCGCAAGTAAAAAAAGTTAAGAATGTAGTAAGAATAATTTTTTTCATCATTTTTTGTTTTTTTTGAAGTCGCAAAAATAGGGATATGAACTAACGCAAAAAAACAAATTAGTAGGTTTTACATTTTAGTAAAAGAATTAACTTTGAAATATGGTACTATACATTTTAATGATTTTTTTTATCATTAGTCCTTTTTTTCCAGCGACTCAAAATCCACATTGGTTTTTCCGCACCGCAGATTTTGTAAGACTTCAATCCTTGGTTATTCAATTTATCTTGTTGGGCCTCTTTTTATATTTCGAAGAAAATTATACGGTCTTTAGCTGGGTATTACTTTCTGCTATTGTTGCCACAATAATCTATCAGCTTTATAAAGTGTTTCCATATAGTTCTCTTTTCCCAAGAAGAAAATCGGAGGCGGCGAGCGACGGTCAAGTTTCTATTTTAGCGGGAAATGTTTTACAAACAAATTCGTGTTACCCAGATTTTTTAAACGAAATAAAACGTTTTGATCCAGATTTGATTTTAACAATGGAATCTAACAAAGATTGGGAAAACTGTCTTTCAGAGATTGAAAAAGATTATCCATTTACAGTGAAAGTACCTTTAGAAAATTTTTATGGAATGCATCTGTATTCAAAAATAGAATTAGAGAATGTTGAAGTGAAATATCAAATTGAAGATGATAAACCTTCCATATTCTTCGATTTTCCTATAAAAGGAAAACCGCCTATTTATTTTTGCTGTTTGCACCCCGCACCTCCTAGCCCTACAGAGAATGAGACTTCTAAGGAACGCGACGCCGAGTTAATGCTTACAGGAAAGCAGATACGCAAGTTAGATAAGCCAACAGTTGTGTGTGGCGATATGAATGATGTAGTATGGAGCCGAACTACGCGTCTTTTTAAAAAAATGACTGGAATGATCGATCCACGCGTGGGCCGGGGGTTTTTCTCAACTTTTCACGCTGGGTATATATTTCTACGGTTTCCGTTGGATCATTTATTTCACACTCGCGATTTATTTGTAGAGAAAATGGTGCGTTCTAAAAACTTTGGAAGTGATCATTTTGCGATGTATTATGAAATTCATCATAAAAGAAAAGTGCAAACGCCAAAAAATCCAAAACTAAACGGAGACGATAAAGCGGAAATTGAGGAGTTGATTGAAGAGGGGAAAAACAATTAAAAATAAGCCCGCTAATTCTGAAGAGCCTTTAAACGAACCCTTTTAAAACAAAAAAAGCCCCTCATTTCTGAAGAGCTTTCTACTTTTGTACAGGCGGAGAGACTCGAACTCTCACACCTTGCGGCACTAGATCCTAAGTCTAGCGTGTCTACCAATTCCACCACGCCTGCATTAAAATTTTTTACAACACTTAGGATATATTGTAAAAGAAGCCTGCCCGTCTTTTTCAAAACTTGCTTCGGCGGGTGCAAATATAAAAAATACTTCCAAATGATTGTCAACTTATCCTAAATTTTTTATCGAATTATTTCCAAAGCAATAATTTCTTTTTCAAATACCATTAAAGCTCCTTTTGTAAGTCTAAAATCATCGCTCGGGAAGTTTCGGTTTCCATCAATTTTAGCTGTTCGATCATTTGCAATTTCGTTTCGCGGGAGTATTCTGGTTTAGCGCCTTCCAAATCAAAATTGTAGCCACAGTCCAAAAATAATGCATCCGACCAATCATTGCGCAAACAGTCCATAACTAAATGAAAACGGTCGGTTTCCCCATCATTGCGCACACTGTGCGATAAATTATAATTGCCGTACCAACATTCTCCAGGCAACATTTTCACCTGTTCACCATTTATTAAAAAGCGCACCCCATTATTGGTAACTAAGGGAATATGAATTCTGAAATTTCCGTCTTCATAACTCAAATTATCATCGGTATGCTCCTTAATAATACTGCCAGATTTAAGATTTAAGAGTCTAATTGATTCTTTTTCACATTTAAACGAATCGATTATTTCATTAAAATATGCGCATTTTTGAAGCAGTATTGTATTATTAAATTTTTCTCCATCTATGGAGAATGCAAAATTATTGTCCATTTCGCCATCCTGCGAACGTAATGCAATTGAAGTCCACTGACCACTAAAGTCATTTTTGTTATAATGCAAGTTGAAATTATAATCTTTACAGACCTCCAAATCTTTCTGCAGTTTTTCTTCCGAAAAGTGAAAATTTAATTTTAAAAAAGCGTTTTCCATAAAAATGAAATCTTTGGTTCAGCCTACAAATTACTGCATTTTTAGTACTTTTAGAAAAAATTATTATTTATAATGAAAAGTGCAAAACCTTATATTGAAAAAAACAAAGAACGTTTTATAGACGAACTAGTTGAACTGTTGAAAATACCTTCCATCAGCGCAGATTCTGCCTATAAAAAAGATGTTTTAAAAACAGCTGAAGCTGTAAAAACCCAACTTGAAAAAGCTGGCTGCGATAGCGTAGAAATCTGCGAAACGCCAGGTTATCCAATTGTTTACGGCGAAAAGATGATCGATGAAAAGTTACCCACCATTTTGGTTTATGGGCATTACGATGTGCAACCGCCAGATCCGTTAGATTTATGGAATAGCCCACCGTTTGAGCCAGTTATTAAAAAAACAGAACTACATCCCGAAGGCGCCATTTTTGCCCGCGGAAGTTGCGACGATAAAGGCCAAATGTATATGCACGTGAAAGCGTTGGAATATATGACTCAGACCGATCAATTACCCTGCAACGTAAAATTTATGATTGAAGGGGAAGAAGAAGTTGGCAGCAGTAGCTTAGAATGGTTTGTATCCAGAAACCGCGAAAAACTAGCTAACGACGTTATATTAATTAGCGATACAGGAATGATTGCCCCCGATACGCCTTCAATAACAACCGGACTTCGTGGTTTGAGTTATGTGGAAGTTGAAGTAACGGGCCCAAATAGAGATCTGCACAGTGGTCTATACGGCGGCGCAGTTGCAAACCCGATAAATATTTTAACTAAGATGATTGCGTCTCTTCACGATGAAGACAATCATATTACCATTCCAGGATTTTATGACGATGTAGAAAATCTTTCAAAGGAAGAACGTGCGAAAATGGCGGAGGCTCCTTTCAATCTTGAAAATTATGAAAAATCAATAGGTATTAATTCAGTTTATGGAGAAAAAGGCTACTCAACCAACGAACGCAATTCCATTCGCCCTACTTTAGATGTAAACGGTATTTGGGGTGGCTACATTGGCGAAGGCGCTAAAACTGTTATTGCCAGTAGCGCTTTTGCAAAAATAAGTATGCGTTTGGTGCCAGATCAAGATTGGAGAAAAATCACTGAGCTTTTCAAAAATCACTTCGAAAGTATTGCTCCAAAAGGCGTTACTGTAAAAGTGAAGCCGCATCACGGCGGACAAGCTTATGTTACACCAATTGATAGTTTAGGTTACAAAGCAGCTGAAAAGGCATACGAAGAAACCTTCGGAAAGACGCCAATTCCACAACGCAGTGGCGGAAGTATTCCGATTGTAGCTTTGTTTGAAAAAGAACTGAAAAGCAAAACCATTTTAATGGGCTTCGGATTGGATAGCGACGCCATCCACTCCCCCAACGAACATTTCGGGATTTGGAATTATTTAAAAGGAATTGAAACCATCCCGCAGTTTTATCATTTTTTTACGGAAATGAGTAAGTAAATGTAGTATCGAGTGCAGGCGGGAGTTTTAGTTCTCGACTGCGCTCGAACTGACATAATTATAGTTTCTTCACGAAATCTGTAATAATCACTATTTGCTGCCCATCTACTTTGCCTTCAATGTATTTTTCGTTTTCGTGATCTAAGGAAATTCTTCGAACTGCAGTGCCTTGTTTTGCAACCATACTGCTACCTTTCACTTTTAAGTCTTTTATAAGCACCACAGAATCTCCAGTTTCCAAGATAACGCCATTACTATCGCGGTGAATAATCGCATCGGCTTTTGCTTCAGCTACACCAGCTTTTGCCCACTCTTTGGTTTCATCTTCCAGATACATCATATCTAGCAAGTCTTGTGGCCAACCTTCAGCTTTCAAATGGTTTAGCATACGCCAAGCCATAACTTGCACGGCAGGAACTGTGCTCCACATGCTGTCATTTAAGCAACGCCAGTGATTCGGCTCTACTTTTTCTGGGTCTTCAATTTGCTCCTTACACGTGTTGCAAATTAAAATGTTAACCTCAGCTACATCTGTTGGCGAGTCTGACACTTCAAAAACATTAAGATTTTCTTCGTTTCCGCAAAGTTCACATTTATTATCGCTTCGCTTTTGTAGTTCTTTTTCTGAATTCATCTTTCAAATATTTATTCCAGTGCCAAGGCTATGGAGAATTTGGAGGCAAAGATAACCGAAAGGTCGAAATAGACCTCAAAGGTTCTAAAAAGCTTTGAGGTTTCAAGAACAGCTGATTTTTGCACGTTTTGTTGAAATACATTTTGTGACTCATAATTCATACCTTTATAAAGTTTCAGCGCATATAATTTTCTTATTATGAAATCAAAAACCACCTCACTCGCCTTATTTTTAATCAATACTATTTTTATTGCAATCGTCTCTTTTTCAGCTTTCGGTCAGAACAATAAGGAATTGGAAACGCTAATTTCTTCCTATAAAACATACAGCGAATTGCCGCGCGAAATAAGTTACGCCCACCTCAACAAAACCGTTTTTTTAAAAGGAGAGATTATGGGTTTTACAACTTACTTTTTTGATAAAAGCAGTAAGAAACCCTCCACAACTGTTACAAACGTTTACTGTACAATTTCTGATGAAAACAATAAAATTATAAAAAGCGAAATGATTTTGGCTAGCAATGGCGTTGCAAATGGCTCGTTTCAAATAGATAGCCTTTTTACTTCGGGACAATATATTTTTAAGGTTTACACCAATTGGATGCGCAATTTTGACGAGCAGAATTATTACTCTCAAACCATAAAAATTATAGATTCTGAAATAGAAAAGCCCAAAAACGCTCAAGTTATCACCTCCACTTTTGATGCGCAATTTTTACCGGAAGGCGGACATTTTGTAGCAAATACTAAAAATTCAGTTGGCGTAATTGTAAAAGACAGCTTGGGTTTTGGAGTGCCAAATATTTATGGGCAAGTTGTAGACGTTGCAAATAAGCCACTTATCGATTTCAAAACCAATCGCTTCGGAATTGGGAAATTCACCTTTACTCCCAATGAAACCGACACTTATAAAGTAGTTTTAAATTTTAACGGAACCGAACAAACGTTTCCACTAGAAAAAGCTGAAAATAAAGGAATTGCTTTAACAATGAACGATTTGGAAAATAAGGTTGCCCTTTCCTTCAGAACAAATAAAAACACCATTTCTGAAATAAAGAATAAAATATTTACGCTGGCAATCCACAATGGAAGTTTCCTAAAAACAACTGAAGTTTCCTTTGAAAATTCTCCCGAAGTTTTCAAAATGATAAAGTATGAAGATTTAAATCCGGGGATTAATATTTTCACACTTTTTGACGAAAACAACCAGCCAGTGCTGGAACGCTTATTCTTTAAATACGACGGGATTAAATTATTAGCCAGCGGAAACCATCAAATTTCGAACTCAAGAGATTCTATTACGGTAACAATTCCTATAAAAAATAGTGAGGCTTCGAAGGCGAATAACTTCAGTGTTTCGGTGCTTCCGGAAGAAACAAAATCTTACAATCCAAATAATAATATTATTTCGGCTACATATTTACAGCCCTATATAAAAAGTAAGGTTGAAAATGCAAGCTATTATTTTACCGAAATAAATAGAAAGAAAAAATTTGAGTTGGACAATCTGCTTTTAACCCAAGGATGGAGCAGCTATGATTGGAATACCATTTTTAACAATCCGCCAATAACGCTGTACAAATACGAGAACGGCATTGAGTTTAGAGCAAATGTAAACGGCAAAAACGGATCCGAATATATGATGTACGCCACCGAAAATAACGAAATGGAATTGTTTGATTTAGATAAGGATGACAAGGATTTTGGTGCCGTCGGTCTCTACCCAATGGAGTATGAAGAAATTCAATTTAGCGAGGTAAAAAAGAGTAATGGGATTGACAGACCAAATTTATATTTAATGTTTTCGCCATCGCGAATTCCAGATTTAAATAGAGTTGAAAACATTGCGCTGCAAAACGAGAAATCTTCCTATTATTTTCATTCGGGCCAAGAAATTCTCCAAAGCAGTTGGTCCAAAGCCGAAGAATTGGACGAAGTGATTGTAAAAGCCGATAAGGTTATATCGCGGGAAGACAAATTAGCAATAAGTGCCTTTGGAAAAGTGAAAGTAATAGACGATCAAATACGAAAATCGTTTTTCTTCTTTGGTGACTATATCAGAACTCAGGGATTCAAAGTTTATGAAACAATGGGGCAACTTTTAATACTCAATCCACGTCCAGTTACATTTGGTCAGGGAGAGACAATTACCACAAAAGGAACCTTAAACGGCACCACCAACACCAGTATAAAAGTCAAGCCCGTTACGGTTTATTTAGATAACATTCCACTTACTAATACCGATATGTTGTTCAGATATTCCATGGATAACATAGATTATATTACGATTGATAAATCAGGAACAAGTGAAGGAGGATTGGGAGCTCAAGGCGTAATAAAGATTTTTACCGATCCGCTAAAAGCCCAAAGTAAAATGCAAAGAAATGTTTCTCAGAGTATTCCTGTCCCTTTGACTTTCAGCAGTCCTAAAAAATTCTATACCCCAACATACTCTACTTATAATAGTAATTTTTATAAGAATTTTGGTGTCATAGATTGGTTTCCGAACCTTAAATTGGACACCGATGGCAATATTCAGTTTACAATGGCTAAACCAAAAACTGAACATTTTAAATTGTTTTTGGAAGGCACAGCGAATGACGGCAGTTTTATTTCGGAAGAAAAAACCGTTACAATGCTTCCCAATACCTCTGATTAAAGAAAGATTCCAAAAACAAGCAGCGCTTTTCAGTAAACCGAGCCATAAAATTTCTTACTCTACGTTTGTAGAATTGAAATATTTATTCTACGTTTGTAGAGTTAATTCAAATTTTACTTAAATGGCACTATCAAATTCCGAAGAACAATTAATGCAACTCCTCTGGAAAAAGGAACGCGCTATTATGAAAGATTTAGTTGAAGCCTATCCAGAGCCAAAGCCTGCAACCACTACAGTTGCTACGCTTTTAAAACGGATGCAGGACAAAAATTTTGTAGATTACGTTCAAATTGGGCGATCGCGCGAGTACTTTCCGTTGGTGAAAAAGAAGGATTATTTTTCGAAACACGTAAATGGGTTGATTAAAAATTTCTTTAATAACAGCCCGTCGCAATTTGCTTCATTCTTTACTGAAGAAACCAATCTTTCAAAAAAAGAATTGGAAGAATTAAAAACTTTAATCGATTCCGAAATTCAAAAAAAGTAATTATGGAACTCTATTTTTTAAAATCTGCCGCTTGCCTCGCACTGTTCTTCGCTTTTTACAAGCTGTTTTTGGAAAATACTTCCATTCATAATTTTAAGCGTTTTTATTTATCGGGAAGTTTATTGGCTTCTTTTTTAATTCCGCTCATCACTTTTACAAGCTACGTTGAAGCTTCACCGGTTGTTCAAATTTCTTCGGAAGCAGCGCCACAAATTATTTTTACGCAAGCTGAACAAACCATCAATTATTGGCCGTATGTTATTTGGGCGATTTACGGGTTGGGAGTTTTATTTTTTAGTGTGAAATTTTTCAGAAATCTTTTCAGTTTAATTCAAAAAATTCGGAAGAATCCGAAGTACAAAAACACGCGTTTCATCAATATTCTTTTAAATGAAAAAGTAATTCCACATACATTTTTTAGCTATATATTTCTGAACAAAATACAATTTGAAAACCAGGATATTCCTGCAGAAGTAATGCTTCACGAAGAAACTCATGCACGCCAAAAACACAGTTTAGATGTAATTGCGGTTGAACTTTTACAGATAGTATTTTGGTTTAATCCGCTGTTTTATTTCATTAAAAGAAGCATTAAACTAAACCACGAATTTTTAGCAGACCGTGCCGTATTAAAAGCGGGTGCGCAAACTTCAAACTATCAAAAAATATTACTGGCATTCTCATCAAATGCTTATACGCCATCGTTGGCACATTCAATCAATTATTCATCTATCAAAAAACGATTTACAGTTATGAAAACACACACCTCAAAAAGAGCCATTTGGTTTCGCAGTATTTTACTGTTGCCACTGCTAGCTGTATTAATTTACGGGTTTAGCACCAAAGAAGTTTTAATAGAACAAGCTGAAAAAAGCGCCGTTTTTGCAAGCGACACCATTGAAGATATTAAGATTGTAATTGACCACAACACAAAACTAACTTTAAACGGAATTCCTGTTAAACTTGAAGATCTTAAAACCGAAATCAACAAACGAAATACACATTTAACAGCTGAGCAAAAGCAAAGATATCTATCTGCCAATGTAGGACTATATGATGAAAAAGATAATGATTTAGCTGAAAACATCATAGAAATACTCCAAGCTAGCAATTATAGAAACTTAAGTATATATCACTTAAAAAACATGGAAGATGCAAATTTGGATACAAATTTTATAGTGAATTCCCTATCAGGAAAAACCGCTGAGGAAGCAGAAGTATTGTATCAAGAGCGTTCAATAGAGCGTGAAAAATTTAAAACTATTACAAGCGCTAATGTGAAAAATGATAAAAACAATCCTTGGTCAGTTCAAGTTGGTGAACCTGAGGAAAGAAACGAAAACACTGGGGAAATAATTCAACAAAAAGCCACCGAAGCCGAACTCGCCGAATACAACGAACTGGCAATAAAATACAACGCAGTGGATATTGAAAAACGCATTATTAAAAAGAAAGATTTAGAGCGTTTGGAAAATATCTATCGAAAAATGACAGATGCACAAAAAGCAAATGCACAATCTTTTCCAGAGTGTATTCCGCCGCCACCGCCTGCTCCAATAGTTAAGAAAGGAGAGGACAGCAATATTCCGCCTCCCCCACCTCCACCAGCTCCAAAAGTTCCTTCAGTAGAAAATGGAAATTTATATACGGCAGCTCAAGCTCCGCCACCGCCAAATTCAAACCCAGTTGAATACGTAAAGGAACTGGCAAAAAGAGGAGCCACTTTCTACATTGGCCCGCATAAGTACAGTGCCGAAGAAGCAATTATAATGGTTCAAAAAAGCGAGGAAGCGACTATTGATGTAAGCCAATATCCGAAGGTAATTATAGGTGGGTGCTAAATAAATACCTACAAGGTGATTGCTTCGTGCCTCGCAATTACACCTTGCAGGAATTCTAGTCTTTAGTTTATCCTGAGCGAAGCCGAAGGGCTCGAACAGACAAAAAAAAGACGCCTCTAAACTTTAAAGTTTAGAGGCGTCTTTTTTTAAACTTTTAATCTTTTAGATTCTATTCCAAGCATCATTTAAAACATTCACATCGGGCAAGATTTTATTTGGGTCTAAAATCACGCGTTTTACATCTTTTGTAGTTTTTAATAAATGTGACCAGCTATTGCCGCGTTGCCAAATTTCTACCGGAAGTAAAATCTCCTCTTTTGAATTGTCGGCATAAATAACTTGGAGTTGCACTGGCATTGGAACTTGTCCCGTATTTTCCACCGTAATTAAATAGTTTCCTTGAAACTTCTTCACTTCAGAAATACCTAAATCTATATTGCCGTTGCCATAAAACCATCCTTTCCAAAACCACGATAAGTCTTCGCCTACCACATTTTCCATATGGTTAAAAAAGTCGTTTGGTTGTGGATGTTTGTACGCCCACGTTTTAATATAGCTTTTAAAAGCATTGTCAAAACGCTCGTGCCCTATTATATATTCGCGAAGCAAGAAGAGCCCAGCGGCTGGTTTATAATAAGCTGTGTAGGCTAGGTTTCTGGCGTTCGCCACATCAGGATAAGTGTCTATGCCTTCGCGATTTTCGGAAGTTAAATAGCCCACTAAATTTTTTGGACTGTCTGAACGTGTGGGGAATTCGCCATTATTAAAAGCGGCGGTGCTATAATGATTTATAAATATATTAAAACCTTCGTCCATCCAAGGGTAACGGCGTTCGTTACTACCAACAATCATCGGGAACCAGTTGTGTCCAAATTCGTGATCTGTAACGCCCCACAAATCTTCATCGACACTTTTATAGTGGCAAAAACTAACCCCAGGATATTCCATGCCGCCAACGCTTGCCGCAACGTTTATTGCATTTTGGTACGGATACGGAAAATAGTTATTTGAGTAAAATTCTATAGAAGCTTTTGAAAATTCGGTAGATCGCGTCCATGCTTTTTTGCCATCACTTTCATTTGGATATACAGATTGTGCCAACCCTGATTTGCCTTCGCCAAGATTCATTCGGGCAGCATCCCAAATAAAAGCAGTTGAAGCAGCCCAAGCTACATCGCGTGTATTTTCCATTTTAAAATGCCAAGTGAGTGTACCGCTATTTTTGGCGTGTGCAATGGGTTTTCCCACCTCATCTGGTTTTATAATATAAACGGTTTCGTCACTTTTTTCTGCTTTAGACCATCTATCAAGTTGCTCTTTTGTAAGCACCTCTTTTGGGTTTTGCAACACGCCAGAACAAACAACGGTTTGATTAGCTGGCGCAGTAATTTTTACATCATAATTGCCGTACTCGCAATAAAACTCACCTGCCCCTAAATACGGATCAGTATTCCAACCTACAACATCATCAAAAACTGCCACTCGCGGATACCATTGTGCTAAAGCGTAAATAGTGCCGTCCTTAACTTCCAAACGCCCCATTCGGTCCATACCTTCTACAGGAACTTTAAATTTAAAATCCATTTTTATTTCAACCTTCCCTCCTTTTGCGGCCAAAGGCTTATCCAGCCAAAGTTGCATACGGGTATCTGTAATTAAATATTTTGAAGAAGTACCGGTTGTTGTTTTAGCTGAAACATTTTTCAATTCCAAACCGCCTTCCACGTCGCCACTGTATCTACCGCCTTGTACTGCGGTGGTTAGCGTGCCTCGTGAATTTTCGGTAAACCGATTTTGTTCCAAATAAATCCATATAAAATCTAATGTTTCGGGGCTGTTATTTGTGTACTGAATAGTTACGTTACCAGAAACCGTGTGGTTTTTGTCGTCCAGTGTTGCTTCCAAACTATAATCGGCTGAATTCTGCCAGTATTCTGGTCCAGGTTTTCCAGATGCAGAACGATACACATTACCCTGTCTGTAACTGAAATTATCAAATAGTTGCTGATTGCTTTGTTTTACTTCCTGTGCGGTTAGCGTGAAAGAAAATGTGGATAAAAGCAGCGTGATAAAAACTCCGTAAGCGAAATATTTCATTAGAATATAATTTTAAAAATAGTGAGCTAATGTACTAAATGCAATTTGAAATTGGTGTTAAAGAAAGTACTACAGAGTCTAAAATAGATTGAAGCTAAATGAAAAGCTTTTCAGCCAAGACTTAATGAATAAAAATGAAATCGGTTAACTAGAAAAATTTGATAAACGCATACTTTTATGCTCGTGTGTAGACAGCATTACGAATGGGAAAGTCCTAAAATTTAAGAATAATTACAATTTTAATAATCGGTAAAACATCATTGCCTGGAAAAACTTTAGTTTATAAAAAGCTACAAGAAATGTGCAATCTACCCATAAATCGAAGTGCAATTGTATCTTTACGGCGTCGGAAAAATATTATTTTGAGATAGGAAAATTAAGAAAAAACGAAATACAATTGATTTGTAATATATGTGAAATTTATTCTTATTAACGCCTTATCTCTTTATACAATACGTTAAATGAAGAAGAATTAAAAATGAAGAACAACGAAAAGACCAGCTGGAGTACCTGTCCAGAATGTCATGGACGCGGCAAAAAAAGCCAGAGAATTCGCAAGAAAATGCGACTCGCCTACCAAAATGCATTAATTCAATTTGAAAAAACAAATGGCGAAGGAACGCCTCCTGTTCGTCCTAAAGGTCACTTAAATTCATGTTTAAATTGTTCTGGATCTGGGTTGGTGCAATCTGCTAACCATCCCGTAGCAGATAAAGAAAATTACCCGCACGTTGCTATTATTGGTGGCGGTATTGGCGGTGTGGCACTTGCTGTGGCCTGTTTGCACCGAGGCATTCCTTTCACTCTTTATGAACGCGATAGTGGTTTCAATACTCGTTCTCAAGGTTATGGACTTACTTTGCAACAAGCTAGTAAAGCGATTGAAGGATTTGGAATTTTCTCATTAGAAGAAGGGGTTATTTCAACAAGACACGTTGTTCATACTACAGACGGAAAAGTGATTGGTGAATGGGGTATGCGGAAATGGACGCCTGAAGATGAAAAAATGGCTCCGAAACGCACAAATGTACATATTGCACGACAGGCTTTACGCTTAGCACTGCTGAAGCAATTAGGTGGAAATTATGCGGTGCAGTGGGGGCACGAATTAATAGATTTTAAAGAAAGTAAAGACGAAACTGTTAATCTGAATTTTCAAGTGGACGGGCAGATGAAAAGCGTCAAGGCAGATCTTGTAGTTGGTGCAGATGGTATTCGAAGTGTTGTGCGTAACTTGCTAATTGGCGAAGATGTAACGCCATTACGTTACTTAGACTGCATTGTAATATTGGGTATATGTAGTTTAGATGCGCTTGAAGATTTAGATAATTCTTTATTAGACTCGGCCACTGTATTTCAAACCGCCAATGGTAATGAACGGATTTATGTAATGCCATTTTCGTCAGATTCGGTTATGTGGCAACTAAGTTTTCCAATGCCGGAAGAAGAAGCAAAAGCCTTGAGTAATTATGGCACTAAAGCACTCAAAAAAGAAGCGTGTAAAAGAACGAAATGGCACGATCCAATTCCTCAGATTTTAGCGGCGACCCCAGAAGCTCAGATTTCTGGTTATCCCGTATATGATCGAGAATTATTAAATTCAGAAATGTTGGAACAAGTTGGCCCAATAACATTAATTGGAGATGCGGCTCACCCTATGAGTCCGTTTAAAGGTCAAGGTGCGAATCAGGCGTTGTTGGATGCGCTGGCGCTGGCTCGTGGTATTTCACAAGGATGTAGACCCTTATCGCAATGGAGGGAAGTTGGAGTTAGGGAAAGTGTATTAACTGCCTTTGAATCAGAAATGCTAGAACGCAGTGCTTCCAAAGTAAAAGATTCCGCCGCTGCAGCAGCCTTTTTACATTCCGATATTGTGCTTCACGAGGGTGATGAGCCAAGAGGAAGATGTTTAAAAAGAAAGAATACAACAGCATAAAAACTTTAGGCTACGTACTTAGGCGAAAGTTTTGGATGGAACATTTTTATATAAAAAAAGGATCTGGTTTTTGGACCAAATCCTTTTTCTAAATTTAAAAACAGCACTGAAATTAACTGACTTTGCAGTTGTTATTTCAACTTAAATTTCAATACATATTAATTTATTGTGGTTGGGTAACCGTACTCTTTTGAAGCGTTGCCGCAGTTTGAGCCAATAATCTTCCGTTTATTGAAGAACCCGTTCTTAAATGAATTCCTGTCTGTCCTAATACGTTTCCTTCAAAATGGCTAGTTGTTCCAAAAGTAACTTCCCCAGCAACTTGCCAGAAAATATTTTTAGCTTGTGCACCACCTTTCAAGGTAACGTTTACGGCAGAACTCATATCAAGATTTCCAGCAATTTGAAATATCCAAACATCGTTCGGTCCACCTGCAAGTGCAATATCTGTTGGGATAACTACAGAACTTGTAAATTTATAAAGTCCGGCCGTTAGTGTTTCACCACCAATATTTCCGGCGCCTAAGTTTACAAAATCTGGAGTAGTACGTCCGGCAGCGTCAGTATATGCAGTTTGCATATTACTTATTGCCGTTGTTAACATACTTGCGCTTGTAGTTTTACAAGCTGGACCTGCAGCATCTACAGAATATACATTCCCGGTCACTTCGTCGCAGGCTAAAACCATAGCAGCACCAGTAATTGGGCTTGTACCTATATCGCCAGTAATAGCAGATTTATAGACACTCGTTATTCCTGTTTTTGTTAGAATTGCAAAATTACCTGCAACGCCAAGGTTTACTACTTTTAATGTTTTTTTACTGTCCGGTATTTTATCCGAAGAATTATTTGGTAGATCTGCGGTGCTTTCTACAATCGCGTTCAAATCAGCGGCACTGTCACTCATTTCACTCTGTTCGCAGCTGGCCAAAAATCCAACAAATACTAATGCTAAGGCTGGTAATATAATTTTAAGTTTCATAATTAGGTTTTATTTTTCGTGACTTAATTATCACGAGGGAATGGTTAAGGTTTGAATATTGTAATGGATACAATCATTATATCTAAAAGTAATTTTAATGATATAGTTAATTATATGTCACTATGTATTTTATAGGATCAAACCTACGACTATTTAAGTGGTTCAAAGGACAATTGGGATACTCTTGGGAATAAAATATTGTAGTTCGTCGAAATAAACGGTCATTTTAGCGATTATTTTAGAGTATTTTGAAGATATTCTTAAAACGTATTTATACTATTCTGTATTCATAAATATCTGATTTTTGGTTACATAGCTTGATTGAATTAGTTTAATATTATTTTGAACATTTTTGCTTTTCATCTATAATTAGCATTAAAAATACGAATCGTTGAAAATTTCATTGAAGTCATAAAGGTTAGCCAAAATGTAACAAAACATCTTGGACACCGGTTTCAAAAAAATCTAATTAATGTATCTTGCAGACCTATTAAAAGTTGAAATTATGAGAGAGAATAAAATGCTAAATTATATTGAAGAAGTAATAAAAAATATGCCAACAGATTGGTTGAATTTAACAACCCATCGGCTTGATATTTATGATGAAAGCTTAGCTAAAACTCAATTTTTAGATCAATTTGAAGCATTATTTAATGACGATAACGCTACTTCAGCTTCACTATATAAATTACCTACAGCTTACGACTATATTCGTTTAGGACATCCTTTATCTAGCATTTTGGAATGGGGAATTGCTAAATTAAATAAGCTACATTCAGAAAATGTGATTAGTTTTTCGTCCAAGACAATTCCTGTTTTGGCAATTTTAAGAACAAATTTACTCGATAATAAAAACACCCAAATACTGTATAAAGGCGAATTACCTGCATCTTTTGACGCCGATGTACTGAAACGAGTTTATGGATATAATTTTGAGCTGAAGAAAATTGAAGACATAAAAAATGTTTCTCAATTTGACGGCAGTACTATTTTCATTTCACAACAAGATGAAATTGGCACTGTTAATCTCACTCCAAATATTGACTTTTTCATCAGTCTTCATGGGCACCTTGGAAGCATTTTAATAGTGAACGGTGAAGAAAATGAAAGTTATATTTCAGATATTCAACACGTAAGAAGAAGAGAGACAATTGCAATGACGCCAGCCAATAGTCTTGAAGCATTAAAATTATTCGTATCACAGTCTTCATTAGAGAAAGCGACTACAAATGCTGATAGCAATCAGTACGAGGAAAATAAAACAAGTGTTTTAAATTCACTCAAAGAGATTACAGACACGAAGATAAAACCCCTAGTTGCTTCTAGCGGATTATCTATTCAGTATGCTATAATGATGGGGCTCGTTCACGATGCTTTAGAAAACCATAAAGGAAAGGCGATAAAATTTATTGTTCCTCCTAATTGTTACGGCGGTACAAATGACCAAGCACGTCGTGTTGCTGCGTGCCTCGATAATGTAGAGATAGTAGATTTACCTGTAGATGGGGATAACGAAATGGTTAAAAGCATCGATAGCATTTTAGATAAAATTGCCAGCGACGATGCTATTCCTTATATAATCGCAGAAATTCCGACTAACCCTAGAGTTGAAGTTCCAGATCTTTTAGAATTGAAATCGGTTTTAAGTAAAAAACGAAAAACGAGTAAAGGTGAAATTGCTATCGAACCTGTTTTTATTTTAGATCAAACATTTTGTCCAAATTTTCACTTTTTAGGTGAAGGCGAAACACTTTCAACAATTAGAGCTATTTCATACGCTAGCGGATCAAAATTCCCAAGTGGTGGGAAATGTACTGCGGGCTACTGTGTAGCAAATGATAAGGCGGAAGCTTTGATGAATAAAATTGATATGCATTTAGATCTTTGCGATAATGAGGCAACAGCGCTTCAATATGAAATATTAGCAAAGCAATTACCTTCAATGAACCAGAGGATATTTGATGCGTATAAAAATACACGCGAATTTGTAAACTACATCCACGAAGTTTTACCAGCCGCAAAAATCAATTTTGTTTCAGAAGAATTGGCGAATGAAGGATTTACGCCTTCGGTGTTTTCGTTAGATCTTCCCACAAAAGGAAATACGGCTGAAGAAAGAGAGACGTATAAAAGGGCGTTGAATCTTAAATTAATCAATTTAATGATTACAGAAATTCCTAATGAAAGTAAATTCTGCGTGAGTTACGGACAATTAAAAGGATGTTACTGGACGGTACCCGCGACTTCAACGCAAGGGACGACAAAAGAAGGCGATAAAGATTATATTGTGCGTGTATCACTTTCACCTAATTTGGATCTTGAACTTCATAAGAAGGTGTTCCTGAAATTTGTGAATGAAATTTAGCAACAAATAAATGCCGAACCTTGAAATAGTATCTGAAAACATTGATTACATAGTTGTAAACAAAACGGCTGGACTGATAACTGAAAAAAGTCCTTACGAGAAGTGCACGGTTGAAGATCAGGTTTTTAATCATCTTTCCAAAAATAAACAAAAGCCATTTGTTGGAATCATACACAGATTAGATCGCGTAACAAGTGGCGTGTTGATTTTCGCAAAGAAAAAAAGTATTCTTGTTGAATTTAATGAGCTGTTTAGTAGTCGGAAAATTCAAAAAACGTATTTCGCAATTGTTAAAAATAAGCCACTAAAAGAGAAGGAAAACTTACATAATTTTCTAGTAAAAAATAACCTTGAAAAAAGAGCAGATATTGTTCCGTCAAAATCAAAAGACTCTTTGGAATGCAGTCTTTCTTATAAAGTTATAGGTAAAAACGATTTTGGTTATCTATTAGAAGTAAAACCAAAAACTGGTAGATTTCATCAAATAAGAGCACAATTAGCAAATATAGGACTCCCCATTTATGGAGATGAAAAATATGGTTCCGATCAAAAATACTTACCGCTGTCTGTTTGCCTTCACGCCTGGAAATTAAGCTATCAAGACGCTGCTTCTCAAGAAATGAAAACCTTTGAAGCACCAATGCCAAAAAACAAATTTTGGACATATAAAACTGTTTGAAATTAGTAGTAACTACGATTCTACTGCTCAAAAAAGTTTCCGCGCGATTACAAAGCTTATAAGCCAAACTACTAAACGTTATAAATAAAGAAACCTTCCAATTGGAAGGTTTCTTTATAATTTACATTTCCGAAGAACTTATTCAATAATCATTCTTTTGGTGTCTAGTCTTTTTCCATTAATGTATAGCGAATATAAAAATACTCCAGCGCTGAGTCCGGCTCTATTTATGTTGAAAATACCTTCACCTACATTATTGATTGGAATTCTGTTGATGAATTGCCCAAGGGTGTTTGTTACTATAATTTCAGCCTTATCAAACGCAAAAGGAATGTTATAGCCTATCTGTGTTGAATTGCCAAACGGATTTGGCACGTTTTGTAATAAATATGCCTCGCTCCTATTTAAGTTTACATCTTCCACTCCTAAGGTACAAGCACAGCCTTCTAAGAACTCAACTCTAGCGATAAGGTCGTCAATTTGTTGCTGCTGGTTTGCATTTTGTATTTCCAACGGCAATAAAATAGTTGACAAATCTACTTGTACAAAACTTGTATTTTCAATCAACAATTTTAATGTAGTACCCGCTAGTGAAAATTCTGTAACGCTCTGATTATCTGTATTATCTAAGTAGGCAGAAAGATCTACATTGCCACCGTCTTCAAGGTTTAAAGTATTTCCTGCAAGCGAAAGTTGTTGGTCATCTGTACCTACGTCGTTTAAAGTAGAAAGATCCACATTTTGCGAAGTTCCACCTGAAATTCCAATAGTTAAAATGTTTCCTGCCAATCCTGAACCAGCGATGTTTTGGCCATCTGTATTATCTAAATAGCTTGCTAGGCTAACAGTTCCACCGTCTTCTAAGTTTAGGTTGTTTCCTGCGAGAGATATTTGTTGGTCATCTGTTCCAGAATTATCTAAGGCTGAAAGATTCACAGTCTGCGATAATCCGCCTGAAATCCCAACAGTTAGCATATTTGCCGCAAAGCCTGAGCCAGCGATGTTTTGGTTATCTGTATTGTCTAAATAACTTGCTAGGCTAACTGTTCCACCATCTTCCAAGTTTAGATTGTTTCCTGCGAGCGATATTTGCTGATCATCTGTTCCCGAATTATCCAATGATGAAAGATCTACGATTTCTGAAGTCCCACCAGAAATTCCAACGGTTAGCATATTTGCCGCAAAGCCTGAGCCAGTGATGTTTTGGTTATCTGTATTGTCTAAATAGCTTGAAAGATCTACTGTTTGTGTAGCTACCCCATCATCTTCCAAAGAAAGTTCTAAATCGTTCCCATTAAGTTGAAAAACATCGGCTCCTTGATCGTCTGTTCCAGGATTGTCTAAAGTTGAAAGATCTATGGTTTCTGAAGTTCCGCCAGAAATTCCAACGGTTAACATATTTGCCGCAAAACCAGAACCAGCTATGTTTTGGTTGTCTGTATTGTCTAAAAAGCTTGAAAGATCTACTGTTTGTGTAGCTACCCCATCATCTTCCAAAGAAAGTTCTAAATCGTTTCCATTAAGTTGAAAAACATCTGCTCCTTGATCGTCCGTATTGTCTAAAAACACTGAAAGATCTACGGTTTGTGTTGCTACGCCATCATCTTCTAAAGAAAGTTCGAGGTCGTTACCGCTCAATTGAAAAACATCTGCTCCTTGATTGTCCGTTCCGCCTGCACCGCCGGTAGACCAAGCTACGCCATCCCAAGTGTAAACACTTAAAACGTCTGTATCGAAAACAATTACACCAACTTCCGAAGTGCCCAAAGCAGTTCCCAGTGCAGTTCTTTCTACGGTGGTAAGTCTATTTAATTGCAAACCTTTATCTGTTGCATTTAAATCTATAGAGGCATTAACATTTGGAAAAGCAGTTCCACCCATTCCAATACCAACATTGCCATTAGAACCTATAGAAAGCGAACCTGTTGGTGCCGCTGGTTGTATTCTGAAAGGAAGTCTACTTCCATTAGTTACATCTCTAACAAAAAAGTTAGATTCGTTACCTGCAATGTCCCAAGTTTGTGGTGTAAATCCTGAATCTCCATTTTGTTCAAGCCTCATTGTTGGTGTGTCACCATCTGCAATATGAAGTTCAACCACTGGAGTATTAGTACCCAGTCCAACATTTCCACCTGTATCACTTACAAATAGCGCGTTGTTCCCTGCTCCTGCCATTACCCTAAATGGATTAGTACCAGCGGTAGCATCATCAATTCCGAAATAACTAGCGCCACCATTATTAATGTCATTGATTGTAATTCGCCAGTCGTTCAATGGAAAGCTAGCCGAAGTACTAGTATCATTAAAATAGATTCTTAAATTATTTTCAGCCAAGACGAAGGTGTCAAAACCGTAATTATAATTAGCTGGAATATCAACTCCAATCCCCAACGAACCTTGAATTTCAGAATCTGTCGAACTAATTACAACACTCTGAACATCCTGATCATCTATAGAGTAATCGGGTTGATTTTCAAGTAAGGTGGAAAATGGATTTTGTGCAAAAACGGTGACTGGCAACGTCAATAGAAATAGCCAGAAGAATATAAGATAGCGTTTCATAAAAGATAATTTGATTAGTTAGTTACTGTCAAGATAGATAATTCAAATTCCTTTTTATAATTCTATTTTATTTACTCGTTAAAACCCTAGATAAATAGGGCAAAGTGTAATTGATTAATAATCAACTCCTTACTTATAGCTAACAATTCTATTTTACTATATTTAACAATTAAACAATTCTAACCAAGAAAGAATGAAGTACAATTATTATTTGCGTATTGTTTTCATATTACTATTTTTTATAGCATTTACCACTTTAGTTCGTGCCCAAGTAACTTCGAATGTTTCAGATATTATTCACAAAATATATGAATTGGAAAAGGAACGAGATCCAAAATGTTACGCAACAGCAAACCGTTTGGAAGATTTTATGTACGGCACACCTTTAAATGAAGACGCCAGAAATTTTAAGATTGAAATTCAGAAAAGCATCATTTATTATTTAAAACAACAAGGAACGATTTTGGCCCAAGGAAAAGGCTTATCCCAAATTGAACCTTCCGAAATCCACGCAGTAATTAACGATCTCTCAGAGTATACAAAGAATGCTTCGGGAGATTATTTATACAAACTCACCACAGGTACAATTACTATTAAACAAAAAGATTTTAGGCAGTACAGCTCCGTTTCATACGGGTATCGTTCCTTACTTTCTGTTGAACAGGATTTGCTATATTTTTCGGAATCTGAATTATTATCATTCAATCAAGAAGCATTGCAAATTGCCAATGATTATGTAAACCTGCTTACCCTCGTAACGTTGAAAATTGCAGATATAAACGCTCGAAAGCACAACGAATTTACCATAAACAAAACGCGTTTAAAAGATAGCTGGGTATTGATATTGAATGAATCTAAAAACATTCACACTTTACAGGAAATAAATTATCCGAGCGTCGCAAAAGGTGAAACCACCGCAGCTGATGACAACAATGCGATGACAAAGGAAATTATTAAGCAAAAAATTGAATCTTATGAAAAGTACAATCAATTGGCTGAAAATGTTTTTCTCCGAAACATACAAGTGTATTTTGCTAGACAGAAGTGGCCTACGGAACTTACAACTTCGAACGAATTGCGGTCTTATTATTTAGAATCGTTAATAGGTTTTACAGCAGCTTTACTTCAAGAATCTGATAAAAACTCCGAAACAAATAATGAAGCTATTTTGCGAGTTGCAGATGTGCAAAAAGCACTAAATATATTTTTGCCCAGTTATACCAATACGTTTGAAGATGTAGCGTTTTTTCCGAATAACGGAGCGCAAGCTATCACCATAGAATCTTACGATTTGGATGCCTTTCGCGACAGCGGTTTTCATTGGAGAATTTTAGGTTACGCGCTGGACGACATTAAAAAAGGAACTCTAAAAAGTTTAGATCCAAATGCAGCAGAACAGCTTGTAGAAGGCATTGCGCAGTTTGGGGTTTTAGTGCTTCGGTTAGCGGGTGAAACTTCAAAATCTGCGGGAAAAAGTGTGCTTGATATTCAGGATTTACAAAACGCTTTATCTGAAGTTAAAGACCTCATCGCGAATTACGATTATTCGTCTAAAAAAGAAGTTTCTGTTGCACTAAGTTCTTCAAAAAGCACAAATGAAAACACGCAGGGTTTTGAAATAATTAATTCAGCTGCTAAAATAGATTTTGAACACAAATCTTCAGACTGGCTAAATAGATTGATTCGTGGCTACACTACTTCTTCCGAAGAAGGCGTGATTAAATTAGCCATTCCGCCAGCATTTGGAGGCTCTGGCGTTGCGTGCGAAGATATAAACCAAGATGGCGCAATAGATATTTTGCTCTTAGGAGGTTTTGGCAACAAACTATATCTCAATGCGAAAGATGGCACTTTTACAGATGTAACTGATAAAACCAATCTAAACAATTGGAATGAAGATTTAAACTCTTTCGGCGAAGCGCGGCAACCAATTATAGCCGATTTTGACAATGATGGAAAACAGGACATTTTTATAACCTACGTAAACGATGCCAACAGAATCTACAGAAATCTGGGAGATCTTCAGTTTGAAGATATGACAGCCCAAGCGCAATTGGGTGGCGAAAACGCCGTCGCCGGACCAGCAACCGCTTTTGATTACGACAATGATGGATTGCTCGATATTTACATTGGTTATTTCGGTAATTATGTAGCGGGAGTTCTTCCCACAATTCAACGGGACAACCAAAATGGAATGGCCAATAAGCTTTTCAGAAATTTAGGGAATTTTAAGTTTGAAGAAGTAGCCTATGCTGCAGATACACTTTCAGATTCAGGTTGGACGCAAGCCGTGGGTCATTCAGATATTAATCAGGACGGTTTGCAGGATATTATCGTTGGGAATGATTTTGGAGTGAACAAATATTACCTCAACACCCCAGAAGGAAAGTTTGTGGATATGAGTAAAACACTGGGCACCGATAAACCATCGTACACAATGAATATAGGCATTGCCGATCTTAATGGCGACTTCTTTCCAGATTTTTATATTTCGAATATTGTGGTGATGCAAAAAGATGAAAAATATGTAAGTCCAAATGCAGATACCAAAATGAAATTTGACCCAAAAAAGATGGCAACTATTCGAACTATTGAAGCTAACGATCTGTTTGTTTCTTCTAAAGGAGAAGAATCGCTAACGTATAACCTTTCAACTAATATTGGCCGCGGTTATGGTGCCACCGGTTGGTCTTGGGATGCAGACTTTTTCGATTTTGATAATGATGGCGATGAAGACTTGTATTGTCTAAATGGAATGAACGATTTTAGTGTGTATTCTAGTGAAAATCCGTTTTATTTTGAACGCGCTGAAGATTCCAAATCTATTGAATATGCTGAAAGCGATCGGGAACGAAATGTCTTCTTTGTAAACGAAAACGGAATGCTCACCAATAAGGCCGAAGCGTTTTCCTTAGATTTAAACAGCAACGCCCGCAGTGGTGCTTATTTTGATTATGACGATGATGGTGATTTAGATATAATTGTAAACAACTATCACGAGAAAGCGACGATGTTGGAGAACAAAACAGCAAATAGCAATAATTGGATAAAAATTAAACTTATTGGTGACCCAAATGCCAAAATAAATAGGGACGCCATTGGCTCTTCCTTCATTATAAATGGTAGCATTTGGAGAGAAATCCATAGCACTACGGGTTATCTTTCTGTGCATCCTAAAGAACAGCACATAGGTTTGGGGAATTCAGAAAATGTATCAATTGAAATACGCTGGAGCAATGGCGAAAAGGAGGTTTTAAACAATATAGAAGCAAACCATAGTTATTCAATTAACTATCCTAATAGTATAATTGTAAAACAATAAAATTAAAAAGAACAGTTTAAATAGGCCGCTTTAGATACAAGATTGTAAATATGAAAATACCCATAGATAGTGAAGTGTATTATATAAACGATTTTTTAAGTAAAGATGAAGCTAGCGAATTATACACCATATTAATTGAAAAATACAAAATAGACCAATCACGCTTAATAATTCAGGCCGGCGGAAAATTAATTAAAACAGACAGTTTTAAAATTTTATTTGCGACACAGAAACTTATTAACTGCAATAGTCACCCCGAAGAAATTCATGGAAAAAACTTTAGTTGGGAAGGACCATTACTGAAGTTGAAGACTAAAGTTGAAGCATTCTTAAATAAGGAGTTTGACCTTGCAATGTGTCTTTATTATCCCAACGGAAATTATTTCGCTCCTTTTCATAGCGATCAAGAAACATCGGGTTACAACACCGTTTTACCGTCGATTAGCTTGGGCGAAGTACGCGAGTTTAGCTTCTGTAATAAAGCTAGTAATGAAATGTATAATTTAGATTTAGCAAACGGCAGCTTGTTAGTCATGGGAGCCCATTGTCAATCTAGGTATACTCATAGTTTACTTCAAAATACAGCTTATAAAAATGGACGAATAAATATTACTTTTAGGGATGCTAATTTTAAATAATTCTAAACAATATCGATTCAGATTTAGATTTGAAGACGTAGCTAATTATATAATAGGTTTTGAATGAGCCGGTAGAAATATGGTAACTTGTGCAGTAACCGATAATAAGCCTCGATTGACTCAACGTATATCACGATCTGATAATTAAAACAATTTTATTTATGAAGTACTCTATTAAAGCAAAATCAGTTTCCAAAAATGATGCTTCACTAAACATCAAAGACTCCGAAATTAAATTTGGCACTACTCCAGAATCTGCTGAAACGTCACCAAATCCAGCCGAATTATTCTTAGGATCGTTGTCAGCCTGTATTCTTAAAAATGTGGAGCGTTTTTCTATATTAATGAATTTTGAGTATTCGCATGCCGAGATAATAGTAAACGCTGTTCGACTCGAAAAACCGCCAAGGATGGACGAAATAAATTATGAATTGAAAATTTACAGTCAAGACAATTCTTTAAATATTGATTTACTGAAAAAAAATATTGAAAAGTTTGGTACAATATATAATACAGTAAAAATCTGCTGCACCATTGAGGGTGTTATAAATAAAATTTCTGAATAGAGAACCAAGATGAAAAGAAAGGAAATTCATAATTCGAAGTCATTTGAAAACGAAAAAATCGGCATATCATATCTAAAGCAAATTTGGTCAACGACGATGCTTCAAAAGAAAGGAATGGTAGATGACGAACTAAACCTTAAACACAGTTATGTTTCTGCGGTATTTGATGCTTTAGGCATAGGTATAGAGCCCACTTACAAGTATTTATTTAATGCAGACCCTTCGTTTGTTGAATTCGAAGATTGGATACTTAAAAATGGTCACCTATCAGAAGATATGATAGCGTTATTTAACACAGCATATAATTCTCAAAGTAAAAAAGTTGAAAGTTTTGAAAATGAAGAATTAATATTAAACAAAGAATCACTGAAGCAATGGGAAGAAGACGGATATGTTATTATTCCAAATGCTATTTCTCAAGATGATTGTATAGCTAGTGTAGCCGTTATTCAAGATTTCTTAAAAATAGATCCGACAGACAAATCCACTTGGTATAAGCATCATCCCGAAAAACAAGGGATAATGGTACAGTTATTCAATCACGAGCAATTGAATAAAAATAGAACTTCTAAAATAATCAGACAAGTATACCAACAACTTTGGAATAGAAATGATTTAATTTTAAGTATGGACAGAACCAGTTTTAATCCTCCAGAAACTGATAAATTTAAATTTCCTGGACCAGATTTACATTGGGATGTAAGCTTAAAGCAACCAATATATTTTGGTGTTCAGGGATTATTATATTTAACCGATACACCTGCAAATCAGGGAGCATTTACTTTAGTTCCTGGGTTTCATCGAAAAATTGAGAAATGGTTAGAAGATTTGCCAAAAAACGTGAATCCCAGAGAATATGATTTACACCAATTGGGAGCTAAACCTATTTCTGGCAATGCTGGTGATTTTATTATTTGGAATCACAAGCTTCCTCATGGGAGTTCCCCAAACACAGGAATGAGGCCACGTATAGTACAGTATATTAATTACCAGCCATTAGATCGTGAAATACAAACAACTTGGCTCTAAAAAATTATACTCAACATTAAAAAAATGACCGAGAAAAACCAAACAATATTCAATATTCAATCGGAATAAAAGTTATTGCTTGGGGAATGAATAAAAATAAAAAACTCCCGAGTTTTTTCAAACTAAGGAGCTTTTCTTTGTAACGGAAAATGCCCCGAAGCATCGGGGGAACCAGTGTCCGCCGCGGCGGATAAGAGCCCATTCAAATTTAAATTCATTTTAAAATAAAAAACTCCCAAGTTTTTTCAAACTAAGGAGCTTTTCTTTGTAGCGGGAACTGGACTCGAACCAGTGACCTTCGGGTTATGAGCCCGACGAGCTACCTACTGCTCTATCCCGCGATATGGACGGCAAAGATACAAAGCTTTTTAGAGTTTACAAGAAAGAAATACTAATTTTTTCAAAATATATTTTTGTGTATTTTACATACATACTTTTCATATATTTAAATGATGAAAAAAGGTTTCAAAAAATTAATATTTACCGTTCTGTTGCTTGGAGCAATACTTATTATTGCAACAGTTTCGGTAAATATTCTTCTGAAAAATAAGCTTGAAGATTTTATAGCCAATCGGTTACCAGAAAATATGATACGCGCTCACGAAGGTATTACAGTCGAAACTTTTGGCGGTTCGCTAACGATTACAAATGCCTCTCTTATTATTAAAAACAAGCGGGATAGAAAGGAGCACACTTTTGTGAATGTTGAAAAGCTCAAAATTTCAGATATCAGTTATTGGGATTATCTAGTCAATAACGAAATTCACATAGAAACCATTACGCTAGAAAACCCAACAATTGCCTATTATCAAGACCGGATCGAAAAAAAAGAAGACACGCTGCGCAATGACATATTTTCAATCTACAAACCCATTATCATTGACAAATTAAAAATCAATAATACTAAATTCGCGATTTTTGAAAAAGGGAAAGACTCTACTAAACTATACACGAAGGGACTTTCCGTTGAAGTGGAAGGAATAAAGATTGATAACAACACAATTGCGCGTAGAATTCCATTAACTTATAATACTTATAATGCCAAAAGCGATACCGTTTTCGTGAAAGTTGGACCTTATGAAAATCTATCTGTAAAAGATTTTTCCATTGATAACAGAAATGCCGTTTTTAAAAACCTTCACTTGAAAACAAAATATTCAAAAAGGGAGCTTTCAAGATTGATTAGCACAGAACGGGACCATTACGATCTCTCCATGCAATCGCTTTCGGTTGAAGGCATAGATTTTGGCTTTAAAAACAATCGTTTTTTCGCCAAAAGCAAAAAAGTTATCATAGAAACGCCTTCAGTAGAAATTTACCGCGATAAGCTTGTAGCGGACGACTCATCAATAAAACCACTTTACAGTAAAATGCTTCGCGATATGCCTTTTGCATTAACCGTAGATTTACTGAAAATAACCAACGGGAAATTGAAATACGAAGAGCGAGTAAAACCCGAGAACATGGGCGGCTCCATCAATTTCGAAAATTTAGATGCAGCAATTTCTAATGCCAGCAATACCTACAGAAGTCCTAAAAAAACTGAAGTACATATTACCGCAGATTTTATGGGAAATACACCAATCGAGGTTGATTGGAATTTTGATGTAAACGCGAAGTCGGATGCATTTGTTTTTAAAGCAAATATGGGCACTTTAGTAGTAGATAAACTGAATAGTTTTACAGAACCTAATTTAAAAGTTAGGCTAAATGGGCAGACTAACAAAACCTATTTTACTATTGATGGAAATAAAGAAACTTCTACAACAGATATGAAAATGAGCTATTCCAACTTCGATGTTAGCGTGCTTCAAAAAGATGGAAAGAGAAAAAATAAATTTCTGTCGGCTATTACAAATTTATTAATCTCGAAAAATAGTAAAACCGAAAAAGACAATTTTAAAGAAGGCACTGCCGTGGCAAGTAGAGACCAGACCAAATCTATTTTTAATTTTCTGTGGGTTAGTATAAAGGCGGCACTCACTAAAATTATGATATAAATTTTTAATGGCTTATCCACTGGATAGTTTCTAACCTTTACTAGGAGCTAAAAATGGCGTTATCCGGCGGGATTACGAAAATTATTGAAATATACTCTATTGTCCAATTTGCTTCGCTGTAAAGCCTATTAATTCGCTATTCTGAAAATTTACATCCAATTCTATCGGGTTGCAACAAATTTCGCAGTCTTCAATATAAACTTGATGTCTTACGGAAGTATCTAGTAACATTGAGATTTCCTCCCAACAATGCGGACATTGAAAAAAGTGTTCAAGCATATTTTACAAGAAAAAATTTATAAAAACATTCAAAAATTTAAGCTAATGATTCCACCGTTTCTTGAAGAATCTCCCAATCCTCCATCAGCTTTTTAAGCTTCTTTTTCTTTTCTTGATACTTATCAAAAAAGTGAGGTTTGGCAATGGTTTCTTCATAACGAACTAGCAATTCTGTGTCGATTGTTGCAATTTCTTTTTCCAAAGAAGAAATAGAAGATTCCACATTGCTCAATTTATTTTTAGCCGATTTAAGTTTTTTCTGAATCTCGTACTCCTCCCCTGCAGTTCGCTTTTCCTTTACTACTGAAACAACGGTCCGCTTTTCGGCTTCGCGAAGATTTTCAAGATTTCGTTGCTCGAGGAAGTAATTAATATCACCCAAATATTCTTTAATATGGTGATCTTTAAATTCGTAAACTTTATTAGTTAATCCTTGTAAAAAGTCACGATCGTGAGAAACCAAAAGCAATGTCCCCTCGAAGCTTTTTAACGCATCTTTTAAAACGTTTTTAGATTTTATATCCAAGTGATTCGTGGGTTCATCCATCACCAAAACATTTAAAGGTTGCAGCAATAGTTTTGCCAGTGCCAAACGGTTTCGTTCACCACCACTCAATACACGCACATATTTATCTACTTCATCGCCACGAAAAAGAAAAGAACCTAAAATGTCGCGAACGCGGCTTCGGTTTTTTTCATTAGCAGCATCAATCATTGTATCGAGCACGGTTTTAGTACCGTCTAAATGATCTGCTTGATTTTGTGCGAAGTAACCTATTTGTACGTTGTGGCCTAAAACGAGTTTACCGCCGTATTCTATTTCGCCGACAATAATTTTTGCCAAAGTAGATTTCCCTTGTCCGTTTTGACCTACGAAAGCTATTTTGCTATCGCGATCAACCAAAAGATCTACGCCATTCAATACTTTTTTATCACCGTAATTTTTTGAAATGTTTTCAGCCTCAATTACCACTTTTCCCGGCGTGATGGAAATCGGGAAACGTAAGGTCATTACACTATTGTCGTCTTCATCAACTTCAATACGGTCAATTTTATCAAGCTTTTTTATAAGCGACTGCGCCATAGTTGCTTTACTAGCCTTGGCGCGAAATTTATCAATTAGCTTTTCAGTTTGCTCAATCTGCTTTTGCTGATTCTTTTGCGAAGCCAATTGCTGCTCGCGCAATTCATTCCGAAGTACTAAATATTGGGTGTAGGGTTTATTGAAATCGTATATTTTTCCAAGAGAAATTTCTATGGTTCGATTCGTTACGTTGTCCAAAAACATTTTATCGTGAGACACAATTACCACAGCACCTGCGTAACCTTTTAAGAACTCTTCTAACCAAACTATAGATTCAATATCTAAGTGGTTGGTAGGCTCATCCAAAAGCAGAATATCGTTATTTTGAAGCAATAATTTCGCAAGCTCAATACGCATACGCCAACCTCCAGAAAAAGTTTCGGTAAGTTTTGAAAAATCTTCTCTTTGAAAACCTAAACCTTGTAAAATACGCTCCGTTTCACCTTGATAATTATAACCACCGTGAATTTCATACTGGTGCTGAACATCGTTTAAATCTACCATCAAGTCATGGTAGGTATCACTTTCATAATCTGTGCGTTCGGCAAGTTGGGTGTTTATTTCATCAAGCTTTTTCTCTAATTTTTTTATTTCGATAAAAGCTTCATAAGATTCTTCCAACACCGTTCGGCCTATTTCAAATTCTAAATCCTGTTTTAAGAACCCAATAGATATCTCTTTATCGGTCGCTATTTGTCCGCTATCATATTCCTGTTCTCCGGAAATAATTTTAAGTAAGGTAGATTTTCCGGCGCCATTTTTACCAACAAGACCCACGCGATCGCCTGCCTTTAGCTGAAAAGTTATTTTTTCGAATAAATAGTCCCCTTGAAAGGAAACCGAAAGATTGTGGATGTTGATCATTAGTATGTTATGAATGCAGTATTATAAATTAATGAATTGGGAATTACTGCTGAAATTTTTGCAAAGATGCTTATTTTTGTGGTGTTAAAAAAGTCTACAATGCATTTCCTTAAAGGTTCCAAACTCAACAGTATTTTTACAAGCACTTGCCCCGTATGTCAAGAGGGCGATATGTATTTAGAGGATAATCCTTATAAAATCTCTAAACTCATGGAAATGCATGAGCATTGTGAGCATTGTGGGAAAAAATTCAAGATAGAACCGTCATTCTTTTTTGGAGCAATGTATGTAAGTTACGGCGTTGGTGTGGCAATTTCTGTCGCCGCGTTCGTTATTTCATACTTCATTCTTGGGCTTGATAGAAATTATTCATTTTTAGCTATTATTATATCCTTGGCTGTATTATTTCCTCTTATCGTTCGAATATCACGAAATATTTGGATCAATCTTTTTGTGGATTACGACGAAACTAAAGTATAATCCAAGTAAGAGAAAATTATAACATTCTCTGAATATCCATTTCTTTAGGAAGCGCACTTTTATTTTCCAATGCATTTATTAGTATTTCTGCCAGCAAAGGTGCCATTAAAAATCCTCGCGAGCCCAAACCATTGAAAAAAACCAAATTTGGATTTTCAACCAAACTTCCCAATAAAGGCCTGTGGTCTTTAGTTGTAGGTCGAACGCCAGCCGTTTGCCCAACTACTTCAAAAGGACAGTTTATAAATGTTCTTAATTTCGAAAGAATTTCTTCCCTTGCCAGTTCGGTTGGATTAACACTATAATCATCGCGGCTATAAGTTGCGCCAACTTTGTATTGATCTTTGCCCGCCGGAATTACATACATAGGGCCCTTTAATAGCGCGTCCAATTGAAGCTTAGGAGCAGCTATAACTACGTATTCCCCTTTATTGCCAATAATTGTTTGCTTCGGAAAAAATGGGTTGTCTATTGCTTCTGCACCTTCAGCGAAAATGATTTTTTTAGCTGAAATGTTTTTGTAACAGATCTCATTTTCTTTTTGTTGCACCAAGTTATATTCGAAGGTTTCTGTAAGCAATAAATCTGCAGTCTGTAAATAAGCGCGGTAGCCAGAAAGCAATTGTACGGCATCAATTTGAGCGGTGCCTAAAACTTCACCAAAACCGTATGTTGCGTCTATTGCTGGATTCGTATTCTTTAAAAATTCCGAAGAAAGAAAGGGTTGCAAGTCCTTTTTATCGCTTGCCACCGACCAATTGTTTTGTTCCTCAACACTTTTAAAAATCCGTAGAACTGGGGATTCAATAAATATATTCTGATTGAGTTTTTTTAATAGTTCATTATAAAAATCAATCGCTGTGGGATAAAAGGAAGCTGCATTCCAGGCCGCAGTAAAGCGTTTTAGAACCGTTGGATTAAAAACCCCACCAGATTTAGCCGTAGAACCTTCAGCGCCACCGTCAACCACTACAAAGCTCTTATTTTGCTTTTGAAGTTGCTCGCACAAACTAATTCCGGCAATTCCGAGCCCAACTACTATATAATCTACCTTTTTCATTGTCAATTTTAAATTTTTAAAAACCGCCTCTTCATCAATAAATACTATTTCAAATATTGGCGGAATTAAAAAACCCTTCAGTTTCCAAAAATGGAACTTGAAGGGCTTTCTTCAAATTATGAAATTATCAACAAATTAATAATTCCACAAATCTATTTCAATGTTACGTATTTGTTCTTTGATTCGCTCAGATTCCATTAACTGCATAAGTGCATTATCGTTTATGTAATCATTCACACCTCTATCGCCTTGAACATTGTCTTCTCTATAAATAACCGCATTAAAGCGTCTAGAGTTCAACAAGTGATCGTAAGATATTGGTTGCGAAGTATTTTTCCGGTTGAATGCCTTTGCTTCGTGTAAAACCTCACGAGCTCCTGGAAACCATACCCAAAAAAGTTCAACTTTAGACTCAAGCCCATCTCCGGGAAAAGCTTTAGAACGCGCTTCATTTGCAACCGGACAAAGACCAAGTAAACGATATTTCAGTTCACCTTGACGCTTGTCTAGATACCAATAGCCTCTAATATGCCAAGAATCAATATCTCCAGCATCTAATGAAAAACGACGCACATATTGATCATCCACAACACCTTCGGCGTTATACTGCTCAATACCTAAATCTGTAGTATCGCTATAAACCAAAGAGGCGTTTATGTCTTGCAACGTACGCTTTTCGGTAAAATATGAATCTGCATATACGCCATCTATTTTTCCGTTTTTGATGTTTTTCACCAAAACGTCGTAAAGTGAACGTCTATCTGAACCAATATTGTTGGTGTCTATAGGGTAATACAATGGGAAATTTACTCTTTCATCAAGATCAATTATCTCCCAAGTGGTTTTAGACCAAAGCACATCGCGCTCGTCCGTATACCCATAAGGTAACGGTTTATCATTGTCATAAGCAATTTGCGATTCGGTTTTCTTGCCTATATCCTCAGGGGTTTTGGCGTTTAAAATGTTTACTTGTGCGCTAGCACCAGCAGCCATTCCAAGACCAAAAACACATAAAACAACATTTTTCAAATTCATACCTATAGGGTTTTTATTCTAAAATTAGTTTGTCAATTCAATAATTACAGGAGAAATCTTTTTCAACATATAACCTGAATTTCCAGCAAGATTAGCACTTATGTCAAAAATTTGAACTGCATCTCCACGCTGTGCTCTTCTTAACGCTCCTTTAGCAGCAGCATCAAGTCTAGTTCCGTTAACCTTAACTGTAGGTTGTCCAGAAACTTTAAAGCTAAAGCCTGTTACGTTAATGTTTAATTCAAAATCAAAATCTTGCAATACTGCTGAAACTGTAGATATTTCAAGACCGCCACGTTCCATACGTACAATTCCAGTTTCTCCACGAATTGCACCAACTGGTGGTGGAATATCTTTAATACGGAATTCCTGTTTTGAACCTACTGGTTTCCCATCAGGCAATGTTCCATTAGCCGAAATCATAACTGTTCTACCAGCTCCTGGACGCATTACATATTTACTTCCTGAAACTCTTGAAAGTCCAGCTGCCGAAGCGTTCACTTTATTATCAGGAATACCAGGAATAGAAACCGTCATTGGGTTATCTACACCACGATAAACTACGTTCATTTTGTCTGCAGCGATTACTGCTGAATTTGGTAATGAAATTGTAGCAAAGGAGCGGTTCACCGCTACTTCAGTTTCTTCACCGCCTTCACCATAATATAAAGTTCCCTCAATTTTGTGATCTCCAGGAGAACCTGCACTCACATTCAGTTTTACTTTACCACCTTCAAAAGTATAATCTGTATTTTCTACTAGTTTTCTGCCGTCTAAAGTCAATTCAGCTCTTTTTGGTTTAGTACTTTCATCAGTACGTCCTAATACAATAGCACCATCAAATTTTTCGCCTGAATAATATGCAGATTTTGAAGATTCCATTAAAGTAGAGTAATTACTAAAAGACAAAGCTGCGGCTTGTTGCCCTGCTAGCATTCTTTGTAAAACTTCACTTTTGGTAGATTTAACATCCGCTTGAATCTGGGTAAGTTTGGTTAATGAAGCCACTAAAGGAAATCCTTCGTAGTTATAGTTTAACCAATTTACCTTTTTACCATCACGGTTAGTAACTTCTGCTGTTGAAAAATTAGTTTCAATAGATTTTATAATAGCATCGATACCGGCAACCTTTGCCAAAGCTGGATCTGATAATACCTTAATCATTTCTGTACGGTATTTATCCATATTTGCTAAAAATTCTTGTCCGCCTTCTTTATACTTTTCACCTGTAAAAAACAAGTTGTTAAAGTGATCTGGCTTATCCATTACCTCGTAATCTGTAGGGTCTTCAATTTTTTCCATTGAACCAGATTTAAGTGAAGCAAGATAAGTGTCTAGTTCATCAGAAATTTGTGAAATTTCTTTTGCTTTTGCCTCAACAGCTGCGTATTGTGCAGGCTCATCAATTACCTTCTGAGCCAATCCATCCATAAAGGCTTGGTTACGCTGAGATGTTGAAACGTTAGCAACTTCTATTTTTTCGTTTAATAATCCAAAAGCCGATAATACTTCTTTGGACATGTTCAATGCAAGCATCGCGATGAAAACCAAATACATTAGGTTAATCATCTTCTGCCTTGGGGATAGTTTTCCTCCTGCCATTTTTATTCTTTTTTAAAGATTAATAATTAAGGTGAAGACCTATCTTAGTTTTTATTACTCATTGCAGAAAGCATACCTCCATAAACACCGTTCAATGAAGAAAGGTTGGTAGCTAAGTGCTGCATTTGTTGTTTAAGCTGTTCAGCGTTTTCTGCCGCTCTTTCGTTGGCTTCAGTCTGACGGCTAGTAGATTCTATTTGAACTTTATACAAGCTGTTCAATGAATCCATTTGTGCAGCGGCAAGCGCCATCTCTTCGCTGTATTTTTTAGTAGAACTCATTGCTTCAGCAGTTGGAGCCATACCTTTAGCAGCACCTTCAAAAGAACGGATGCTTGTAGTAAGGCTGTCCATTAATTCAGAATCGATACGTGCGTCTTTAAGCATATCGTCTAGTTTTTTAGACAAAAGTCCTTGTGCATCTTCTGGATCTTTAACAGCTCCTTTTCTTAAGCCACCTGCTCCACCAGCAAGTTCAGGATAAACCAATGACCAATCCAAATCATCATCTACTGGTTCAAAAGCAGAGATTGCGAAAATAAGTGCTTCAGTAATAAGTCCGATTGCCAAAAGAATACCTCCGTTTAATGGACCAATTTCCCAGTGAAGGATTTTAAAAAGCGCTCCAATAATTACTATCGAAGCTCCAAGGCCATAGGCCATATTAAATAATTTCTTAGTTGATTTTGCTTGTGCCATAATGCTTAATTTTTAATTGAGAGTTTAAGTTAAGGTTGAATAAATTTAGTAAATAAAGGGTATTAACGTGCGTCACCAAAGTTTTGATTTAGCACAACGTCAGTTCCCATATAATCTTGTACAGTTCTAAAGCCAATATAACTTCTGGCAGAATCTGCGTATTCATAATCACGGGTACTAACTTGAAGAAAATAAGCTACATCCTTCCAAGACCCGCCACGCACAACTTTGCGCATATTCTCATCATCGTTTACGTTCGGGTTCATTGTAGAAGTATAATCATAAGATGCTGGATCATATGAAGAAGCTACCCATTCGGCAACATTTCCAGACATATTATAAAGATTGAAATCATTTGGCTCGTAAGATTTAGCTTCTACTGTGTATAAAGCTTGATCTGCTGCATAGTCACCACGTAGGGGTTTAAAATTCGCCATAAAACAACCACGGTCATTCTTGGCATAAGGACCACCCCAAGGATACGTTGCAGATTCTAGTCCACCACGAGCTGCATATTCCCACTCTGCTTCACCAGGAAGTCGGAATGAGTTTATGAAATTCTTCTTTTTAGATTTTTGGTAAGAGTTTTTGTATAATGTTCTCCAAGCTGTGAAAGCTTTTGCCTGTTTCCAGCTTACACCTACTACAGGATAGTCGCCATAAGCTTGATGCCAAAAGTAATCGTTGTGCATTGGCTCATTATACGAATAGTTGAAATCCTTGATCCAAACTGTTGTATCAGGGTATATATTCAATTCTTCTTTTTTGATGAAATCTTTTCTTCTTTTGCTTTTATCTCGTGCAGCACTCTGAATATCCATATAAGTATATTGGAATTTTAGTTTGCTAACATCAATAGTGCGTTGACCGTTATAAGCTTCTTCGGTTGGAATATACATAGTATCCATAACTTCAGAATAGTACTCATCTGGATATTCAGCTGTATCCCAGATTAAATCTACTCTATCGTTAAGTTTTCTACCAGCGTAGTAGTCTTCACCCATACCGAAGTAATTATCGTACATATATTGTTGGTACGGAGTCATTTCTTCGCTTTCTTGATCTACAAATGCAAATTCACCAATTCCGCCATCGCCAGGAGTAGCTCCCACCATGTCTGCTTGGATTGCAAGTCTTAATCTTACTGTTGAATCTCTTACCCAATTTACAAATTGACGGTACTCTGAATTTGTAATTTCGGTTTCATCCATATAGAATGAGCGTACAGTAACAGTTTTTGTTGGCGCATCATTCACGGCAACAAAATCGTCATCACTTTTACCCATAATGAAGGATCCACCAGGTATAAGAGTCATTCCGTAAGGTTTTTGTGGATACCATTTTTTACCTTTTACCCCAACCAGTTCGCCTCGGTCTCCAGAGTTACAACTGAATAAAAAGGCAACGATCGCAGTTAATGCAATAAACTTCTTCATAGGTATTTCGGTTAAATTTTGAGATTCAAGGGCGTAAACGTATCCATAAAAATCCAAAAAAACAATTTTTTTTTTGAAAATCCATCAATCCCTCTTTTTACTTGTTTACTTTAGATTATACTTCATTCTTGTAGCGGGCCTTTAACCACCTCTCAGGAATTTCCTGATTACACGCACCCAAATATTCGCCATAAGTGCAAGGTAATAACGTACGTCTTTTTAATTTATTATTAACATTTGAAAGAAAAGGCAAAACAATCCACCATCTTTCTGTTTTATTACTTTTTTTGAATTCTAAAACCTCATCTTCAATGGGCACTTTATAAGTGGTAAATAGGGTCTCGCTTTCAAAATCATCATCTTCAACCCTAAAATTATATCCTTCAACAAAATACCAAAGTATTTGCGCCACAAGCATTGCTCCGCTTCGGCTTTCAATGGAATTACTTAATTCGTAAACACCAAAAGATTTTACTTTATTACTGATACCGGCATATCGAGAAATGGCGCAAATTTCGCGTCCATCAAAGCCGTTAGGGCTGTCATTATTTTTATAACTTAATTCTGCACTTTTTATTGCTGTAACATCCAATGTAACCATATCAGCATCACGCATTATAGGTTCTACGGAAGTAATATCGGCAGTAATTTCACCCAAACGATAGGCTTCAAAGAAAAGCTTGTCCATCAAAGCTATTTCCTGCGGTGCATTAAAAAATGATTGGTACCCTATTGCACTATAATTGAAAAGATTGTAAGGTTGGTCCACTACCATTTTACCAACATACGATTTGTTAGAAATTGGTAATTCGGCATTTCCGAGATCGAAACGGTTGTCTATGTTTACCACATTAACCATTGCGCCCAAACTGTCATAACCACGATATTGGGCATAGGCTAAATCTTGACCTCCACCGAGAATTATTGGCACTATATTTTTCTTCAAAAGGGCAGCTATAACTTCTTTTGCGGCAAAACGTGTGTCTTCCGCCGTAGCTCCTTTTTCAATATCGCCAAGGTCAATTATTTTGTAATTCCAGTTACCCGGGTAAAGCGAATAAAATGCTTTCCGGTACGGTTCAAAAGAAAGTTCTCCGCCAATATAATCTACATCGCTTCGGTTTTCCTTAATTCCGAGGAGCGCAAACTTCACGTCTTTTAAGTTAGGCAACTCTCCTATTTTGGCGTGGGCTTCAATTTGTTTTCCCAAGGTTCCGAGCGGTAGAATTTCCCGGTGAGCCATTACTTTTTTTGAAACTGGAGATAAAAACTCTATCATTATTTTTTCTTGGCTGTTGTTTTCTTCTTAGCTGCAGGTTTCTTGGTTGCGGTTTTCTTTTTGGCAGCTGTTTTCTTTTTCGGACTTTTCTTTTCTAATAAAGCCTGAGCTTCCTCTAAGGTTATTTTGTCGGCCTCGGTGCCTTTTGGCAACTCTACCTTCGTTTTTCCTTTAATCAGGTTAAAACGTCCCCAACGCGCTTTTTCAATGCGTATTTTCTCTTCTGGCCACTCATTGATTAACTTATCAATTTCTTTTTGCTTTTTATCTTCAATAAGCTGAACAATATCTTCATCAGAAAGATTATCGAAATCGTATTTCTTGTTCACATTAATGAACATGCTGTTCCATTTTAGGAATGGTCCAAAACGTCCCACACCTTTCTGAACTGGCAAATCCTCATACGTATAAATAGGTGCATCTGCCTTTTTCTTTTCTTCAATTAGCTCTTTTGCGAAAGCCATATCTACCTCCAAAGGATCCATTCCTTTCGGCAAAGAAATATAAGTTTTTCCTAAGCGAACATAAGGCCCAAAACGACCATTGTTTACCTCAACTTCTTCATTGTCATAAACGCCCAAAGTCTTTGGAAGTTTAAAAAGATCCATTACTTCTTCAAAAGTAACAAGGTGCAATTGCTGGTCTGGACGGAGGCTAGCAAATTTTTTCTCCTCATCATCCGGCGCACCAATTTGTGCCATTGGTCCGTATTTTCCAAGTCGTACTAAAACCGTTCTTCCGCTTACAGGGTCTTCACCCAAAATGCGTTCACCACTTTCGCGTTCTGCATTTTCTTCAACATGTTCTACTCGTGGATGGAATTCGGCATAAAAATTCTTCATCATTTTCGTCCACTCCTCTTTTCCTTCAGCAATGTCGTCAAAATCCTGCTCTACTTTTGCAGTAAAATTATAATCGAGAATATTTTCGAAGTGTGCCACCAAAAAGTCGTTCACAATCATTCCAATATCTGTTGGAACCAATTTTCCTTTATCAGAGCCAACGGTTTCCGTCAAGGTTTTATCCTTAACATTTTCATCTTGAAGTGTTAGTTGAAGATACTTTCGTTCCACACCTTCCACAGATCCTTTTTCAACATAATTTCTGCTGATGATTGTTGAAATAGTTGGCGCATAAGTTGACGGACGACCAATACCAAGCTCTTCCAATTGCTTTACCAACGATGCTTCCGTAAAACGATACGGCGGACGCGTAAAGCGCTCCGTAGCGTTAATGTAATTATTTTCTAGCGGGTCGCCATTTTTCATATTTGGCAACATTCCCTCTTGTTCTTCTTCTTCAAAATCAGTTCCTTCTAAATAAACTTTTAAGAAACCGTCAAATTTTATCATTTCACCATTTGCAGTGAAATTTTCTGAAACCTTTTCCTTTGAAAGTACGTCAATCTTCACATTAGTGCGCTCTAATTGCGCATCGCTCATTTGCGAAGCCACAGTTCTTTTCCAAATTAAATCGTACAAACGCGCTTGATCGTGATCGCCAGTAATAGTGTGCCGGCTCATATCTGTTGGCCGAATAGCCTCGTGAGCTTCTTGCGCTCCTTTGCTTTTCCCTTTGTAATCGCGGGGTTTGCTATATTCCTTTCCGTACGAATGAATAATTTCTTTTTGCGCAGCATCTTTAGCGTCGTTACTAAGGTTAACGCTATCGGTACGCATATAAGTTATAAGTCCAGCTTCATAAAGACGCTGAGCAATTGTCATTGTTTTTCCAACTGAAAAGTACAGCTTTCGTGCAGCTTCCTGTTGTATTGTTGAAGTGGTAAATGGCGCTGTCGGCGATTTGCTAGCAGGTTTTTTAGTTAAATCTGAAATTTTATACGAAGCTCCTAAATTCTTCCGAAGAAACTCGCGGGCTTCTTTTTCAGTTTCAAAATTCCTTGGAAGTTTCGCTTTAAACTTACTGCCATCAACGGTTGTAAATTCTGCATCAATTCTATAGGAACGAACGGGTGTAAACCCTTCTATTTCGCGTTCGCGCTCCACAATTAATCGCACTGCAACAGATTGTACGCGTCCTGCAGAAAGTCCGCCTTTCACCTTTTTCCAAAGAACCGGTGAAAGTTCGTATCCCACCAAACGGTCCAAAACGCGACGTGCTTGCTGCGCATTTACCAAATTATAATCTATTTGGCGCGGGTTTTCAATTGCTTTTAAAATTGCAGATTTTGTAATCTCGTGAAAAACAATACGCTTGGTTTTGCTTTTATCTAACTTTAATTCTTCTGCTAAATGCCACGCAATTGCTTCACCTTCTCGATCCTCATCACTCGCCAACCAAACCATTTCGGCTTTTTTGGAGAGTGCCTTTAACTCGGCTACCAACTTCTTCTTATCGCTGCTAACTATATATTTAGGTGTGAAATCTCCTGCTACATCTACGCCCAATTCCTTAGACGGAAGATCTGCAATGTGCCCAAAACTCGAGGAAACTTTAAAATCTTTCCCTAGAAATTTTTCTATTGTTTTTGCTTTTGCTGGGGACTCAACTATCACTAAATTCTTTGCCATATCCTTTTTTGTTATGTGTGCAAAAGTATGTGAATTTTTTAATACGAAATTTTTGTGACTAAAAAATAGTCAACTCTTTACATGTAAGAAGTGTGTAATTACGTTGTTTTTAGTCGCTTCGGAAACTGAAAACTTTTTTCATGAAATCATTTCGCCCCCATATTAAGGTGTTTATAGGAAGTTGTATTTTACTTTTCTCCTTAATAATACTTCAAAATTACTATCCAGTATAAATTATAGGCTGGGGCAATGAAGTGGAAGCTTTGGCTGAAATTCAAAAACTAGCTATTCCTCTAAAAGATTAATATTTTCCAGAAAATTTCAGAAATAAATCTGCCACTTTGTCACCGTGACAAATTAATAGTATCTTTGCCAGTTCAATGAAAGCGCTTTGAATTTGCATTGAATAGAGATTTTTTATGGAAAAGATTATTGACGAAAAAACACAAGGAAACACACTCACTTTAGAAGCACGTGAGGGCAATTCTCGAAAATTATATATTGAAAGTTATGGCTGTGCTATGAATTTTAGCGACAGCGAGATTGTAGCTTCAATTCTTGCAGACCAAGGTTATAACACCACAAATTTATTAGAAGAGGCAGATTTAGTTTTGGTAAACACCTGCTCCATTCGCGATAAGGCCGAGCAAACCGTTCGCAAACGTTTGGAAAAATACAATGCCGTAAAACGAATTAACCCAAAGATGAAAGTGGGCGTTTTGGGCTGTATGGCGGAACGCTTAAAAGAAAAATTTCTTGAAGAAGAAAAAATAGTCGATTTAGTAGTTGGGCCAGATGCGTACAAAGATCTTCCTAATTTGCTAAAAGAAGTAGAAGAAGGCCGCGATGCTGTGAATGTAATTCTTTCGAAAGAAGAAACTTATGGCGATATTTCGCCAGTTAGATTGGGCGGCAATGGAATAACCGCTTACGTTAGCATTACCCGTGGTTGCGATAATATGTGTACGTTTTGCGTGGTTCCTTTTACTCGTGGTCGCGAACGTAGCCGCGATCCGCAGAGTATTTTAGGCGAAGTGAATGATCTCGCTGAAAAAGGTTACAAAGAAATAACGCTTCTTGGTCAGAATGTGGACAGCTATTTATGGTACGGTGGTGGTTTGAAAAAAGACTTCAAAACTGCTTCAGAAATGCAGAAGGCTACGGCAACAGATTTTGCCCAATTGCTTGATATGACTGCAGCAGCGCATCCCGAAATGCGCATTCGTTTTTCAACAAGCAACCCACAAGATATGCACGAAGAGGTTTTGCATATTGTTGCAAAACACGACAATATTTGCAATCATATTCACCTTCCCGTGCAAAGTGGAAGCACGCGGATTTTGAAAGAAATGAACCGTCAGCATACCCGTGAAGAATACATGAAATTAATTGATAGAATTTCTGAAATTATTCCAGAATGTTCCGTTTCGCAAGATATGATTATTGGTTTTCCAACTGAAACAGAGGAAGATCACAAAGACACCATGAGCCTAATGGAATATGTACAATACAGTTTTGGTTATATGTATAAATATTCTGAAAGACCCGGAACCATGGCTGCCCGAAAACTCGAAGACGATGTGCCGGAAGAAACCAAAAGCCGAAGATTAACCGAAATTGTAGCGCTACAACAAAGCCACAGTGCAATTCGCACCGCAACATATTTAGGAAAAACTGTAAAAGTTTTAGTTGAAAAGGAATCTAAAAAAAATAAAGACGAATGGAGCGGAAGAACGGAGCACAACAGTACTGCCGTTTTTCCGAAGAAAAATTATAAAGCGGGAGATTTTGTGGACGTAAAAATAACAGATTGCACTACGGCTACCCTCATTGGTGAAGCCGTGGCATATTCAAAATAATGAATAAGCGAAAATAGTAGTATCTTGAGATATAAAAACAAAACTATTAATCTAAATCAACAGTTATGAGACATGTTTTCATTTTACTCAGTATTCTTTTTTGCTTGTTCGGTTGTTCAAATAATGATAACGATATAGTTCAGGAAGAAGAGCCAGAACAAAACACAGAACTAAAAATTAAGAAATTTACTATTACGAAAGCGTATAATCAAAATATACGTAGAGAATATTATTTTAATGAGGAGGCTAAGCCAATTCATTATTTTAATACCGCAAATGATATTGATGGAATTAAAATGGATATTTTATATAACGATTCAGGACAGTTAACGGGAGTTACAGGTTTTTTATTTTTTGAAGGCCAATCTAACCTATGGCTATATACCGAAAATGAGTTTAATAACACTAATGAGCTAGAACAAATTAATAGATTTGACGAAAACGGCTCTTATTTCGGGTCAATCGCAGCTACTCATTTTCAGGATAGTATTCAAGTTCAAAGACGATTGTTCATGGATGGGGATACTAATTATACATTAATCTTGAATTCTGATAACCTGCTTAATCAAGTGAATTTAGAACCTCATGCATGGAATCCGAATCCTACCGTAACTAAATACACTTATAGCAATGGTAACCTTATTAATATAAATGAAGATACTGGCTCATATATTTATGATATAAATTTCGAACACGACGATAAAATAAATCCGCTTTACCCTGTTCTTATGAATAATTATAAAAGTTTTATTTTAGATGAATTAGGCTTCTCAATGGCCTATGACAAGACATTTTCTTACTCAAAAAACAATATAACATCGTATAATGACTATGGTGAATTGCGCGTTATTACCTATCAATACAATGATTTGAATTACCCTATTAGTGCCGAGGTTACTATAGATGGAGAACTATTTGAGTTATTTAGCTACGAATATTATTAAGAACAAAAAATAAGAGATTCCTGCCTTCGCGGGAAGTTACTATGGAAAGCATACAAGCAACAAAACAAAGATTCGGAATAATAGGCAACGACCCAAAACTGAACCGTGCCGTAGAAAAAGCAATTCAAGTAGCACCCACTGATATTTCGGTATTGGTTACCGGTGAAAGTGGCGTTGGTAAAGAAAGTATTCCAAAAATAATTCATTCTCTTTCGCACAGAAAACACGGAAAATACATTGCCGTAAACTGTGGTGCAATTCCTGAAGGAACTATTGACAGCGAACTTTTTGGTCACGAAAAAGGATCGTTTACGGGAGCTACGGCTGCGCGAAGCGGTTATTTTGAAGTAGCTGATGGCGGAACAATTTTCCTCGATGAAGTGGGCGAATTGCCGCTGCCAACGCAAGTGCGTTTACTTCGTGTTTTGGAGAATGGCGAATTTTTAAAAGTAGGGTCTTCCGCAGTACAAAAAACAGATGTTCGCATTGTGGCCGCAACCAATGTAAAAATGGTTGAGGCAATTGAAAAGGGAAAATTTAGAGAAGACCTTTATTATCGCTTAAGCACGGTGGAAATAAACTTACCGCCGTTACGCGAGCGGGAGGAAGACATTCATTTGCTTTTTAGAAAGTTTGCCGCAGATTTTGCGCAGAAATACAAAATGCCCACCATTCGCTTAAATGATCGAGCGGTAGAAATACTTTTAAAATACCGTTGGAGCGGAAACATTCGTCAATTGCGTAACGTGGCGGAACAAATTTCGGTTTTGGAACAATCTCGCGAAATTACGTATGAAACTCTAAAACATTATCTGCCAGACATGGGCAGCAATCTTCCGGCAGTTGTAAATTCGAAAAAATCTGAAAGCGATTTCGGTAGCGAAAGAGAAATTCTTTACAAAGTTCTTTTTGATATGAAACGCGATGTAAACGACCTTAAAAAGCTTACATTGGAATTGATGAAAACTGGTAATGCGGCAAAGGTAAAAGAAGAGCAATCGTCACTTATTAATAAAATTTATTCAGATGATCACGAAGCCGAAGAGGAATTGGCTTCAATCATTGACGAAGAAAACAACGATTCAGACAATGATGTGGAGGTTTTCAGTATTCCCGAACATAGCTCTGAACAACGAAAAGACAAATACGAGTATGCCGAAGATATTGAGGAAGAAGAAAATCTTTCACTTCAGCAAAAAGAATTGGAACTCATAAAAAAATCACTCGAAAAATACAGCGGAAAACGAAAAGACGCCGCAGATGAGTTGGGTATTTCAGAGCGAACTTTATATAGAAAAATTAAGCAATACGACTTGTAGGCACGTGATTCATTGCGTGCATCGGTGTTTAGAAAATTAAAGAAAGATTAAAGTAAATGTTAAAAACATATTCAATTTTAGTATTGTTAATCGCAGCAATTACTTTGCAAAGCTGCGGCCCGTATTCGTTCACTGGAGCAGATATTAATTACGCCACTACCAAAACGGTTCAGGTAGCTTATTTTCAGAACAACGCTCCAATTGTAGAGCCAGGGATTGCGCTCGATTTCACACAAAAATTGCAGGATTTATTACTTAATCAGACTAGTTTAGACCTTGTAAATAGTAATGGCGATTTGGTTTATGAGGGCGAAATTACTCAGTTTTACATTGCGCCAATCACGGCAACTTCTACCAGCACAGCCGCACAAAACAGACTAACCATAGCTGTAAGTGTACGGTTTTACAACACAAAAGACCCATTGAAAGATTTTGAGCAACCGTTTAGTTTTTATTATGATTATCCCGGAACAACTCAATTAACAGGTTCAAAACTTGACGCCGCTGTCGATATTATTTTTGAACGAATAACACAAGATATTTTTAACAAATCACTTGCAAATTGGTAGGCTTTTGAAAACTTCAAACTTTACATATCTACTCGCCAATCCACAGAAAATAACTTCTGAGGATTTGGCAGCGTTGGATTTGATTATAAAAAAATATCCCTATTTCCAAAGCGCTCGTGCGTTGCAACTTAAAGGTTTAAAAAATCAGGATAGTTTTCTGTATAACGATGCTTTAAAACTTACAGCTGCTCATACCACAGACCGCGATATTCTTTTTGAATACATTACTTCAGAAAAATTTATTCAAAATGAAATTTCCCAAACAATTTTACAGCACGATGCTTCGGTAGAAAAGATAATTGTTGTGGCCGAAAATGTTTCAGAACAAATAAGCCTTGAAATAGATAAGCAGATTAAAGCCGAAATGCAGAAGGCAGAGGACATTTTAAATCCAGAACTTTTTCAGAGAAAAGTTACTTCTATTAGCAATTTGGTTGAAAAGAAGCTGGAAAAACCATCCACTGAAGCTGATAAGCCCGATGCGCAATTAGAGCCAGACAAACCTTTAGAATTCACGCAAAACGACACGCATTCATTTTCTGAATGGTTAAAACTTACAAAAGCAAAACCCATTAAGCGTTCCGAAGAAATTTCAGAAGGAGCAGACTTGTCGACCGTAGCTTCAGCGAAAGAGAAAACTTTAGCGCAGGAGGAAATTTTGGCGCTGGAGGAAAAAGAGCGGAAATCTGAGTTAATAGACAAGTTTATACAGGAACGACCTAAAATAATTCCTTCAGAAGCACAAAAAAATTCACAAAAAGAAGAGCCAAAAAATATTTCTGCACTGCACGCTCAAACTCCCGAGTCGCTGATGACGGAGACTTTGGCTAAAGTTTATTTGCAACAAAAGAACTATAAAAAAGCAATTCAAGCATATAAAATTTTAATTTTGAAAAATCCCGAAAAAAGTGGTTTCTTTGCAGACCAAATTCGGGCAATAGAAAAATTGATTAATTCAGAACAATCATGAGTACTTTTACAATATTTTTAATTTTGATAATGATAGTGGCCTTTTTATTGGTCATAGTTATAATGGTACAAAACCCTAAAGGTGGTGGGCTTTCATCGTCGTTTGGCGGTGGCGGTGGCGCACAAATTGGTGGTGTACAGAAAACGAGTGACTTTTTAGATAAAAGTACTTGGACGCTTGCAACTATTATGTTAGCGCTTATTTTATTTTCTAACGTTTTTATTATGGGCGGTAACAGCTTGCAGTCAAAAACGTTTGATGAAAATGCGATTCAAAACACAATTCCTGCGGTACCAACAACCACAAATACCCCAACAGAAAATACTGAAGGAGCTAACTAATTCCTTCTAAAATATATTTTAAAAAGCCAGCTCTAACGAGCTGGCTTTTTCATTATAGGCATTCAAATGTGCCCAAGATACTGTTCTATCGTTCAGCACACCTGATGTAAAACTGGATTTGTTTACGTTGACCAACATACTATCTACTTTGGTCGGTAGTGGATTTTGTGAGTGAGAGGGCGTAAAAAAAGAAAGAAATACGAGCAATAGTAATAATTTTCGCATAATTTTAAAGTATTAATAAGTGAAACAATATGTGTTAATGTTGGTTTTATTTATTATTTGGGTGCCATTGCAGTGGCACCCTTTATCTTTTTAAAATGGATTATTCAATTCATCCCATTTTATATCAAACCTACCTTCAGTGATTTCTATTATATCATTTGGGTTGTTTTCATTTCTCGCCCTACAATTGAAAGTCCCCGAAATTATCCTGTTGTCAAAATCATACCGAGTAATATTTAAATTACCTGTCCCTTCTATAGAGCAATAATAATCATAGCTTTGTCCATTGAAATAATTACAGCGGATATTAAAACTATGGTTTGCGTTTAAAGAATTTAAACAATTACTTTCTTTAATCTGATAACTTCCTTCTCCATTTTCATAGAGATCAACCATATGTAAATCTATCCTTCCTCCGTTTGGCCCTACAAAATCGCGGACTGTGATTTCATTATATACAATGTTTGGAAAATTACCATATCCGTAAAATTTGAACCCTCTCTCAGGCCCCATAATTGTTCCGGACCCGTCACGCGGGATTAACAATCTACCATTAATATAACATCCAAAAGTGTTTTCCCCAGTTTGGGTAATGGGGGGAAGTTTTAAATCATCATCATTTTTTGAGCAGCCCATAAAAGTTGCCACCGCAAAAAATAGAAACAATACATAGGTTTTCATAATTTCTTTTTTTAAAGTCATTTCCTTATTACTTTCTTGGTAGTAACGCGTCCGTTGCTGTCTTGTAACATTACTATATAAACGCCTATGAGCAGCTTTTCAGTACTTACTTCCAGGATCGGGTCCTCTTGAGTCATAGAATGCACCTTTTGCCCCAGTAAATTATAAACATTTATTTGTACGATTGGTATCATGGAATTTATATATAGTTTATCTCCAATAGGTACTGGATATATTCTTACTTCATTGAAATCTGCATCTGCCATACTTAGGGTACAATCCTCCGTAAAATCTACCTGATGGCCTACTTGAGCAGTAATTTCATCTATCAGTGCAGTATTATTTATATCATCTATACAGATGGTCTCCAAACTCGGCAGGTTTTCAAAATTGCTCGCAAAAAGTCCAGTGAAAGTCAAATTTTCATTGTTCCCATTTTTTAGGTTTATATATGTCAATACATCGTTATCATTACAAACCAATGAGAAGAGCCCAGTATTTTGGCTCAAATCAAGATTTTCTATTATTGTCTCCCTACACTCTAAAATGGCCAAAAAAGGATTATTGACCACATCCAACTCTGAAATATTATTATTGCCCACTGATAAGAGCACAATATTGGGGTTGTTGCTCAAATTCAGACTCGTAAGTTGGTTGAACCTACACTCAAATTGGCACATTGCCGTGTTCTGGCTTATATCAATATTTGTGAGCTGATTATTATAACATTCAAAAATTTCCAGTTCAAGATTGTTGCTAATATCAATGGATGTTAAATTATTATTGGAACATTCTAAAAAAGTTATGTTGATAAATGCTTCAATGCCTGTTAGATCATTAATACTGTTGCCAACAACACTAACATCAATCGCGGCCTCCGCCTCGCTAACCTGTATTTCCCCGTCGCCATTGGTATTAATATTACCGTCAGCGAGAAGCGCCGCTTTAAAATTTGGGTCGGGTATGTTGACTATCTGTGCCGTAAGCCACATGGTTCCTAAAAAAGAAAAGCATATTGTAAAAAGGATAGTGCAATAGGAGTTTTTCATCTTAATTAATATTTGTGCAATTCTAGAAAGATTAATTCTTTGATTTTACGATTGAAAGCCATAGCTTTTGATAATAATACAAAGAAATATTTTTATCGTTTATTAGTGTAAACAATAAATAAAATCATCCTTAATTTTCGTGAGACAATCGCAATATTTCGTTTAAGGTAAAAAAAGAACGCCGAATTACCGAAATTTTCAAATCAAAAGTTAATTTTTCTTTAACTCAACTTTTTAATAAAAGCTTATATTCTCAGTTAATATAAATATACCTCCTAATGTTTTATTAGATTTAAAATGCCAGCTTCTGACAAGCTGGCATTTTCATTTCAAATAGTGTCAGTTTATAGGCAGTGGCACAATTTCTGCCAATTAGCAACCATAACATTAGAACATAAGTTTAACAAGATTCCCGCCTGCGCGGGAATTATAAAATCAAGATTTTATAATGGCATTAAAAATTCAACCACTTGCAGATCGCGTTTTGGTTCAGCCACAAGAGGCAGAAACAAAAACAGCTTCGGGATTGTACATTCCAGATTCAGCAAAAGAAAAACCACAACAAGGCAAAGTAGTAGCTGTTGGTAAAGGCAAAGAAGATCACAAAATGACTGTAAAAGTTGGTGATACTGTTCTTTACGGAAAATACTCTGGCAGCGAGCTAAAGTTTGACGGCAAGGATTATCTTATTATGCGCGAAGAAGATATTCTAGCCATCATCTAACCATTTCAAAATAAATTCAAAAAAAAATAGATTAATCACAGCTTAAGGCATATTGCCAAAAGCATAAAGCATTTTAAAAAAATGGCAAAAGATATAAAATTTGATGTTGACGCCCGCGACGCTATAAAACGCGGTGTTGACGCATTGGCAAACGCAGTAAAAGTAACTTTAGGCCCAAAGGGTCGTAACGTAATTATAAGCAAATCTTTTGGTGCACCACAAGTAACTAAAGATGGTGTTACCGTTGCAAAAGAAATTGAATTACAAGATCCGCTTGAAAACATGGGCGCTCAAATGGTGAAAGAAGTTGCTTCAAAAACCAACGATCTTGCGGGTGATGGAACAACAACTGCTACAGTTTTAGCACAGGCAATCGTTAAAGAAGGCCTTAAAAACGTTGCAGCGGGAGCAAACCCAATGGATTTGAAACGCGGTATTGACAAAGCAGTTGCTGCTATTGTAAAAGACCTTGAAAGACAAACTACCAAAGTTGGAAATTCTTCTGAAATGATAAAGCAAGTTGCTTCTATCTCTTCAAATAACGACGAACTAATTGGCGAGTTAATTGCTAAAGCTTTCGGAAAAGTTGGAAAAGAAGGTGTTATAACTGTTGAAGAGTCTAAAGGAACTGAAACATACGTTGATGTTGTTGAAGGAATGCAGTTTGACCGCGGTTACCTTTCTCCTTACTTCGTAACAGATACCGAAAAAATGCAAACTGAATTGGAAAACCCAATGATTTTGCTTTACGATAAGAAAATTTCTTCAATGAAAGATTTACTTCCTATTCTTGAGCCAGTGGCACAACAAGGAAAATCTTTATTGATTATTGCTGAAGATGTAGACGGTGAAGCATTGGCTACTTTAGTAGTTAACAAACTTCGTGGTTCGTTAAAAATTGCAGCTGTAAAAGCTCCAGGTTTTGGTGACAGAAGAAAAGCAATGCTTGAAGATATAGCAGTACTAACAGGCGGAACCCTAATCTCTGAAGAGCGAGGTTTCACTTTAGAAAACGCTACTATTGATATGTTAGGTTCTGCTGAAACTGTAACTATTGATAAAGACAACACTACGATTGTTAATGGTGCTGGAGATAAAAAGGACATTAAAGATCGTGTGAACCAAATAAAATCTCAAATAGAATCTACTACAAGCGATTACGACAAAGAGAAATTGCAAGAGCGTTTAGCCAAATTGGCTGGCGGAGTTGCCGTTCTTTATGTAGGTGCTGCTTCTGAAGTAGAAATGAAAGAGAAAAAAGATAGAGTTGACGACGCACTTCACGCAACCCGTGCGGCTGTGGAAGAAGGAATCGTTGCTGGTGGTGGTGTTGCTTTAGTTCGCGCCATAGAAGTGCTTAAAAAGCTTACAACTGATACTCTTGATGAAGCAACTGGAATTCAAATTGTGGCTCGTGCCATTGAATCTCCACTTCGTACCATTGTTGAAAATGCAGGTGGCGAAGGTTCTGTAGTTATTAATAAAGTTTTGGAAGGCAAGAAAAACTTCGGTTACGATGCAAAATCTGAAACGTATGTTGATATGATAAAAGCAGGAATCATCGATCCTAAGAAAGTAACCCGTATCGCGTTAGAAAACGCTGCATCGGTTGCAGGAATGATTCTTACTACTGAATGTGCTTTGGTAGATATTAAAGAAGATAATGCCGGTGGCGGAATGCCAGGTGGTATGGGCGGTGGAATGCCCGGGATGATGTAGTATATCGTTGAGAAAAGGCATGCCTTTTCCCAACTCAGTACGCAGTTTAACCTAACAGGTCTCTAAGACCTGTTAGGTTTTTTTTATTTTAACTTAATTGCGCTTTCGGTTTGGATCCTGATAAGTATTAAAAATCGAATAAATAATAATAGTATTATCTATCACTTCATAAATAATCACATAGGGAAACCTACCTAATGGAAGTTCGCGATAACTAGGTTTTCTTTTAATTTGAAAAATCGGGATTTCAGTTTTAAGTATATCAAAATAACTCTGAAGATGCATCAAAAAATCAAAGCCCAACCCTACTTGTTTAGATTCGTACCAATCTACGGCATCATTTATTTCATCCTCCGCCTCTGGCTTTATCAGTAGATTAAAAGCCATGCTTTTTAATGATTTTCTCTTTTACTTCATTCCATGTTAGTGATTCAGATTCTCCGGCCAAATGCTTGCGTCTGCGCTCATCAACAATTTGATAATGTGATTCAGGTACTTGTGAAGTATAATTATCCTCGTTTAAATCTTCAAAAATTCTTTTCAAATAATTTAAATTTTTATCATCTGCAATTATTTCAGAAAACTGATTCTTAAGCTTTTCTCTAAGTTTTGTCGTTTCCATAATAATATTATTTATTCAAATATACTTCAAAATTCCTAAAATGTAACCTCAACTTCTTTCAGATTACCGTCTCTTTCAACAGTTACCATTGCTGCTTGACCCTTTTCAAACATTGAAAGGCTCTTCATATAACTCATCATATCAGTCACTTCAAAATCGCCCATTTTTACTACTACATCGCCTTTCTGAAGGCCCGCTTTTTGTGCGGGACGGTCTTCACTAATGCCATCAATTCGCATTCCTTTTCCGCCGAAAAGATAATCGGGCACAACGCCCAAAGTCACTTTAAAATCGGGCACCGCTTCGCTTTCATTTTTAGTTTTTCTAAAAGGAAGTTTTGGCTGATTGTCCAAATCCTTAATGATGCTAAAAATGTAATTTGAAACAACTTCCATTCCTTCAAAATTTACCTTTTCGGTGTCGTCGCCAGGTTTGTGGTAATCTTCGTGCTGCCCAGTAAAAAAGTGAAGTACCGGAATATCTGCCAAATAAAATGAAGTATGATCGCTCGGACCAACGCCACTTTCATTCTCAATGATTTTTAAATCGCCCGCGTTTGCAATTACAGTTTGCTTTAAAATTGGCGATGTTCCAAGACCGTAAACGGCTAAAGTGTTTTCAGCATTAAGCCTTCCCACCATATCCATATTCAGCATATAGGTTACTTTTTTGGTATCTATTGTTGGGGTTTTAACGAAATAATTTGAACCCAATAAACCCTCTTCTTCCCCAGAAAAAGCGATAAAAAGATAGTTGTTCATTTTCGGAGAATCTTTCTTCTGAAGAGAATCTGCCAAATGCAATAGCATTGCTACCCCACTCGCATTATCGTCGGCACCGTTATGAATTGCATCGCCCTCTCTGTAAAGCGAACCTTCGCCGCCCATTCCTAAATGGTCGTAATGCGCGCCAATTACAACCGTATTTGCCGCCTTGTTATCCAAATATGCAATTACGTTAACCGCAGTTTCTGTACTGTCATTATTTTCTGAAGTGAATTCTGCCTCTTGATGTGGATTCTTGCTGGATTTAAAAGTGAATTTTTGAAAATACCCGTCAGTTCCTTTTGGCTGCAGTCCTAAATCTGCAAACCGTTTCGCAATGTACTTTGCAGCTTTTTTTTCACCTTCAGAACCTGTTTTTCTTCCGTTTAAACTATCGTTTGCCAAAACGGAAACGTCGTCTTTCATACTTACAGATTTCACTTTCGCTTCCTTACAGGAGAAAACCACTAATGTCAGAAATATTACTAAAATTACACGCATATCATTACTTTTGTTCAAAAGTACACTAAAAATGAAAGTATTATATACGCTGCTCATTGTTTCGGTTTTAGCAAGTTGTAAAAACGAAGTGAAAGAAGAAAAAATCTCGGCTCCGATGGGAGACCGAATTGAAAAAACAAACTCAGCTTTACTTGACCCGCAAACAAAAGACACGCTAATTTATTCTGAAGAAAAGCACTTCAAAAATATTCGTCAAGTAACTTTTGGAGGCGATAATGCCGAAGCGTATTGGAGTTTTGACGACAGTAAACTCACCTTCCAAAGCAATTATAAAAGTTGGGGTGTTAACTGCGACCAAATGTTTTTGATGAATGCAGACGAAACTTTTAAAGACAAGCAACCACCAATGGTAAGCACGGGAAAAGGGCGTACTACTTGCAGTTATTTTATGCCGGATGGAAAACATATTGTTTACGGAAGCACACATTTAAAAGATAAAAATTGTCCAGAAGTTCCGCTGAAAAAGGAAGGGAAATACGTTTGGCCAGTTTATGATAGCTTCGATATTTTTGTCTCAGATTTAGAAGGGAATATTACCGCTCAACTCACTAAAGAACCAGGTTACGACGCCGAAGCAACCGTTTCGCCTAAGGGCGATAAGATAGTTTTCACATCCATGCGAAGTGGCGATTTGGAACTTTACACCATGGATCTTGATGGAAAAAACGTAAAACAGATTACTGATGAATTAGGTTATGATGGCGGGGCATTCTTTTCGCCAGATGGTACAAAATTAATTTTTCGCGCTTCCCGTCCAAAAACAGAAGCAGCGATAAAAGAATACAAAGATTTGCTCGCTCAAGGTTTGGTACAACCTACAGAGATGGAGCTTTTTATTTGCAACGCAGACGGAAGCGAACTCCGCCAGCTTACACATTTAGGGAATGCAAACTGGGCGCCCTTCTTTCATCCTTCGGGTGAAAAGATTTTGTTTTCCAGCAATTTTGAAGCAGAAAAAGGATTTCCGTTTAATCTTTATTTAATTGATATTGACGGCAAAAATCTAGAACGCGTTACCCATGGCGAAACGTTTGATGCTTTCCCCGTTTTTTCAAATGACGGAAAAAAGTTGGCGTTTTCGAGCAACAGAAATAATGGCGGAGGGCGCGACACCAACCTTTTTATTGCTGAATGGCAAGACTAATAATTCCTGCGAAGGCAGGAATCTGTAAATCAAACCGTCATTGAATTTCATTAAATTATATAGAATCCACTTCCTTTTTGCGATAGCTTCTATCGCATTCTACTTCAGTTTTGCATACAATGTAGAGCGAAGTGATTTTACAAAACTTATTTCACTTTACGCGGCACTTTTTTTTGTTGCCTATCTTTCTATTGAAAAATTAAAACTGAATTTTTGGCTTTTGGCAGGATTCGGAATTGTTTTCCGACTAGTTTTCATTCCTGTAATTCCAAATCTCTCGCAGGATTTTTATCGGTTTCTTTGGGATGGGCGGTTACTTATGCAAGGGGTAAGCCCATACATTTTTACGCCAGACACTTCGGATGCGCTGGGGGAAAATGTCGCTCAATCGCAGCAATTAATAGAGGGAATGGGTGCGCTAAATGCCAGCCATTTCAGTAATTATCCGCCTATCAATCAATTGTTTTTTACCATTGCAGCTTTGTTTGCTGGGAAAAGTATTTTGGGATCTGTGGTTGTACTGCGAGTGCTAATTATTTTAGCAGATATTGGCATTCTTTACTTCGGGAAAAAAATACTGGAGAAACTAAATCTTCCCATTAAAAACATCTTTTGGTATTTTCTGAATCCATTTATTATCATTGAACTTACGGGAAATCTGCATTTTGAAGGCGTTATGCTTTTCTTTTTTGTTTGGGCACTTTATTTACTTTTTAAAGGAAAATGGGCTTGGGCAGCAATTTTAATTGGAATTTCTGTTTCGGTGAAATTAATTCCGTTATTGTTATTGCCTTTGTTCTTGAAATATTTCAGCAATAAAAATAAAACCCCTAAGATTTTGAAAACCTTTGGGGTTTCAGTTAAAAGACTCGTCGGATTTTATTTAATTATCGGATTAACAGTGGTACTCCCTTTTCTTCCATTTCTTTCCTCAGAATTTATTCAAAACTTCGCTGCAACCATCGGACTGTGGTTTCAAAATTTTGAATTTAATGCGAGTGTTTATTATGTAATTCGATGGATAGGGTTTCAGATTGTGGGTTGGAATATTATTGAAACCGTTGGAAAGATTCTACCTGTTTTAGTGCTGCTTTTTGTTTTGGGAATTTCTTTTTTCAGAAATAACAAAACCCCTCAACAATTGCTAACTGCAATGCTTTTTGCAATTTCATTTTACTTTTTATTATCAACCACCGTACATCCGTGGTATATAGCCACTCCCCTTTTACTTTCAGTTTTCACCAAATATAAATTCCCGATTGTTTGGAGTTTTGTGGTTGTACTTAGTTATTCAGCCTACGGAAAAGAAGGGTTTGATGAAAAACTTTGGTTGGTTGCTTTGGAATATGTGTTGGTGATTGGAATTGCAACTTGGGAGATATTTCTTCCAAAAAATAAACCTGTCAGGTTTTAAAAACCTGACAGGTTAGAATGATTTACTTTTTTACTCTTTCGAGCTTATAAAAATCTTTTCTTCTATCTTTCAAATTCCGCACTGCACCAAATGTGTGCAATTCGCGAAGTAAATCTAAATCTACATCGGCCACCAAAATCATTTCAGTATTTGTGGTTGCCTCCGCTTTTATTCCGTTGCTGGGGAAAGAGAAGTCGCATGGTGTGAAAACAGCACTTTGGGCGTACTGTATATCCATGTTATGCACTTTCGGTAAGTTACCAACACTTCCGGCGATAGCTACGTAACATTCGTTCTCAATAGCTCTTGCTTGAGCACATAATCTTACGCGCGAATATCCGTTTTGGGTATCGGTCAAGAATGGTACGAAAAGAATATCCATTCCTTCATCTGATAGTAATCTTGATAGTTCAGGAAATTCAGAATCATAACATATTAACACACCTATTTTTCCGCAATCGGTATCAAATGTTTTTAGAGAGTTTCCGTTCACCATTCCCCAAACGCGTTCTTCATCTGGAGTAACGTGTATTTTTTCATAACGTTCTACACTTCCGTCGCGACGACATAGGTAGCCTACGTTGTACAATTTACCACGAACCATTTCGGGCATACTGCCAGTGATGATATTTATATTGTACGATATAGAAAGTTGAGAAAGTTTTTCGGTAATCTCTTTAGTGTATTTGGCTAGTTCACGAATGGCATCTGGCTCGCTCATGTGGTTGTATTCTGCCATAAGCGGTGCGTTGAAAAATTCAGGAAACATTGCAAAATCACATCTGTAACCAGCTACACAATCTATAAAATATTCAGCTTGATGCATCAGCTCCTCCATTCCGGAATAGCTTCGCATTTGCCATTGAATTAAGCCTAGTCTTACTACACTTTTAATTGCAGATACCCTAGGTTTTTTTTCTGGTTTGGTGTAATAAATATTATCCCATTCCATCAAAACCGCAAACTCACCCGAAGCCTTATCGCCTTCCAAATAACCCTTCAACACACGTACTGGGTGAAAATCGTTCGAAATTTGAAAGTTTAAAACTGGGTCGTCAATTTGTTTGCGTTTTACTTTTTCAATGTATTGTTTTGGCGAAAGTTTATCGGAATGTAAATGATAGTTTGGCATTCTTCCTCCGAAAACGATACTCTTCAAATTTAAATTTTCGCAGAGTTCTTTTCTATAATCGTATAATCTTCTACCTAAACGCAGACCACGAAAATCTGGACGGATAAAAACATCTATTCCGTAAAGCACATCGCCTTCGGTATCGTGGATTTTAAAGGTTGGATCGTCGGTAATATCTTTATAGTTGTGTTTTTCACCCAGTTCGTCAAAATCAACAATAATTGAAAGTGCGCAACCGGCAATCTGACCATCCGCCATAATAACTACTTGACCCTCGGGAAAAATGTCTATTAAGCTTCCTATTTCGTCTATTTTCCAATAGCTGTTTGGCATACCACCATAAGATTGAATGGTCGCTTTCTTCAAGGCTTCATAGTCTTCAATCGTTAAAAACTTCAGCTCTATGTTATCAATTTTTTGTGGTTCCATTATCTTCTATTTAGACTTAGCTTACTATTTTTTTATGTGAAGTTTATTAAGAGAGAATTTAAATTTGAAAGCAATATGCATGGCTCTTCAAATTATTGAGCAACTAACGCAAAATCCGCAGCCAATCTCCTAAATATTGGGTAGGGAAATTTTAACTGCGGATTGCCGTTTTAAATTTGCATTTATGTATTTGCTATTTACTGCGCCGTTTACATATCTAAAATATATGCAAAAACCAATGGCGCTACGATAGTTGCATCACTTTCTATGATGAATTTTGGCGTGTCTATGTCTAATTTACCCCAAGTAATTTTTTCGTTTGGAACAGCTCCAGAATAACTACCAAAACTTGTGGTAGAATCGCTAATCTGGCAGAAATAGCTCCAAAAAGGTGTTTCTGGACGCTCCATATCTTGGTATAACATTGGTACCACACAAATTGGGAAATCTCCAGCAATTCCTCCTCCAATTTGGAAGAAACCGATTCCGTTCTTAGAATTTTCTGTGTACCATTCCGCTAGAAAAGTCATATATTCTATACCACTTTTCATTGTGGAAGCTTTCAATTCGCCTTTCAAAACGTAGCTGGCAAAAATGTTACCCATCGTGCTGTCTTCCCAACCTGGACAAATAATTGGCAGGTTTTTTTCTGCTGCGGCGTACATCCACGAATCTTTTAAATCTATTTCGTAATGTTCTTCCAATACACCACTTAAAAGTAGTTTGTACATATATTCGTGCGGAAGGTAGCGTTCGCCTTTTGCTTCAGCTTCTTTCCATAATTTCACGATATGTTTTTGTATTCTTCGAAAAGCCTCTTCCTCCGGAATACAAGTATCTGTAACGCGATTCATTCCTCTTTCAAGCAAATCCCACTCATCTTGCGGCGTTAAATCGCGGTAATGTGGTACACGCTCATAATGACTGTGAGCAACAAGATTCATTATATCTTCTTCAAGGTTTGCACCTGTACAAGAGATAATTTGAACCTTATCCTGACGGATCATTTCCGCAAAAATTTTGCCTAATTCGGCAGTACTCATGGCGCCTGCAAGAGATACAAGCATTTTTGAACCTTTGTTCAATTGTGCTTCATATCCTTTTGCGGCATCTACTAAAGCTGCTGCATTAAAGTGTAAATAATACTTTTCAATAAACTGGGAGATAGCTCCTTTATTAGTACTCATCTTCTTCTTCTGAATTAAATTTTGAAACGCCTTTTTTGGTTTCATTAAAATGGTTATCGAATTCGTCGCCTTCTTCGGTACCTGCGAACTTGTAAGTTAACATTTTATAGTACAATTTTGCGGCAACAAAATCTGAAGCTCTTTCATTTTCATTTGGGCACAGCTCTACAATGTCAAAACCTACGACGTTTCTTTCTTCGAAAACTTGTTTTAGGAAATCAAGAGTTTCATACCAAAAAAGACCACCTGGTTCTGGAGTTCCTGTTGAAGGAAGGATAGACGGATCGAACGCATCAAGATCGAAAGTAATAAATACATTTTCACCTAAAGCTTCAATAACCTTATCTGTCCAGTATTCGTCTTTTGCCATATCGTGGGCAAAAAATACTTTTTCTTCATCCATAACGCGTGTTTCGGCAATATCCATACTGCGAATGCCTACTTGCACTAGATTAGTAGTTTGGCTGGCTTCATAAACGGCGCAGGCATGGTTGCAAGCGCTTCCGTGGAAGTCTTTGCGTAAATCTGCATGTGCATCAATGTGTAGCACGGTTAAGTTGTCAAAACACTCATTAAAAGCACGGATGGTACCAATGGAAATACTGTGCTCGCCACCAAAAATGGTTACAAACTTATTCCGCTTAATATAATCTTTTGTGGCTTTATGCACTTCCGAAACCATAGCTTCGGGTGACGAGTTTTCTGTAATGGCATCTGCAAGAAAAACACCTTGCTTATAAACCTCTGTTTGGGTTTCAATGTCGTACAGCTCCATGTTTTCTGAAGCATCCAAAAACGCTTCAGGACCTTTGTCTGCACCTTTTTGCCAAGTGCTTGTACCGTCATACGGAACCGGAATTAATACAATTTTTGATGTTTCAAGGGCCGCATATTTCTGCGGGATACCTGCATACGTCTTAGTGCTCATAACCTAAAATGTTTAGCAATTGCTCGCTTGTTTGTTGTTCTGAAAAAAGTTCGGTTGTAATATTATCGTCTTTGTCTCTGTCTATCAAAATATGTTTTGGCGAAGGAATTAAGCAGTGTTGCAAGCCTCCAAAGCCACCAATACTTTCTTGATAAGCTCCTGTATTAAAGAAGCCAATATACAAAGGTTTTTCTTTTCTGAATTTTGGCAGATAAATAGCCGCCATGTTTTGTTCACTATTATAGTAATCGTCGCTGTCGCAAGTTAAGCCTCCTAAAAGCACTCTTTCGTATTCATCGTTCCAACGATTAATAGGTAACATAATAAACTTTTTACTAATTGCCCACGTATCTGGCAAGGTTGTAATAAAAGAGGAATTTATCATATTCCACTTTTCTCTGTCATTTTGTTGCTTCTGATAAAGAATTTCATAAATGGCACCACCACTTTCACCTACTGTAAAACTTCCGAATTCGGTAAAAATATTTGGTACTGGCACATCTGCTTCTTCACAAGTAATGTTTATTTGGTTTAAAATTTCATTAACCATATATTGATAATCGTACTCAAAATGTAAAGAGTTTTTTATAGGAAAACCACCACCAATATTTAAGCTATCCAGAGAAGGACAAATCTTCTTTAGACGTACATAAACCTTTAAACACTTAACCAATTCATTCCAATAATAAGCAGTATCTCGAATACCCGTATTGATGAAAAAATGGAGCATTTTCAGATCCACTTTGTCGTTATTTTTAATTTGATCTTCGTAAAAAGGAATGATGTTTTTGTAGCCAATTCCCAATCGCGAAGTATAAAACTCAAACTTTGGTTCTTCCTCGGAAGCTATACGAATTCCTACGCTGAAGTGGTTATTAATACTGTCCGAAAGCAATTCTATTTCTTCGTAATTATCGATAATCGGAATGCAATTTTCCTGACCATCATTTATTAACCGAGCAATATTTTGAATGTATTGTTCACGTTTAAAACCGTTACAAATTACATAGGTTTTATCTGTTACCTTTCCGGTTCTCTTTAAGCGTTCTACGATATCAATATCAAAAGCCGAAGAGGTTTCAATATGAATATCATTCTTCATCGCTTCATTTAAGACGTGCTTAAAATGCGAACTTTTTGTACAATAGCAATAGTTGTAAGTACCTTTATAATTGTTTTTTTCAATGGCTTGTGCAAACCATTTTTTGGCCAAATTTATATTTTCTGAAATTTTCGGGAGATAGGTAAATTTCAGCGGAGCTCCGTAACGTTCTACCAGCGCCATTAAGTCTACGCCATGAAATTCTAGTCCGTTATCGCCTAAGCGAAATTCTTCTTGTGGAAAATAATATGTTTGGTCAATTAAATCTATGTACTTGGTGTTCATCCTTAAGTTTTCGTTGAAAAGTGTAAATTAAAAATTCTTGTAGCGTATTCCCAAAAAATGGGAGCGTATAACAAAAAATTAACTAGAAGTTTAAATGCGAATAGGCAAAGGGTTTTTAGTGGAACGTTTGCCCGTAGCTTGCTGCGGTGCAGCGACTAGAAGTGAAAATGTGTTGTTCATTTAGAATCTATATTTCTGAAATTATTCAAAAACCAACCATTTTAAAAAAATACTATTACTCATTTATTTATAATACAAATGTGCCACAAAAAAATTCAATAATTTACAAAAGCTATAAAATTTTCACTTTTAGTTAGATCATGCTAAACATGTTGAGTTCCTTTTCGGTAAGTGTTCTCCAACGACCGCGTGGTAAATCTTTTTTGGTCAAAGGGCCAAGAGTTACACAATCTACCCGAACTACATCGTAACCCAAGTGTTCAAAAATGGTTCTAATAACACTGTTTCCAGTATGTTTTATCTTTAAACCTACTTCACTTTTTGGCGCATTATCTACGTAGCTTATTTCTTCTACGCTTATCTCTTTGCCTTCAATTGTAAGTCCTTCTTTTATTTTAATCATGTGCTCAGATTTCAAGTTTTTGTCTAATTCAATATGAAAAAGTCTTGAAATTCCTTTTTTAGTGAATTTTTGCACAAACTCATCATCGTTTGTAAAAAGCAAAAGTCCCGTTGCATTTCTACCCAAACGGCCAAAAGGTTTAATTTTAGCGGTAGTAGAATTTGCTACCAAATCCATAACTGTATTCCCTTTAGAATTGCTATCTGTTGTTGCAAAACCTTTAGGTTTGTTCAATAAAACATAGGTGTTTGGCTCAGGATTTAGGCGGCGACCGTCAAAACGAACATCGTCTGTTATCATGACTTTATAGCCCATTTCGTTTATAATTTTACCGTTTACAGAAACTAATCCGGTTGCAATATACGTGTCTGCCTCGCGACGTGAGCACACGCCACTGTTACCAATATATTTATTTAAGCGAATTCCATCTTCGGGATTGCTCTTTTTTACTTCTTTTACGGGTGCGTCTCTACGGCCTATTTCCTTTCCGTTTTTGTCGAATTTTAATTTCGGTTTTCCAGTTGGCTCTTCTGGTTTAAACGGTTTTTTAGGCTTAGCACTTGATTTTACAGGAGCATTTCCTCTTGCACTGCTACGGTTGCGTTGGTTATTATCGCCACGACCTGAAGCTTTCCCTCTACTCTGATTATCTTGTCTGCTCATAATTAATTTTTTGCAAAGATAATGAAATAAAGTAGGTAGTTGCATTTTTCATTGCGTAGTAAATTGAATGCTAACCACAACTAGTTACTCCTACTTTTTTAAGAAACTATTTCTTTTAAAATTTTTAAATAATCTGAGCGGTTTTTAAGAAAATCCATTTCAGAAATATCAATGATTTTTATGCTATCGGAATGTTGGTTTTTGATAAATTCCAAATACCCCGTGTTTAATTTTTGAAGATAAGAGGCTTCAATACTTTGTTCGTATTTCCTGCCTCGTTTTTTAATATTTTCCAGCAAACGCTCCGTATTTTGATACAAATAAATATACTTATCTGGTTTTGGAACGTCTTTATGCATTACCTGAAATAGCTTTTTGTACAATGCATATTCCTCTTTTGGCAGGGTAATACTCGCGAAAATCAAGGATTTGTTTACATCGTAATCTGTTATCACCAATTCTTTAAAAAGGTCGAGCTGCGAAATATCGTCTACCAATTGCTGATAGCGATCTGCCAAAAAAGACATTTCTAACGGAAAAGCATAGCGCGCAGCATCTTCATAAAATTTAGGCAAAAACGGATTTTCTTTAAAGCGTTCTAAAATTAATTTCGCATTAAAATCCAGTGCCATTTTTGAAGACAAACTTGTTTTTCCGGCACCAATATTTCCTTCAATTGCAATGTAATTGTATTGCGAAATATTAATATCTCGCATTGGGTTGCTAAGCCATTTAGATTGTTTTTGAAGTACGCTTTCATCTTGGGTTTCAGATAAAATTTTAATGATTTTCTTTTCTGAAATTGGATGGATCAATTGCGAATTTATATCTGCTAACGGTTGTAAAACAAACTTTCGTTTCTCCATTTCTGGGTGCGGAACGATGAGTTTTTCTGAATCAATAATTAAATCGTCAATAAATAGAATATCAATATCGATGGGTCTGGATACGTAATTTTTAGAAGTATTTCGCTTCCGTCCCATCGTCTTTTCAATGTCCAAAATTGTTTTTAGAATCTTTGACGGCTTTAAATCTACCTGCATCAAAACAGCACAATTCAGGAAAGATTCTCCTTCAAAACCCATTGCGGGCGTTTCATAAACTGGAGAAATTTTCAGAATACTCCCCACTTCTTCAAAAAGCGCATTGACGGCATTTTGAAGATTATCAAAACGACTGCCCATATTGCTGCCAAGGGAAAGATAGACGTTATATGAAGGTTTTTGCGTGTCCAAATTTTAACATTTAAGACGAAATTAAGGAAAAGAAAAAGACTACCAAGTAAATTTGTGTGCAGATATAAATTTTGCTTGAATGCAGTTTTTCAAGAAGTTGTTTTCAAAGGGATTATCAAAAAATAAATTTTCAAATTTTTTATGAAGAAAGCACTCAAAATAATTGGAATCATTCTCGGAATTTTGATTCTATTGCTAATTGCTGCACCTTTTATTTTTAAGGGAAGTCTTGAAAAAATGTTAAAACGCACCATCAACGAAAACCTCAACGCTACTGTAGCTTGGGAAGATCTTGACTTGAGCCTTTTCAGCAGTTTTCCCGATGCTTCGTTACAGTTAAAAAATTTCAGTGTAATTAATAAAGCACCTTTTGAGGGCGATACACTTGCGAGCGGCAAAACGCTTTCGTTGGAAATGGGCATTATGCAACTTTTCAAAAAAAGCAATGAAACTATAAAGGTCGATGCGGTATCGCTTGACGAAGCTTTTATTAATATAAAAATTGATTCACTTGGAAATACTAATTATGATATTGCCATTAAAGACGACGCTCCCGCAATAAATGAAGATGATGAAACCAATGGCGGGTTTACCTTCGATTTGAAAACATACGAGATAAAAAATTCGCGTATAAACTATGCAGACGAAGCAACCAAAACCTTCTTAATGCTCACCGAAGTGCAACACAGTGGTAGCGGCGATCTTTCGCAGGAAGTTGGCAATCTCGACACAAAGACCGAAGCGCTCGCTTCTTTCCGAATGGATAGCACAGAATATTTGACCAAAAATAGAATTTCGCTCGATGCAATTTTCAAACTCGATTTAAAAAATCAGAAATACACTTTTCTAGAAAACGAAGCCAAAATAAATGAACTGCCGTTGACTTTTGATGGTTATGTAAAAGTGAACGAAACCAACAACGAAATAGACCTTACTTTTAAAACACCGTCTTCAGACTTTAAAAATTTCCTTGCCGTTATTCCTGAAACGTATGTGAAACAAATTAGCGATGTAAAAACCACGGGTAATTTTACGGTTAATGGAATGCTGAAAGGCATTGTAGACAGCACGCATATACCAACAATGGATATAAAAATTGCTAGTGAAAACGCTTCGTTTAAATATCCAGATTTGCCGAAAACAGTAGATAATATTACGATTGACGTACAACTGAAGAATGAAACTGGGTTGTTAAAAGACACCTATTTAATTATTTCGAAATTCACATTTAGAATTGACGGCGAACCCTTTCGACTAAACGGAAGTATAAAAAACATGACCGAAAACCCATTGGTGAATTTGGAAATGCAGGGAACACTGAATTTAGCAAACATTGAAAAAGTTTTACCTGTTAAAATGGAGCAAAAACTCAGCGGAATTTTTAAGGCTGACGTAATTGCGAATTTTGACATGGAATCTGTGGAAAAGGAACGTTACGACAAGATAGACGCTCGCGGAACTGCAAGTTTAACCAATTTTAATTACGACGCAGGTTTCAAAAATGAATTGAAAGTTGCGAATGCCAGTTTAGCGCTACAACCCGGTGTTTTTACTTTGAAAGAATTGAACGCAACTACTGGCCAAACTGATATTAAAGTTTCTGGAAATATTCAAAACCTCATTCCATTTTTGATGAGCAAACAGGATTTAAAAGGTCGCTTTTCTGTACAATCGAATACGTTTAACGTGAATGATTTTATGGCTACGGAAACTTCTACTTCTGAAAATAATACGTCGGAAAAGGGCAAAACTTCACAAAAAGCAACTGCTTCAGAAGCGGTGAAAATTCCTGATTTTCTGGATGCTACTTTAGATTTTAACGCAAACAAAGTTATCTACGATAATTTAGAATTAAAGAACGCCAAAGGAACTGCAACTATCGCTAATGAAACCATTACAATAAGCAATTTTACGTCTGATATTTTCGGTGGAAATATTGCGCTTACGGGTAATGTTTCAACAAAAAGCGAAACGCCAACCTTTGCAATGACTTTAGATTTAAGCAAGATTGATATAGAACAATCTTTCGAAAATCTTGAAATGTTTAAATTTTTGGTGCCAATTGCTAAAGCATTACACGGAAGTTTGAACACCAAATTCGAGCTTAACGGACAACTTACAAACGACCTTTCGCCTAAACTCTCCACACTTGCCGGAACTGCTTTAGCGCAAATTATTACTGCAGAAGTTGATCCAAAGCAAGCGCCTCTGCTCGCTGCGCTGGGTAATAAAGTTTCATTTTTGAATTTAGACAAATTGAGTCTGCGTGATGTGAGTACAAATTTCACTTTCAATAATGGTAAAATTGAAGTAAAACCATTCAATTTCGATATTAAAGGCATTAAGGTTACTGCTGGAGGAACTCACGGTTTAGACAAATCTATTGACTACAACTTAACAATGGACGTACCTGCAAAATATTTGGGCAACGATGTAACTAAACTGCTTCAAAATTTGAGTCCGCAGGAAGCAGACGCAATGAGCGTTGCGTTACCTATTGGCTTGAAAGGTACATTCACTAATCCACAAGTTTCACTAAACGCTGAAACCGCTATTAACACTTTAACCAAACAACTTTTAGCCAAGCAAAAAGACAAATTAATAAAACAAGGTACGGGTGTTTTGGAAGGATTATTAACCGGCGGAACTACACAGGATTCAACAAAAACGAATACAAATACTAATACCAATACGCAACAACAGACTACCCAGCAACAAAACACCAAAATTATAAAGGATGTTCTGGGTGGAATTTTGGGTGGAAAGAAAAAGAAAGCAGATACTACAAAAGCTGGAAATTAGCTTAGTTTACAGTAATTGAAACTACATAACCCTCGTTACTGCGGATGTTAAAAACGGTATCGTCTTCAAATATTAGATATTGTCCCTTTATTCCTTTTAAAACTCCTTCGTAAAAAGGAGTTTTTTCAAGATTGAGAGATTTCGGCTTTTCGGGATAATTTATTACAGGAAATTGTAGATTGGTTTCAGTATTATTTTCTAAATAATATTCGGCAGCTTCAGCGGGAATATATTGTTTCAATTTGTCTCGCCACTCCACCAAATTTTCATCTTTAATGTCGTTTTTTAGCATCGTGCGCCAATTGGTTTTATCGCTTACGTAATCCTTTAGTGCAACCTCTGTAATTCCGGCAAGATACCGGTTGGGTACTTCTACAATTTCAATGGCTTCGTGTGCGCCTTGATCAATCCATCGTGTTGGAATTTGAGATTTACGCGTCACCCCCACTTTTACACTACTGCTGTTTGCGAGATAAACTACATGTGGTTGTAATTGCACACCTTTTTCATAATCCAAATCGCGATCTTCGATTCCTAAATGCGCTTGGCTTTTTTCGGGATTTATAATCCAATCTGCCGCTTGGGGGATTTCAAAAAAACAATCGTAGCAAAATCCTTGGCGATAAATTTTCTTTTGTAGGCTACAATTTAAACATTGATATCGCAGGAAATTTATGGCGACTATTTTGTCTAATAGTTGATTCACATTCAAAAAATCGTTTTCAAAAACAAGATAATACTGAATGGGTGAACCGTTTTCAGTCTGCATTTTTTTGAGTACTCCTTCGTAATTCATTTATACAAAAATATTTATGCCGAAAATTCTTCCAACGAAACACTGTAAAACATCGCTTCAAAAAAGGGGAAATCGTAATTATAAAATAGTTATTTTTATAGCATAAAGATAGCAGAAAAATATGCCAATCCCCATTGTAAATTCCATTGCTTCTTGGTTCTTGAAAAAAAGATTTCATCAAATAGACCTTTTTTTGAAGTACCCTATTGAAGTACAGGAAGAACTACTTTTTAATTTACTTCTAAAAGCGAAATATACCGAAATTGGTAAAGAGTATGATTTTGCTTCTATAAAAACCTATCGCGAATTTGCAGATAGAATTCCCGTTACAACCTACGAAGACAACGAACCCTCAATTGAGCGAGCACGAAAAGGCGAATCTAATATTTTCTGGCCCACGCCTATAAAGTGGTTCGCAAAATCTAGCGGCACAACGAACGCTAAAAGTAAATTTATACCTGTCACTAACGATTCTTTAGAGAATTGCCACTATGCTGCGAGTAAAGATTTGCTTTGCATGTACCTCAATAACAACCCAGATGCACAATTATTTTTAGGGAAAAGTTTACGACTTGGCGGAAGCAAACAATTGTACCAAGAAAATGGGACCGTTTTCGGCGATCTTTCTGCAATCTTGATAGACAATATGCCTTTTTGGGCAGAATATAGCAGCACCCCCAGTAACGAAGTTTCACTAATGGGCGATTGGGAAACCAAATTGCAAGCCATAGTAAACGAAACAACTAAAGAAAACGTAACGAGTTTAGCAGGAGTGCCATCGTGGATGTTAGTTTTGCTGAACCAAGTAATGGAAACCACAGGCAAGGGAAATCTATTTGAAGTTTGGCCAAACTTAGAAGTTTATTTTCACGGCGGCGTAAATTTTGACCCGTATATAGACCAGTACAATAAATTGTTGCCGAAAGACAATTTTAGATATTACGAAATTTACAATGCTTCGGAAGGATTCTTCGCCATTCAAGACCGAAACGACAACAAAGAGCTACTGTTAATGCTAGACTACGGTATATTTTATGAATTCATTCCGATGGATAATTATGGCACACCAGAGGAAAAAGTAATTCCGCTTAGCGAAGTGGAAGAAGGAAAAAACTACGCAATAATAATTACTACCAATGCAGGACTTTGGCGTTATAAAATTGGAGATACCATTCGTTTTACCTCTATAGATCCGTACAGGATTAAAGTTACCGGAAGAACGAAGCATCACATAAATGTTTTTGGCGAGGAATTAATTATTGAAAATGCAGAAACAGCACTTCGAAAAGCTTCGCAACAAACCAATGCCGAAATTGTAGATTACACTGCCGCCCCTATTTTTATGGAAGGAAAAGAAAAAGGCGCACACGAATGGATTATAGAATTTAAAAATCCGCCGGATGACTTAAATGCTTTTGCCAAGTTTTTAGATTCGGCACTGCAGGAAGTAAATAGCGATTATGAGGCCAAGAGATTTAATAATACTACACTAAACGCACCGAAAATCCACAACGCTCGGGAGCGCCTCTTTTACGATTGGTTAAAAGACAAGAATAAATTGGGCGGGCAGCACAAAGTTCCGAGGCTTTCTAATACGCGCGATTATTTAGAGGAGCTATTAACGATGAATCGTACTGTTTAGTGAGGTTTTCCTTATATTCCAAGTAAATATAGATTGCCGGAGACAAGAGTGTTTTCAAGGCTTTGACAACAGATTTTTTTTACTTGATGCATTTCAACGACTATTGAAGGGCTTCGGCTAAAACTTTTGTGAACCACTTACTTCCATAGTACATTTGTGTAGTTAAAATAATGACTATACAATAATGAAAAAAATCTTTACTATATTTTGCCTATTGGTTTTTACCGTTTTGTTGTCGTCTTGCGCCTCTACAACTACCATCAAAAAAGATGGAGAGATAGCAGATTATAATTTGAGAAGCAAAAAAGAGCAAATGCAGAATAAAATTCTTCACACGAATAATACATCTTTGCTCTCTACTCCGTAAAAAATACATTTATACATATAAAAAAACCTCGGGCTTTCCCGAGGTTTTTTAGTTCTATAGCTATTCTTGATTTTTATGAAACAGCTTTCAACTTTTTAAGGGTTGATTTGTTCAATTTTTCTTCTGCATAGTCCTTTGTTACATGAACCGTTTTTTCGTCTGTGCCGGGCATTTCATACATCGCATCGGTTAAAACAGCTTCGCAAAGTGAGCGAAGTCCACGTGCTCCAAGTTTATAATCAATTGCTTGTTCAACAATAAAATCTAAGGCTTCTTCCGTAACTTCAAAATCAATTTCATCCATTTCAAACAGTTTTTTGTACTGTTTAATAATAGCATTTTTAGGTTCTGTAAGAATTGAACGAAGCGTTTCTTTGTCCAACGGATTCATATAAGTTAAAACCGGCAATCGCCCAATAATTTCAGGAATTAAACCGAAATCTTTTAAATCCTTCGGAATAATATAGCGCAATATATTTTCGCGATCCATTTGGTTTTCTTTCAACGAAGCAGTAAATCCAACGGCCTGCATATTCAGCCTTTTTGAAATATGACGATCAATACCATCAAAAGCACCACCAGCAATAAATAGAATATTTTCAGTATTTACTTCAATGAATTTTTGATCTGGATGCTTTCTACCTCCTTTTGGCGGAACATTCACTGTTGTACCTTCCAATAGTTTAAGTAAAGCTTGCTGCACACCTTCTCCACTCACATCGCGAGTAATTGAAGGGTTATCGCTTTTTCTTGCAATTTTATCAATTTCATCAATGAAAACTATTCCGTTTTCAGCTTTTTCAAGATTGTAATCTGCGGCTTGTAGCAAACGTGTTAAAATACTTTCAACGTCTTCTCCTACATATCCAGCTTCAGTTAAAACTGTAGCATCTACAATTGCCAAAGGAACGTTCAACATTTTTGCAATTGTTTTCGCAATTAATGTTTTTCCTGTTCCAGTTTGCCCAACGATTATGATATTACTTTTTTGTATTTCAATATCGTCGTCGCTTTTTGGTTGAAGTAATCTTTTGTAGTGGTTGTAAACGGCTACAGACATTACTTTTTTAGTGAATTCCTGACCAATTACGTATTCATCCAAAAATGCTTTTATAATTTTTGGTTTCTTCAGCATTAAATCTTTGGATAGTTCCGTATTGCCTGCATGCAAGGCTTCTTCCACAACTATTCCGTGGGCCTGCTCAATACAACGATCGCAAATGTGGGCATCCAAACCTGCAATCAGCAAGTTTGTTTCCGCCTTTTTACGGCCACAAAAGGAACATTCTAAATCTTCTTTCGACATATTATCTTTTTTCAACAATCTCTTTTTTTAGCTTCTAGTCAATATTTCATCTATCATTCCGTATTCTAAAGCTTTATCAGCTTTCATCCAATAATCACGGTCACTATCATCGTAAACCTTATCGTAGGTTTGGCCTGTATGTTTTGCGATTATTTGGTAAAGCTCTTCCTTTAGCGTAATTATTTCGCGGGCGGTAATTTCAATATCGCTAGCTTGCCCTTGTGCTCCACCTAATGGTTGGTGAATCATAATACGCGAATGTGTTAAGCCGCTGCGTTTTCCTTTTTCACCTGCACATAAAAGCACGGCAGCCATAGAGGCAGCCATTCCGGTACAAATAGTTGCAACGTCTGGTTTTATGAACTGCATAGTGTCATAAATTCCCAAACCGGCATAAACACTTCCACCTGGAGAGTTTATATAAATTTGAATATCGCGTGCAGCATCAGTACTTGCCAAAAACAATAATTGCGCTTGTACAATGTTAGCCACTTGATCGTTAATTCCGGTACCAAGAAAAATAATGCGGTCCATCATTAAACGCGAAAAAACGTCCATTGCCACGGCATTCATTTGGCGTTCTTCAATAATATTTGGTGTTAGATTTGTAGGGTACATACTGCTTATGATTTTATCATAATACATACCGTTAACACCTTGATCTTTTATAGCAAAGTCTCTAAATTCGTTACTGTAATTCATAAATGTGTATTCGTTTTTTTGTGGGGTCTAAGGGGGTAAATATGCAACCTTTATAGACTCCTGTGTTCGCAAGAATTAAAAAGGCGTTAAATTATATAATTCAACGCCTAAAGATAACTATTTCTTCGCTGAATTATGCGTAGGCGTCCTTAATGAATTTGTCGTAAGCCACTTCTTTAGTCTTCAACTTTGCGTTTTCCTTAAAGAAATTCAACAATTTTGTTGAGTTTAATTGCTCACTTAAACGCTCAACTTCTTCTTTATTAGAAAGAATTCGTGCAGCGATAGATTCCAGTTCCTCTTCTGCTGGATTATTTTGTCCAAACTGAGCCATTTGTTCTTTTATCATTTCTTTTGAATGGTCTTTCAACTCATCAAAAGTAACTTGTAGGTTATTTTCTGTGCGAAGCTTACCTTCAATTAACTGATAACGAAGTCCTTTTTCGCTTTTTTCAAATTCTGCTTTTGCATCTTCTTCAGAAAGTCTCTTTTCGCCAGTCATTGCAATCCAACGTTGTAAAAACTCTTTAGGTAGATCGAATTTTGTGTTTTCAATTAATGAATCAACAACATCATTCAACAACTTCTGGTCGCTTTGCTGTGCAAATTGTCCTTCGGCATCTTCCTTTATTTTCGCTTTCAATTCTTCTTCTGAAGTAACTGTAGCTTCGCCAAATAATTTATCGAACAATTCTTGGTTCAATTCGGCCATTTCGCGCTGGTTCACTTCTTCTATTTTCAAAGAAACTTCGATATCTAAACCGTGAGCTTCGTCGTGCTCAATGCCTAAAAATTTCTGATTGTCGTGATCATCGGCAAACATTCCTTTTGTTTTCAAAGTAACTGTATCGCCAACTTTAGCACCAATCAGGCTTTCCAATTGCTTTTTGCCAGCAACATCGTCTGTAGTAATTGTAGTTTTATTTTCAAATTCTTTTTCTGTAGAAGTGAAAGTTCCGGTAATTTCATCACCTTTTTCAACTTCATTTTTAGAAATCAATTTACCGTATTGCTTGCGGATAGTCTTCACTTGATTGTTTAGCAATTCATCATCTGCAACAATTTTATAGTGAACAATTTCTTTGCCTTTTACGTCTACAGTGAATTTTGGCGCAAGACCCAATTCAAATTCAAAGGAATAATTTTCTGTCTCCCAATCAATTTCCGTTTCATTCTTCGGAAGTGGATTTCCAAGAATGTCCAACTTTTCTTCGTTAAGATATTTATGAAGCGCGTCTTGAAGAATTTTGTTTACTTCTTCAACCAAAACAGCTTTTCCGTATTGTTTTTTAACCATTCCCATTGGGATATGGCCTTTTCTAAAACCTGGAATATTAGCGGTTTTTCTGTAATTATTCAATACCTTCTCTACGTTGGCTGAATAGTCTTCTTTTGAAACTTCTACCGTAAGTACAGCGTTCAGTTTATCAATGTCTTTTTTTGTAATGTTCATTTTTCTTCTGAATTTCGGGATGCAAAAGTACGGCTTTTTGCACAACTCAACAAACATTTACAAACTGTTGTTCAGCAATTTGCTAGTCCTCCTTTAAAAGTGAAAAAAGCACAGCTTGGAAAAGTGAAAGCAGCAAACTAAAGAGCAGCGCCCACCAGATTGAAGCAACGTCGAAGCTTTCTACAAAAAAGTCTGCCATTAAAATAATAAATGCATTTATAATAAGTAGAAATAGTCCAAAGGTTATAATTGTTATTGGAAAGGTTAAAAGCACTAAAATAGGTTTAACTATCAATCTTAAAAGCGCAATGACGATGGCAACAATAATTGCAGAACCATATCCTTCTACAGCGACTCCCGGAAGAATTTTAGACAAGACCACAACCGCCACGGCGGTGAGAAGTAATTTTATTATAAGTTTCATTTTAAAGAGTTTGGCGTTAGTATTTTTACAAGCTTTGAGTAAATATAATAAAAAAACCGCCCCCAAATGGGAACGGTCTTTAACTAACTAAATATATAGCTATTAATTATTTGTAAGCGTAATAGTTGGATAATTGCCAATCTTCACCATTGGGATAGTTGCATTGTAAGTAGTGTTGATTGCTTTAATAATAAGGTTAGCAGTATAAGCATACCCTCTTGGAGATGGGTGAACGCCATCTAAAGAAAATCCGCCACCTGTTACAAATTGTGATGTAAGAACACCACCATCGTAAGGAATCCCACCGTTTGCAAGGCTAGCTAATGCAGACTTAGCATCTACATACGCTAAACTTTTTGCTCCTGCCAAAGCTTGAATTGTTGTATTGTAAGCATTGCTTGCTACTGTAATGCGAGCCTGCTCAGACACTGCCAAAACATATTGATCTGTCAATGGAATAGAAACACCAATAACACCCTGTGGGTTGTTAGGATCTGGTGTTGTACCCAAAATTGATGAAGCAGTTAAAACAATTAAATCATCAGATTTTACTTGGCGCAATTGGCCCAATAATGCAGCCAATTGTGGTGGTAAGTTAAATGGAGCAGCTTGTATAATAGCGGTAATATCCGTTAGGTCATCATCTGTCATAATCGGGAAGTTTTGCCCTGCAGAAAAATTAATCATTCTTAAAGCAGCTTCTTCTGGAGTAATAACCCCGAAGGACACTAAACCTGGCAAAATCTGGGTGTTATATCCAGCAAACTGTGCGTTTAAAGCACCAGCAGTTGCAGCATCTAACGGAATTGCATTAGTAGGAACAGTAGTAAAATATGGAATTGAAGTTACTGCCGGTATATTCACCAAAACACCTTTAGCGCCATTTGCGGTTAAAGCATCTACTTGTTGGCTATAAACAGAAGCAAACACGTTTGGATCTGTAATGTCATTCGGGCCATATGTTGTAGGGTCAAAATTATTAGTTTGATCTACACCTAAACCTCCCGAAGTTGCATAGCTTAAGATATCATTATTTCCAATCCAAAGGCTGAAAAAGGTAGCACCTTGCGCAGCTGCATCACCAATTACTGTTGCACTTTCACTACTTGCGAAACGCGCAAAATAAGGATTGGCAGCACCAGTTGGCACTCCAGCAGCATTACCATATCCAGGAGCTACTAAATGGAAACTTTTCGCTCCAGGAACACCCACATTATTAAACGGGCCAGTTAATTTATTTGTAACCTCTGTTGTTGGCGCTCCAACTAAACGCACAGGTCCCGGATTTCCGTTTGCATCAACAGCAAGTACAAATCTGTTTTCAGTAATTTGAGTTCCGCTAAACAACATACCTCCTATGTTATCATTCATTAAAGGTTGTGTGAATTCACCACCACCGGCAAAAGCAAACTGCTGCGCCATAATGTTTGGGTAGCTATTTTCTTGACCAGTAATATAAAGTGCTCCATCAGCATATCCAGCTGTTAAAGAGTTTCCAACGGAAACATATTTTGAAAGATCTGCAGTTCCGCTAGTGTAAAAACCTTCGTCTGTTACTGGAGTATCAAATTCTGGTTCGCAGCTTACAAAGCCAACAGCCATAACTGCGAATGTATATTTAAGTATATTTTTCATCTCTAAGATTTTTTTCGATTATAATTTATAAGTAAGCCCCAATCCTGGAACAAAAGCGCTGGTTTTGTAGGTTCCACTAAATGGAACTGCTTGACCATTTTCGAAATAGTAATTGTAAGATGCATCTACTTCCTTAAAGTGTGAGTAAAGGAATGAAGCATCGATCTGCAGGTGCTCACCAAGATTTACGGTAAGACCGGCAGTAAAGTTATTACTGTCGTTACGTGGAGTTTCAGGAGCAAAATAGCCATCACGAACTGGACTTTCATCAAAGTAATAACCAGCTCTTAAAGTAAACATTTTGGTTGCTTCATATTGCATTCCGAAACGATATACTGAAGAGTTTTTATAATTACGTGCGTTTTTAGAATCTGGAATATTCGGATTTTCAAAATCAATATCTAATGATTCATAAACATCCCAGAAAGTACGGTTTAAATCAAAGGCAAAGACCCATTTTTCACAGAAATCGTAAGACATACCCACAGTCATTTCAGCAGGCATAGGCAAAGCAGCACTGATATTAGTGTTTTCGAAAGGTGTTAATGGAGAATTTGGAATATTTGCAAATTCTGCAGTACCTTCTTCAGCTTCTAAAATAATTTCAGAACGGTACGTTGCGCCTAAATGTAAATCATCACTAAGGTTTATCATAGTACTTGCAACCCAACCCCAAGCGTTTACACCAGAAGCATCAATAGTTACGTTAGCACGATTTCCGTCAAGATCAGTGAGCGTACGGTTTAGGTTTCTATTGAAGTTTACAGATCCTGTAACATAAATAGGTCCACCCCCAAAGCTTATTTTATCGTTAACCTTAACCGAAACAGTAGGCTGAATATAAATTGCGGCTAACGCTATATTATTAATCAAATGCGAACCAGCCCAATCATCATCATATACCACTTCACTTCCGTATGGTGTGTAAACACCTAGCCCAAGCGCCAACCAGTCTGTAGCTTTATAAGAAGCATAAAGGTAAAGCGGAGTTCCAACGGGACTGTCGGTTCTATCATTTGCTCCTGTTTGAGTGTCTTGGTATGCAATTTTCGAGAACACTCCGTGAACACCAGCAGAGATATTGAATTTATCGTCTAGATACACCAATGCGGCTGGATTAAAAAATACAGATTCACTACTGTTTACAACAGCAACGCCTGCATGACCCATCGCTAAGGCCTTATTGCCCTGCAGACTTACACGGTAACCGCCCGCATAAGTCACCGCGCTCGCAAGTGCAAAAACGGCAAGTACTAATACTTTCTTCATAATTATTTAATTCTTTAAAGTTAATTTTCTCGGATTAATAAGTAAGGATATTTTTTTTTCAATAATTTATTATGCACGCATAAGAAATCTTACTTACAATATTATAAAAAATTCATAACATTATCATAAAATTCTTCAGGATTTTCGGCGTGAAGCCAATGACCAGCATTTGAGATTGTATCAATTCTTGCTTTTGGAAAGTGTTTTTTGATTAAAAGTTCGTCCATTTGTTCAATATAACCACTTTTTTCACCACCTAAAAAAAGTGTATCGCCTTTAAACACGGTGTCTTCCGGAAGTGCTACACCCACCTCTTCAATTTTTTTTGATAGAATAGGAAGATTTATGCGAAGTGCTAATTCATTTTTACTTTTGCGGTAAAGATTTTTAAGAAGAAATAATCGTGTGCCTTCATCTTTTATATATCCTGAAAGAATATCTTCTGCCTCACCGCGCGATTTTATTTTTGAAAAGTCCAATTGCGAAAGCGCTTTTAAAATATCTTGGTGGTGTGCGGGATAGGCTTTTGGACCAATATCTGCAACAATCAATTTCGAAACCATTTCGGGATAAGTTACCGCATACTGCATTGCAACCTTTCCACCCATAGAATGACCTAAGAGTATTATTTCTTTTAAATCGTGTTCTTCACAATAGCTTTTTAAATCTTCGGCCATTATTTTATACGAAAATTCATCGCTATGGAAACTGCGGCCGTGGTTGCGTTGATCTAAAAGATGAACTTCATAGCCATCTTCTGCCCAACGAGCGCCAAGGGTTTTCCAGTTGTCGCTCATTCCTAAGAAACCGTGGAGGATTACGAAAGGTTTACCGGAGCCGAGTATTTGGGAGTGTAGCGTCATTAGCTTAGTTTCTTTAAATATCCATCAATTACATTCTCCAACCCATCATAAAGCGCTTCACAAATAAGTGCATGCCCAATACTCACTTCTAAAAGGTTTGGAATGTTTTCCTTGAAAAATGCAATGTTTTCCAACGAAAGATCGTGTCCTGCGTTTATTCCTAGATTCAGTTTATTTGCAAGAATTGCACACTCTGTATACGGTTTTATGGCTTCTTTGTTTCCCAAGGAATATTGTTTTGCAAATTCTTCGGTGTATAATTCAATTCTATCGGCTCCAGTTTCGGCGGCACCTTCAATCATTTTTAAGTTTGGATCTACAAAAATTGAAGTGCGGATTCCGTTTCGCTTAAATTCAGAAATTATTTCCTTTAAATAATCTTTATGTTTCACTGTATCCCAGCCAGCATTGGAAGTAATTGCATTCACAGCATCGGGAACGAGGGTAACTTGGGTAGGTTTTATTTCCAAAACCATTTTTGTAAAATCGTCCATCGGGTTGCCTTCAATGTTGTATTCCGTTGAAACAATCGGTTTTAAATCGTATGCATCTTGATACCGAATATGACGTTCATCGGGCCTCGGGTGAATTGTGATTCCCTGTGCGCCAAACCGCTGCACATCTTTAGCAACTTGCAATATATCAGGCACATTGCCGCCGCGTGCGTTACGCAACGTGGCTATTTTATTTATGTTTACGCTTAATTTTGTCATTTGTATGTGTTATAATTATCAAAAATACAAACCTTCTAACGCTAATGAACCTTTATTTTAAGTAATTTGCGTTAAAAATAACTTCCGATGGAAACCCTAAATTACATCATTAACGATATTGAACCGTTTGACGTTTCGGCCAAGATAAAGGATGTGCAAACTGTTTTCAATCAGCTTACCTATTCGCACGTGCCCGTTGAAAAAGACGGTCATTACATTGGTTGCGTGTCTGAAAATGATGCGTATTGTTTTGACAACACCAAATTGCTAAGCGATTTTCAATACGCTTTAGAGCCTTTTCACGTGCTGCAAGACACCAATTGGCTAGATATTTTGGAAGCTTTTGCTTTAAACAATAGTAATATAATGCCCGTACTTGGTGCCGACAATAAATATATAGGTTACTATGAATTGGGTGACATTATGAGTCTTTTCAACAATACGCCTTTTTTAAATGAAACCGGTGGAATAATTGTAGTTGAAAAAGGTGTGCAAGATTATTCTTTTAGTGAAATTTGCCAAATAGTAGAATCAAATGGAACTCGAATTTTCGGCCTTTTTATTTCGAACATGGAAAAGGAAATTGTTCAAGTTACTTTAAAAGTAGGCCACACAGCTATGAATAGCATTGTTCAAACTTTTAGGAGATATAACTATAATGTAGTAAGTCATCACGAAGAAGATAAATTTATTGAAGACTTAAAAGAACGTTCTGAATATCTGAATAAATACCTTAATATATAATTGAGTGAAATTCTTAGTGTTCAGTGTTCAGTGAAAAAGATAAAAAACTAATACTAATTAGGATTAAAAGAATCAACAGTTTCGAAAAATGAAAATAGGAATCTACGGACAGTTTTACCACGAAAATGCAGAAATCTATATTCAGATGTTGTTGGACGCGCTTCAAAAACGAGAAGCTGAAGTTCTTATAGAAGAAAATTTTCTCGAAATTATAAATCGAAATCAGGATATTACTAAAAACTTTTCGAGTTGTTCCACGTTTACAAAATTGGATAAAAGTTTCGACCTATTTTTCAGTATTGGTGGCGACGGAACCATTTTAAAAGCGGTAACGTTTGTAACAGACTTGGGCATTCCGATTGTTGGAATAAATACAGGACGACTTGGTTTTTTGGCAACTATTCAAAAAGAAGAAATGACAGAAAGCCTAAACCAAATTTTGGAAGGCGAATACACCATTTCTGAAAGAAGTTTGCTAACTGTTGAAACAATTCCGCAGAGCGACGAAATTCTACCTTTAAATTTTGCCTTAAACGAAGTGGCCGTAAACCGACGCAATACAACTTCGATGATAAAAGTTGAAACTCACGTAAACGATAAATACTTAACCTCTTATTGGTCTGACGGCCTAATTGTAGCAACCCCAACGGGTTCTACAGGTTATTCTTTAAGTTGTGGCGGACCTGTTATAGATCCTCAAGCTAGTAGCCTAGTGCTCACACCCATAGCACCACATAACTTAAACGCGCGACCTTTGGTTATTCCAGATTCAAGTACTGTTTCACTAAAAGTTTCGGGAAGAGAAAATACTTTTTTGGTTTCTATGGATTCGCGTATTGCAACTTTAGAAAATGAAACCACAATAATTATTAAAAAGGCCCCTTTTACCATCAAACTACTTCAACTACAAGATGATAGCTTCATAAAGACACTTCGCAAGAAACTTTTGTGGGGTGAAGACAAGCGTAACTAAACAATAAAATCCCTCAAAATTTGTTAATCAACAGAGACTAATTGGCTTCCAATAATGTCAAGCCAAGATTATTGTTATATTTGCAAACTTTTAAATTATATGAAGTATTTCGCGACCGTATTTCTTATACTCTCCACAGCTTTCCTAGCTCAATCTCAAACCTATGAAATAGGCGGAATGATAGGAGGTGCTAATTATATAGGTGATGTTGGAAAAACCAATTTTGTAAACCCAAATACTCTTGCTTTGGGCGGTATTATTAAGTGGAACCGCAGTGCTAGGCACTCGTTTAGAGGTTCAGTAATGATCGCGAAAATTAAAGGAGACGATGCAAATAGCAATAATAGCCGCAGAGAGCAACGTGGCTATTCTTTTGAAAATACGGTTAAAGAAGTTTCATTGGGCATAGAATACACCTTTTGGGAATTTAATGTTCATAGCCAAAAATCTATTTCTACACCTTATTTATATACTGGTCTAACTTACTTTTGGTATGATGCTCTTTATAAAAGAGGAGGCATAATAACAGATTACGATGGGGCTAGTAGCGTTGCCATCCCAATGGTTGTGGGCTACAAGGCAAACCTTGGCACCAACGCAATGGTAGGTTTTGAAATAGGAGCGCGCTACACATTTACAGACGATTTGGACGGCAGCAACCCTGTAAAAGGATTGGCTGACAATGAAACCGTTAAATTTGGAAATACAAATAGCGATGATTGGTATGTATTCACTGGTATAACTGTTACTTTTGCATTTGGAAGAAAACCTTGCTATTGCAATTTTTAGATAACGAATGAACTATAAAGACCAAATAGACGTAGATAAACTACCGCAGCACCTGGCCATTATTATGGATGGAAATGGGCGCTGGGCAAAACAAAAAGGTCTTTATAGGTATAAAGGTCATGAAAACGGATCAAAAGCAGTGCGTGAAATCATAGAAGGATGTGCCGAAATAGGAATTCCATTTTTAACACTTTATGCATTTTCAACTGAAAATTGGAACCGACCAAAATTAGAAGTAAACCTGTTAATGAAACTTTTAGTTTCTGCACTTAAGCAAGAAATTAAAACATTACAGGATAACGATATAAAGCTCAATGCCATCGGCAATTTGGAGGCATTACCAAAAAAAGCACAAAAAGAATTGCAACATGTAATTGAAGCATCAAAGGACAATAAGCGTATGACAGTTACGCTTGCACTTAGCTATGGTTCAAGGGAAGAAATTATAAAAACAATAAAAGAGATTAGTCTTAAAGTTAAAAATAACCTAATTTCGCCGGACGATATTGATGAAACGGTAATAAATAATCATCTTTACACGCAAAATTTACCAGATGTAGATTTATTGATCCGCACCAGTGGAGAGCAGCGAATTAGTAATTTTTTACTTTGGCAAATAGCATATGCCGAGCTATATTTTACTGAAACTCTTTGGCCGGATTATACTAAGAACCATCTTTTTGAAGCAATATTAAATTATCAAAACAGAGAAAGAAGATTTGGAAAAACCAGTGAACAACTTAAACAATAGTTTCCTATTGCAACTATACAGAAAATCTTATTGTATTTTAATATTTACAATACTTTCCGTTTTTTCATCACAAGCGCAGCAAAAAGAACTCGATAGTGGTAGAAAATACACCATAAACGAAATAACGGTCACGGGAGCGCAAAACTTTAATGAGCAAACAGTTATTGCTTTTACAGGCCTCAAAAAAGGTGATCGTATTTACATTCCCGGTGAAAAATTAAGCCAAGTTACCAAAAAACTTTGGGAGCAAAACCTATTTAGCGATATCGCATTCTACGTCACTAATATTGATGGAGATGATGTAGATTTAGAGCTTTATATTGTGGAATTGCCCAAACTTAATGAGGTAGTTATTAATGGCGATAAAATTCGCAAGGCTAAAAGGAAGGAAATACTGAAGGATAATGATCTTAAAGCAGGTACAAAAATTACTAAAAACCTTATTTCTACCACAAAAAATTACATCACAAATAAATATAAAAAAGACGGGTACTATAATACAAATGTTATTATTAGCACTACGCCTGTCAACGATTCACTAGGCCTAGAAGTGTCAAGAAACATGACCATTTCTATTGATAAAGGCAATAGAGTTAAAGTGAAGGAAATAAACTTTGAAGGGAACGAACATTTTACCGACAGTAAATTGCGACGGTCCATGAAAAAGACGAAACGTAAAAACTTAATTCGTTTCTGGAAGCGTTCAAAATATACAGAGGAAGGTATTGATGAAGATAGAGAATCTCTTCTGAAAAAATACAAATCCAACGGGTATCGCGACGCTCGTATTATTGAGGACACACTTCGTATAATGGACACGAAAAATGTGGCGTTGGATATTAAACTGGAAGAAGGCGACAAATACTACTTTGGCGACATTAAGTTTATCGGTAACAGCGTTTTTACAGACGGTCAATTACGTCAGATTTTAGGAATAAAAACCGGAGAAGTTTACAATGGTATTCTATTACAGGAACGCATTGCAGATGAGAGCGATCCAGAAGCGAACGACCTTACTAACTTATACCAAAACAACGGTTATCTTGCAGCGCGTATAAATCCTGTAGAAGTAGCTGTTCGCAACGACACCATAGATTTTGAAATCCGTATTATGGAGCGTAACCTTTTCTATTTTGACCACGTTACGGTTATAGGAAACGATCGCACCAATGATCACGTTATTTACAGAGAATTAAGAACACGTCCCGGACAAAAATACAGCAAAAGAGATGTTGTAAGAACAATCCGTGAATTAGGACAATTAGGTTTCTTTGATCCAGAACAACTTTCGCCAAACTTCAAAACTGTTGATGAAAATAATGGCCTTGTAGATCTGGAATACTCTGTTGTTGAAAAAGGCTCTAGCCAGATTGAACTTCAAGGAGGTTATGGTGGCGGTGGTTTTGTAGGAACACTTGGGCTTTCATTTAACAACTTTTCACTTAAAAATATTTTCAACTTAAGCTCATACAAACCTTTGCCAATGGGAGATGGTCAAAAACTATCTCTCCGTGCGCAGGCGAGTAGTTATTACCAAACCTACAGTTTATCATTAACGGAGCCTTGGTTGGGTGGCAGAAAGCCGGTACAATTATCTACTTCTTTCTCGCATACAATTCAAAATCTCTATGATTATAACACACAAACAGCAGATAAATCTAGAAGTTTCACTATAACGGGTGGTTCTGTAGGTCTTGCTAAAAAGGTGAAATGGCCAGATGATTACTTTGTATGGTCCAACGCTATCAGTTTTCAACATTATAATCTAAATAATTATAACACAGGATTGTTTACGTTTGGAGATGGTTATTCTAATAACTTAGCATACACAATAGGTATTAGTAGAAATAACACCGCTACAAACCCAATCTATCCAACACAAGGATCAGAATTTAGCCTTACTGCAAAAATGACATTGCCTTATTCAGCATTTAATAGTGTAGATTATAAGGGTCTTTCTGACGAAAGAGCGCTATTAGAGCAAACACTTGCAGACGATCCAGAATTCGTAGATGATAACAAACGAATTTCTGCAATTGACCAGGAACGTTTTGGATGGTTAGAGTACTATAAAGTTAAATTTAAAGGAACTTGGTACACTAAACTAATCGGAAAGATGGTGCTACGTACCAATACCGAATTCGGATTCCTTGGAGCTTACAATCAAGATCGCGGTGTACCTCCTTTTGAAAGATTTTTCGTAGGTGGTGACGGACTTGGCGCATACAGTTTAGATGGTCGCGAGGTGATTCAAATGAGAGGTTACCCTAACCAATCACTTTCAGATGTAGACGGAAATACGATTTACAATAAATTTTCGTTAGAGGTAAGATATCCAGTAACTTTGGCACAAATGGCATCTATTTATGTGCTTGGGTTTGCAGAGGGTGGAGCATCTTATGATGGGTTCAGAAATTATAATCCTTTTGAGTTAAAGCGTTCAGCTGGCGCAGGATTACGTATATTTATGCCAGCATTTGGCCTTTTGGGTATTGATTTTGGATACGGATTCGACCCCGTTTTGGGTGGAACCGTAAAGAATGGATGGGAAACTCATTTTATAATTGGACAACAATTTTAAATACTGGCACGATATTTTCTTAAACAACAACCAAATAATATGAAGACAAAGAAAATCCTATTTTTTACGCTTTCCCTTTTTTGCTTCACCTTTATGGCTGAAGCTCAAAGAGGGGTTCGCATCGGATATATTGATATGGAATATATCTTAGAAAGTGTTCCTGAATACAGAGAAGCCACCATACAATTAGAAGGAAAAGTTCAACGGTGGAAGCAGGATATTGAGAAAAAGCAAAAGGAAATTGACCAGATGAAGTTGAATCTCGCCAATGAAAGAGTTCTTCTTACAAAAGAATTGATAGATGAAAGGGATGAAGAAATAAAAATTAAAGAAGACGAAATGCTTCAATACCAGCAGGACCGTTTTGGACCAAATGGAGATTTAATGATCCAGCGCAGACAATTGGTACAGCCTATTCAAGATCAAGTTTTTAATATTGTTCAAGAAGTAGCAGAAGCTAAAAAGTACGATTTCATTTTCGATAAATCCGCAGATGTGGTTATGCTTTTCGCAGCAAAAAGAAACGATATTAGTGATTTGGTCTTAAGAAGTATTGAGCGCGCAGGTAGAAGAGTACAGGCAGAAGACAAAAAAGAAAAACGCGAAATAGAAAAACGCGAAAGTCTTTCAGCTGAAGAAGAAGGAGCCGTTACTGAAAGAGAAAAAGCAATTGAAGAAAAGCAAGAAGAACGCGAAAAATTAGTGGAAGCTAAAAAGACTGAACGAGAAGAAATGATGGCACAACGCCAAAAAGAACGCGACTCTATTCGTGCTGTTAAAAAAGCAGAGTTCGAAGATCGTAGACAACGTTTAATTGAAGAAAGAGAACAAAGAAGAGATTCAGTAATGAACGCGCGCCAAAACAGAAACAACCTGCCAGAAGGCACAAAAGAAGGTGAAGAAGGCGACGGTCAGTAAAACAATAATTACCTAGATATTCAATAATAAAAAACGCTAAAAGAATAACACTTAAATTAAATACAATTACAATGAAAAAAATGAAAATAGTTTTAGTTGCAATGGCGCTATTTATGGGTGCTACAAGTTTTGTAAACGCACAATCCAAAATTGCACATATTAATGCACAAGAATTAATTGAGGCAATGCCAGAATACAAAGCAGCACAGAGTCAATTAGAAAAAGTGCAGAAAACTTACGACACTGAAATTAAAGCAATGGCGAAAGAGCTTGAAACTAAAATGAAACTTTACGATACTGAAGCTCCAAGTAAATCAAACGAAGAAAATCAAAAAAGATTTACTGAAGTTGAAGGAATGCAAAGTAATATTCAAGCTTACAGACAACAAGCCCTTCAAGATTTAGATAAGAAAAGAACAGACATCTTTAAGCCAATTCTTGAAAAAGCACAAACTACTATTCAAAGAGTAGCAAAAGCGCAAGGGTTTCAATATGTATTAGATTCTACAATGGGTAGCGGAGTAATTCTTGCCGATGGAAAAAACCTAATGCCAGATGTTAAAAAAGAATTGGGAATGTAATTCTTTTAAAAAAATAAATTTCCTAAAAACTGCCCGTTCTTAACGGGCAGTTTTTTTTTACCCTAATTTGAACTTATTGGCTACATTTACGTGATGAAAAAAAATAACCCCATAGGTATTTTTGATTCGGGCGTTGGTGGCTCTTCTATTTGGCAAGAAATCCATAAACACTTGCCTTTTGAACATACCATTTATCTGGCGGATAGTAAAAATGCGCCCTACGGATATAAAACTGCAGAAGAAATTACCGAACTTAGCATTAAAAACACTGATAAACTGCTAGAATTAGGGGCAAAAATAATAGTTGTAGCCTGCAATACTGCTACCACAAATGCAATTGATACACTTCGGAAAAAATACGATATTCCCATTATAGGCATAGAACCAGCTATTAAACCAGCTGCATTGCAAACCACCTCAAAAAGTATTGGAATATTGGCCACTAAAGGGACATTAAGTAGTGCTCTTTTTAGTGCCACAGCAAAAGAATTTTCGAGAGACATTAATGTAGTTGAAATTATCGGCGAAGGCCTAGTATCGCTCATTGAAGCAGGTAACCTCGATGGACCAGAAATGATGAGGCTTCTTGAAAAACATACCAAACCTATGATTGTCGCCAATATCGACTATTTGGTTTTGGGCTGTAGTCATTATCCATATATTATTCCGCAATTAGAAAAAATACTGCCCAAAAATGTCAAGATAATTGACTCGGGCGAGGCTGTTGCCCGGCAAACAAAAATCGTTCTCCAAAGTTTAGATATGCTGCGCGAAGAAAATACGAAGCCAAAACTTCAGTTCTACACCAATGCCGAAACTGATACTTTAAAATGTCTGCTTAAAAAATATTCTGAAAAGATTTCAGTTGAAAAATGTGAGTTTTAAATTACTCTTTAAACCACGAAGAATACATAACATAATTATTGGCGATTCGTTCAATTTCGCCTTTGGTGAGTTCGGGGCTGATATCCTTTATTTTTTTCGCGGGAATTCCAGCGTAAATACTTCCGCTTTCAACTCTAGTATTTTTAGATACTACAGCACCCGCCGCAATAATTGAATTGCTTTCCACTACGCAATCGTCCATAACAATGCTTCCCATCCCAATCAATACATTATCTTGAATAGTACAACCGTGCACAATTGCATTGTGACCAATGGAAACATTATTTCCAATAGTAGTGGGAGAAGTTTTGTAAGTTGCGTGAATTATAGCTCCATCTTGCACATTCACCCTATTGCCCATTTTAATAAAATGCACATCGCCACGGATAACAGCGTTGTACCAAACACTACATTCGCTACCCATTTCTACATCGCCAACAATAGTAGCATTTTCAGCAATAAAGCAATCTTCTGGAATCTGTGGATGTTTTCCGTTTACAGTTTTTATAATCATAGTTTTTTGTTTCAGGTTTCAGAATTCAAATTTCGTGAGGGGCTAATATCTAAAATCTCACGTCTAATGTCTCTCGTCTCAAGTCTCATACATCACCCAAAATAAGCCAATAATTCCTTTTTTCGCGTCGGACTCACCATTATTTCTTTACCGCTGGAAAGCACTACACTCCCACCCTTTCCTTTTTTGTATTCAGTGATTTCATTCACATTAACCAAATAGGATTTATGAACACGCGCAAAGCCATTTTCTGAAAGCGAATCTTCAAAATATTTCAAGGTTTTGCTAACTAAACGCTTCCCTTTTTTTAAATAGATCTGGGTATAATTATCATCAGCCTGGCAATACAGTATATCCTCCATTTGCAGCACTTCAAAGCCATTTTGCAGCGGAATAGTGATCTTCCCCGCTACCTGCGTTTGTAATGGCTTTAAAATTGAATTTTGAAGCGTGTTTTCCTTTTCCTTTATCTCCTTAACATAATCTACAGCCTCAATAAGTTTATCGATTGAAATAGGCTTCAACAAGTAATACGAAGCATGTGCATTTAACGCATCAATAGCATAGTGATTATAAGCGGTAACGAATACAGTTTCAAATTGCCGGTCGCCTACTTTATCAAGTAAATCGAAGGCATTTCCGTAGGGCATTTCTACATCTAGAAAAACTACATCCAAATCATTATTTCGAATTAAAACTAAGGCCTCTTCAACATTGGCAGCTTCACCCTTCAATAAAATACTTGGGCAGTATTTCGCCAAATAATTTCTCAGAATTTCTCTGCTAGTTTCTTCGTCTTCTACAATTATTGCGTTTAGTTTCATCAATCTTTCTTTAATATAAGTTCAACTCGCGTGCCTTCGTTATTTTCGAAAACATTATCCACTGTCACATCTATTTTTTCTTTGTACATCTCGTTCAAAATAGCAATTCGTCTTTGGGTATTCCCCATTCCTTTCGACTTTTGTTTCATCTGATTTTCAGTTTTAAATTCTTTCGATTTTGCGCGTCCAATACCATTATCCACAATAGTTATTTTTACGGTTTTCGAATCAATTTTTCTGAAATCAATTTCCAGCAAACCCTTTTCTTCTTTATACCGAAGCCCATGCCAAACAGCGTTTTCTACATACGGCTGAAGCAACATTGGCGGAATTACGAATTCTTCTAAATTGATGTTTTCATCAACCGAAATTTTATAGTCGAATTTATCTTTAAACCTAAAATGTTCCAATTTTGTATAAAGTTCCAACAGCTCAATTTCCTTCGCTAACGAAATAAAATCTTCTTCACTATTTTCCAAAACGGAACGCATTAGCAATGAAAAATCGGTCAAATATTTATTTGCCGCGCGTTCGTCATTTACTGCGATGAAACTATTCACAGAATTTAATGCATTAAAAATAAAATGTGGATTCATCTGCGATCGAAGCGATTTCAGTGCCAATAGATTATTTGCAAATTTTTGCTGCTTTACATTTTTGTATTGGGTGTAAGCCGCAAAAACCAGCAGCAAAACAATAATGCCTAACGAAATAATAATCCATTTCTGAATCTGACTGTATCTTTCTACAAGTTCCTGGTTTTCGAAGGCTAGTTTATATCTACTTTCGTTCAACTTTCGGTCGTTTTCGAGACTTGCAATTCTGTTTTGTTTCTGTGTAATTTCTTTGCTGAAACGCGCCGCTTGGCTAATTTCCTGTTCCTTTTTCACGTAAAGTTCATCCACCACTTCCACATATCTTTGGTAACTTTCGGTAGCCTTATCGAACTCACCGATATCCCGATAAATCTCTGAAAGCTTTCGCACGGCGTCTTTTTGAACTACCAAATCTTCTTTCTTGTCAGCTTCCGCAATACTCTTTTCAAGGTATGGAATAGCCTGTTTATATTTTTCCTGCGCCACAAAAGCATTGGCAATTTTATAGTTTTGTCGTTGCGGGGTTAGCGCTTCATCTTCAACAGTAGCAACTTTCCCCATTGAATTTAGCTCTTTCAAGGTTTCTTCCCGAAGTTCAATCTCCTTTTCGTATTCGCGGTTTTGGTTGTAGAAATCTGCTACTTTATTTTTTTCGGAAACGGCGCGTTGCTTATTTTCCTTTTTGGCAAGTTTTAATGAATTGTCAAAATATTCTTCGGCTTCAATTAGCGCACCACTTTGTGCGTATGCCTCTCCAATTTTAGAATTTAGGTTTGTAATTTTCGGCGTAATCTGATTCTCTTTGGCAACATCAAGCCCCTTTTGGTAATTGAAAACACTTTTTACGCCCTCACCAATTGCTTTGTGTGTATCTCCCAAACCTTCATAAATCTCGACTCTTTGATAGGGTGAAAGATTTCGATTTAACAAATTTTGGAAGGTTGAAATACTTTCCTGATAGCTTTTATTTTGGGCAAATGCTTTAGCTAATTTTATTGAAACATCAATATTGGCAGTATTTTGCAAGCTTTGTTTATAATTGTCAATAGCCAAATCTGGCTGATTCCAAAACAAATTTATATCGCCCAAAGTTTCAAATGCCAAGCTATTTTGTTTTTTAGAAATGCTTTCGTTACGTCTTGGTTCCAAAGCGCGGGTTATGTATTCGATACTTTTAGGAGCGTCCTTTTTCAAAAAGAACTTTGCAGAATCTAGAAAATTAATAAATCCGAGTTTTTTCTCGTCTTGAACCTTTTTGGCAATTGGTGCGGATGCCTCTCCTTTTGCCTTTTCAACGCGAACGGTAATAAAATCGTCTTTGGTAATATTATAATAAACGGTAACAAAATCGTCGCTTTTAATAACTAATTCGTCCCCAATTTTCGCCGAAATAGCAAATCTTCCCGAAAGATTGGTTGTGGTATATTGGCCTCCCAAAATCTCAACATTCACTTTGGAGATGGGCATATTTGTTTCGCCATCAACAACTTCACCTCTTAACATAAAAGGTTTGTTTTCCGCTTGCCGCTTTACTTGCGAAAAGCTTTCAGCCGAATAAAAAATGGCAAACGATAAAAAAATATAAAGTAGGGTTTTCATTTAGTCTAATAAACGGTAAACATACGCACTTTGCAGCAAAGCCAAAATTACGTTTTTCTGAAATAGCGCCCGCAAAAACAGAAAAAGAATACTTCACTCACCCAAAGACTGTTTTTACTAATTCGCCAGCAGCATTCACATAATGTAGGTTTTTTCTAAAAAATGTTCATCATAGGTTTACCTGTATAAAAAAACAAAGTTATGAGAACGTTACAAATTATTATGGTTACTATTTTACTAGCTTCCGCATACTCTTGCAAAGCTGATAATAAAAAAAGCGAAAGTGAGTTTTTAGCAAGATTAGAAACTCAAAAACCTAAAAAAGACCACTTCATTAAAGTCGCGCTGCTATTAGACACCAGCAACAGCATGGACGGATTGATAGATCAAGCAAAAGCACAACTCTGGGAAATAGTAAACGAATTAAGCTACGCAAAATGCTATAATGCCCGCCCGAAACTACAAATTGCTTTATACGAATACGGTAATGATAACTTAAGTTCCCAAGATAATTATATCCGGAAAATTTTGAGTTTCACTGAAGATTTGGATGATGTTTCCAAAGAGCTTTTTTCACTAACCACCCTTGGCGGAAGCGAATACTGCGGCGCTGTAATTCAAGAATCTTTGAATAAACTTGATTGGGGTAAAGAAGATGACGATTTAAAAATGGTTTTTATTGCAGGGAATGAACCCTTCGACCAAGGCGAAATTCATTACAAAGATGCCGCTGCAAATGCCAAAGAAAGTGGTGTCGTGGTAAATACGATTTTCTGTGGCGATTATAAACACGGAATTGACAGCTACTGGAAAGATGGCGCCCAACTTACCTACGGCGATTATATGGCAATTAACCAAAACCAACAAACCGTTTATGTGCCCTCCCCGTATGACGATATTATAATTCAGTTGAATATAAAGCTTAATAAAACGTATGTTCCTTATGGTACTACAGGAATGGCGAAAAGTCGCCTACAGCAAGAACAAGATGCCAATGCTGCGGAATATAGCAAAGCCAATGCTGTAAGCCGAACCGTTTCAAAAGGAAGTCATCTTTACACCAACAGCACTTGGGATATGGTAGATGCCGAAGAAGAAGCAGATTTTAGTTATGATAAGTTGAAAAAAGATGAATTACCACAAGAGTTGAAAGGAAAAACTACGGTGCAAATAAAGAAGTATCTTGAAACAAAGCGTTTGGAAAGAGAAACAATTCAAAAGGAAATAATGGAACTTAATGAGCAACGCCGAAAGTACATTGCAGAAAACACGAAAGAAACGAGTAATGGGCTGGAAAACGCAATGGTGCAAGCCATAAAAAAACAAGCAGAGAAAAAGAATTATTCTTGGGAATAGATTTTTTCTAAATATAAAATGCCTGACACTTTTAAGAGTGTCAGGCATTTTTCTTTTACGAATAAAAAGGTCTAATTAATTGCAGGACAATTACAATCGTATGGCTCATCTCTTCCTCCCAAAAAGTCATAACCTAAAGTAATTTGGTGGAAGCCGCCACTTTCAAATTTTATATTCCCAGCTTGATAAGAGTATGTATATGCAAACATGAAATTGTTATAATTTATCCCCAAAACTGGAGTAACATATTGCAGTTTTTGAACTTTTACTTCCTGCCCGTTAAGGAATTCAGCTCCATCCAAACTTCTTCTGTAAGATAAACCACCCCACAACTTACCAAATTCCATCTTTCTGTAAGCTTTAAAGTTTAAATCTACAGCTTGTTCGCCAGTGCGTTCGCTCCATTGAAAGAGAAAAGATGGCTCATAGCTCCAATCTTGTCCGTATTGTCCAATTGCATATGCTGCAGAGATTAAATACTTACGTTGGTTGTTTGATTCAAATTCTTCACTATAAATTGATCTATTCTGAAAGATGATATTCTTAACAGTGAAATGTCCTGAAAAGTCTAAGAAATTATATGAAAGACCCGCATCTACATTAAAATATGAGCTACTCTGAATAATTCCACTAATAACAGGATCAAAATCTGAAAGGTCGAATTGAGTTTCATCCAAACGAGATTGTGTTAAACCAGCGCTCAAACCAAAAGATAACTGATTTAAATCTGCTTCACTTCTAGAAAACATGATATGGTGGGCATATGTTATATACCCCCCAGTTTGAGAGTGATATCCGTTTTTATCATTGTATAATATTACTCCAAGTCCAGATCTTTCTCCAACTCGCGCATTAAAACTTAGCGTTTGTAGATTTGGAGCTTCGTTTTGGTCAAACCACTGTTGGCGTGCTGTTAGGCGCAATTGGTTGTGTGATGCAGCTCCCGCCATCGAAGGATGTAATAAATAGAGATTATCAGAAAAATAATCTGAGTAAATGGGTATTCCGTCTTGGGAATATCCATAAATGGATGAAAACAAAAGTAGGATGAGAGAGATTTGTTTAATATTCATAATTTCTATTTATCGTTTTAGGGTAAAATGTCCTTTGAATTCTTTAGGCACGTCGTCTTCGGTGTATTCCACTCTGAACCAGTAATCGCTTGATGGCAGTGGGCTTCCCCCGAAGGTTCCAT